>CAZEWM010000001.1:0-48135 GCA_964516045.1 uncultured Gammaproteobacteria bacterium
GTGTGGTGCCGATGTTGCCAGAGGTGCTCTCTAATGGACTGTGCTCGATCAATCCAAAGGTCGATCGTCTGTGCATGGTCTGTGAGATGTACTTTGATCCGCAGGGCAAGATGTTCCGCTCGCGCTTCTTTGAAGGCGTGATGAATTCACATGCCCGCCTTACCTATGACCAAGTGGGCGCGATGCTGATTGATAATGATCAGGCGCTTAAAGAAGAGTTCGCACACGTATTACCGCATCTCGAAGACCTACATGGCCTTTATAAAGTGCTACATGCAGCACGTGCCGTGCGCGGTGCAATTGATTTTGATACCACTGAAACGCGGTTTAAATTTGATGAGAACGGCAAGGTGGCCGAAGTGGTGCCACTGGTGCGACATGATGCACACCGTTTAATTGAAGAATGCATGTTGGCGGCTAACGTTGCAGCAGCACGCTTCTTACTTAAGAATAAAATACCTGCCTTGTACCGTGTGCATGAGCGCCCAAGTGAGGAGAAGCTCTCGGACTTGGGGCAATTTTTACGTGAACTGGGTTTGTCCCTTAAGGGTGGTCTAGAGCCAACTGCGAAAGATTATGCCGAGCTGCTTGAGCAAGTTAAAACGCGTGCGGATTACCATGTGATTCAAACTGTACTGCTGCGCTCGATGATGCAAGCGGTGTATACCGATGAGAATGTTGGGCACTTTGGTTTGGCATTTGAAGCCTATGCGCATTTCACCTCACCGATTCGTCGCTACCCAGACTTGATGGTGCATCGTGCGATCCGTCATGTGCTACGAAATGGTTCGGCAAAAGGCTTTGCCTATACGGATAAAGATTTAGCGCACATGGGTGAGCACTGTTCACTGTGTGAGCGTCGCGCGGATGATGCATCGCGTGATTCGGCTGATGCCCTTAAGTGTTATTTCATGCTGGATAAAGTGGGCGAAAGCTTCCAAGGCACAATCTCAGGTGTGAATAGCTTTGGTCTGTTTGTCGAGCTAGATGAGATTTTTATCACCGGCTTGATTCATATCACTGCGCTTGATCGTGATTACTTCATCTTTGATCCCATTGGTCATCGGTTAACGGGCGAGCGTTCGGGTAAGGTTTATCGCTTAGGTGATCGTATTAGGGTGCGAGTTGCTGCTGTCAACATGGAAGATCGCAAGATCGACTTTGTACTCGATGATGGCAATAGCGAAGCGCCGACTAAGAAGAAAGTTGAGATGATTCATGGTGTGCCAGCGGATCAACTGCGCATTGATCGCCCACCACGTTCGCAACCAGGTTCAAAAAAGCCGAGTAAAAACCCATGGGGATCGCGTTCTGAGTCGGACGAAAAGAAGACCAGTAAAAAGAAAGCGAGCAAAGGTAAAAAGCGTAAAGGTCGCCCGGGTAAGAAAGAGCGTGCCGCAGCTAAGACTAAAAAAGGTACGCATTAAGTCATGGGCGATAAGCAACAATGGGTTGCCGGTATACATGCAGTGCGTTCAGCGCTTAAGTTTGGTCGTGAGCGAATTAATGAAATCATTTACGACGCGACACGCAAAGACCGTCGTTTGAATGCTGTTTTAGATGATGCGAAAAAGCTCGGTATCCCTCTGACCGCGAGCGATAAGAAAACTGTCGAGAAGCTAGCTGGTAGCGCTAACCATCAGGGTGTAGTGATCAGTACCCAAGCGCCTACTGCGCAGACTGAGGATGATCTTGATAACTTACTGAATAGCCTCGATCATCCGCCTTTATTATTGGTCCTTGATGGCGTGACCGATCCGCATAACCTAGGTGCCTGTCTGCGCACGGCTGATGGTGCGGGAGTGGATGCGGTGATTGCACCTAAAGATAAATCGGTCGGGCTAACCCCGGTGGCAGTGAAGGTCTCGAGTGGTGCCGCTGAAACTGTGCCGTTTGTGCAGGTGACGAATCTGGCGCGGACTTTGCGACATCTCCAGGATGATTTTCGTATTTTTGTAGTCGGTACGACGGGTGAGACCGATCTCGAGCTCTACCAAGCGGATTTGACCGGTGCACTAGCGCTGGTAATGGGCGCCGAAGGTGAGGGTATGCGACACCTGACGGCCGAACAATGCGACCAATTGGTGCGTTTACCCATGCAGGGGCAGGTCGAGAGTCTGAATGTGTCGGTAGCGACCGGTGTCGCGCTCTACGAGGCCGTCCGTCAGCGCCGCTAAGCTTGCATTTTATAAGGCGTTTCTCTAGAATCGCGCGCTCTCGTCGGTCCTCTGGGTCGGCACTCCTTGCTTCACCGCGCAGTGCGGGAGGCTTTTACCCGTAAGGAGCTACAATGCGTCATTACGAAATCGTGTTCCTGGTCCACCCTGATCAGAGTGAGCAGGTGCCAGCAATGGTAGACCGCTACAAGTCGGTAATTGAAACTGCCGGCGGTAAAATTCACCGTCTAGAAGATTGGGGTCGTCGCCAGTTGGCTTACCCAATTAATAAAGTTCACAAAGCACACTATGTGTTGATGAACGTTGAAGCGACTGGTGAAGCTTTAACTGAACTTGAAACCTTGTTCCGCTTCAATGATGCGGTCATCCGTAACTTGGTAATCCGTCGCGATGAGGCGGTAACTGAGGCGTCGCCTTTGATCAAAGAAGACGACAAGAAAGATGCACCTGAAGCTGCAGCTAGCTAATTAAGGAGAGAGTTCGATGTCACGTTTTTTCCGTCGTCGTAAAGGTTGTCGTTTCGCGGCTGAAGGTATCGAGATCGATTACAAAGATCTAAACACCTTGCGCCAGAACATTACCGAAACCGGCAAGATTGTTCCTAGTCGTATCACTGGCACCAGTGCTAAGTACCAGCGTCAGTTGGCTACTGCTGTGAAGCGTGCGCGCTTCTTGGCTTTGTTGCCTTACTCAGATAGCCATTAATCGGCTGGTGAGTGTGGTGTCGTTTAAAGCGACATCCGTTCGGTTTTACCGAGTAGTTGTATGAAAGCCCTAATCACTTGGGTGATGAAGGGACGCACTCAGGCCATCATGGCGACCACCGTGTCGGGTATGTTGGCTCTGATGATCACGCCGATGGCGTTGATCAGTGCAGCGCTGGTGGTCTTGGCCACGTTGAGAAACGGCGCAAGAGAAGGTCTCTTGGTTGTTTTATCAGCAGGGTTTGCGATCGCTGGTTTGGGTGGCTTGATTTTTAACATGCCACTCGCAATGGCCATCATGGGCTTAGTTCTATGGTTGCCAGCATGGGGTTCGGGTTTGCTGTTAGGGCAGAGTCGATCACTCAGCAAAACAATCGAGGTTCTTGCCATGGCGGCAATTGGCTTGGTTGTTGCGCAATACCTACTGTTAGGTGATCCCAATGCGTATTGGGATGGCTTGATAACTGAATACATGAAACTTCAGTTTGATACATCGGTAGTGCCAGAAGCGGATCAGCAAGCATTGGCGACAGCTATTGCTGGTTGGATGCCTGGTGGTGTTGCGGCAAGTTGGTTGAGCTCGTCGAGCGTTGCAGTGTTTATTGCACTGTGGATGCAAGCCAAGCTGAACCAAAGCAATGAGTTTGGACAGGCGTTTCGTGCGTTTGCTGTGAGTCGAGTGTGGCTCTGGTTGGTTCCAATCACATTGTTGCCATCGTTGCTGAGTGATCAAGGTCCAACGCTGTTAGGGCAGTTGTACCTGGTAGGAACCACCTTGTTTTTGCTGCAGGGTTTGAGTGTGGCTCATGCTTGGGTTCATCAAAAGGGTGAATCAAAGCGAGGCTGGATTTACGGCTTGTACTTTGTGTTGTTCGTCGGCTTACCGTATAGCGTTACAGCAATCGCTGCCGCTGGGTTTGCGGACGGATGGTTAAATTTTCGAGCAAAGATTCAATCAAAAGATTGAGTTGGATGAAGGACAACCTTCGGCTCAGTGAGTTCGTGATAACACGGCTCCACATTACCTTTAATCGGGGTTAGAAAGATGGAAGTAATTCTTCTAGAAAAAGTAGCAAACGTTGGTGCATTGGGTGACAAGGTTACCGTCAAGTCTGGTTACGCTCGTAACTTCTTGATCCCTCAGGGCAAGGCAGTTTTTGCAAGCGACTCAAACGTTGCAGAATTCGAAGCACGTCGTGCAGAGCTTGAGAAGCAGGCAGCTGAAAAGCTAGCTGCAGCTGAGTCACGTAAGGCGGCTATCGAAGCGATCGACGGCGTCACTATCGCTCACCAAGCAGGTGACGAGGGTAAGTTGTTCGGTTCTGTTGGTACTGGCGATATTGCTGATGCAGTCACTGCGGCAGGTGTTGAGGTAACGCGTGCTGAAGTACGTATGCCTGAAGGTGCGATTCGTGAAGTGGGCGAATATGAGTTCGCAATTCACTTGCACACTGACGTAGACGCAACTGTAAAAGTTACTGTTGTTGCTGAGTAATCAGCCTCGCTGATTACCTAAAAGAACACCCTAGCAAGCACCTTGCTGGGGTGTTTTTGTGGCCGCTGTTTGACCGATCGATTTGCTGATCAGTCTCAGCGGCTTTTATGTTTTAATGCAGTGATGTCAGACGAATTAAATCCTCCCGCCTCTTACGAAGATTACAGCGAAAACACCGTCTCAATGCCGGTTGATCAAGCGTTGGAAACGCTTCGTGTGCCACCGCATTCTGTGCAGGGTGAACAAGCTGTTTTGGGCGGCTTGATGCTTAATTCAGATGCGTGGAATGAGATCTCTGACAAGATTTCTAGCGAAGATTTCTATCGTCGCGAACATCAATTAATCTTTAAAGCTATGCGTGCGCTTTCAGAGGCGGATCAGCCCCTGGATGTGGTGACGATTGCCGAAGAGTTAGAGCGACGCGCTGAACTCAGTGACGTGGGCGGCATGCCATACCTTGGTATGTTGGCAAATGAAACACCTACAGCATCAAACGTGCCGGCTTATGCGCGAATCGTGCGTGAGCAATCGGTGATGCGTCAGTTAATCAGAGTCGGCAATAAGATTGCAGATAGTGGCTACCGTCCTGAAGGACGTCCGGTGGATGATCTGCTCGATCAAGCAGAGACCGAAGTCTTTAAGATTGCTGAGCAAAAGGATAAAGGACGCCAAGGATTCCAAAATATTCAGGCCTTGCTAACGAAAACAGTCGATAAGATCGATGAACTATTTAACAGCGATGATGCCCTCACAGGTGTCTCATCTGGCTTTAATGATTTTGACGGTCGCACCTCCGGTTTACAGAAAGCTGATTTGGTTATCGTGGCAGGTCGTCCCTCGATGGGTAAGACCACCTTTGCGATGAATATGTGTGAGAACGTTGCGATTGGTGCAGGCGTGCCTGTTGCGATTTTTTCAATGGAAATGCCAGCTGAAGCACTGACTATGCGTATGATTTCATCGCTTGGTCGTATTAATCAGCAAGCCGTGCGTTCAGGAAAATTAGAAGATGACGATTGGCCGCGTGTTACCTCAGCAGTCAATATACTTAGCCAAGCGAAAATCTTTATTGATGACTCAGCAGCACTGACACCTAACGAGATTCGTGCGCGTTGTCGTCGTTTGCAAAAGGAGCATGGCCAGTTAGGTATGGTCATGGTCGACTATCTGCAGTTAATGCGTGCGCCAGAAGCAGGTGATAACCGTGTTAACGAGATCTCGGCAATCTCGCGTGGCTTAAAAGCCTTAGCTAAAGAATTAAATTGCCCAGTGGTTGCGCTATCGCAGCTTAATCGTTCGCTTGAGCAACGTCCGAATAAACGTCCTGTTATGTCAGATCTTCGCGAATCGGGTGCGATAGAACAAGATGCTGACTTGATCGTGTTTATTTATCGCGATGAGGTCTATAACGAAGACTCACCGGATAAAGGTAAAGCCGAGATCATTATTGCTAAGCAACGTAATGGTCCTATCGGTACAGTTAACCTGACCTTCCAGGGTCAGTTCACTCGCTTTGATAACTTTGCGCGTGATGTCTACGAAGAGATGGACTACTAAGCAGCATGCCACTTAGCAACGCATGGGCCACGATTGATCACGCTGCGTTGTTACATAACGTTTCGCGGGTTAGCGATTTGGCACCCAATAGCAACATCATGGCGGTGATTAAATCACTCGGTTATGGCCATGGTGCAATCTCGTTAGCCTATGCACTGCAAGATAAAGTTGATGCCTTTGCAGTAGCGCGTGTCGAAGAAGGTTTGGCGCTTCGTGCTGAAGGTATTACCAAGTCAATCTTAGTGCTTGAGGGTTTATGTTCACCTGAGCAGGTATCGCTTGCGCAACAACATCAGCTTGATGTCGCTATTCATCACCCTAAGCAGTTGACGTGGCTTGAGGACTTAGATGGCCCATTGGGCTGTTGGATCAAAGTTGATAGCGGCATGTCGCGCCTAGGCCTGCATCCAGATCAGGTGCCCGAGGTGCTAGCGGTCGTTCAACAGCATAAGTATCTCAAGCTAAAAGGTGCTATGACCCACTTTGCGAACGCCGATGATCCGCAAGATGTTAAAACCGATGTGCAGCTCTCGGCCTTTAATGACATTGCGTGGCCGGAGGGTTTGCCACTGTCTATCGCCAATTCGGCTGCAGTGTTAACGCGGCCTGATGCGCATGCAGATTGGGTGCGCCCTGGTTTGATGTTGTATGGTGCATCACCGCTACTCAATCAAAGTCCTCAATCGCTTGGTTTAAAACCTGTGATGCAGTTATCCAGTCGGTTAATTTCAATCAAGCAATTAAACGCCGGTGATAGCGTTGGTTATGGTGCGACATGGCATGCCGATGAGAGCATGCCGATGGGTGTTGTCGGTATTGGTTATGGCGATGGTTATCCACGCGAAGTGCCGGCTGAGGCTTATGTACTTATCAATGGTAAGCAAGCGCCTATCATTGGTCGCGTCTCGATGGATATGATCACGGTTGATCTGCGTGGTATTGATTGTGTGATCGGTGATGAAGTGACTCTGTGGGGCGAAGGGTTGCCGATTGATCTTGTCGCGCAATGGACAAACACTATTGCCTATACTTTGATGTGTGGAGTGACTCAGCGCGTTCAGCGTATTAACAAATCTTAACGATGGCAAAAGCAGCAAAAACAGCCTATGTGTGTACCGAGTGTGGCGCTACCTTTCCTAAATGGGCAGGGCAGTGTACTGACTGTGGTGCATGGAATACGTTAGAAGAAACCGTGCCATCCTCAGCGCCTGAACAAGGTCGCTTTGCGGGCTATGCTGGTGAAGTACCCGCCACAATTCGTGCATTAGCTGATGTCTCCGCTGAAGAGACCTCGCGGATTAGTACTACATTGAAAGAGCTTGATCGGGTACTGGGTGGTGGCTTAGTGCTAGGTTCGGTGACCTTGATCGGTGGTGATCCGGGTATTGGTAAGTCAACGCTATTGATTCAAGCGATGTCATTGCTTAGCGAAAAGATGTCGACCTTGTATGTCAGCGGTGAAGAATCCGCTGAACAGATCAGTTTGCGTGCGCACCGTTTAGGCCTCCCGGGCGATAAGGTGCAGCTACTTACTGAAACATGCGTTGAGCGCATTATTCAGTTAGCGCAGCAGCACAAACCCAAAGTGATTGTGCTCGACTCAATTCAAACCTTTTACACCCAAGAGCTGAATTCGGCACCAGGTTCTGTTGCGCAGGTGCGTGAATCTGCGGCGCATTTGGTACGCTTTGCTAAACAAACCGGTACCAGTTTGTTCTTGGTGGGACATGTCACAAAAGAGGGCGCGTTAGCGGGGCCTCGTGTGCTCGAGCATATGGTCGATACCGTGTTGTACTTCGAAGGTGAGAGTGGCTCACAGTTCCGTTTGATTCGTGCCATCAAGAATCGTTTTGGCGCGGTGAATGAGTTGGGTGTCTTTGCGATGACCGATAAAGGTCTCAAAGAAGTGAGTAACCCCTCAGCGATTTTCTTATCTCGACATGAGCAACAAGTGGCAGGTAGTGCCATTCTGGTAACTCGTGAAGGCACACGCCCTATGTTGGTTGAGGTGCAAGCACTGGTGGATCAAAGTCCATTGGGTAACCCGCGTCGTGTGGCATTAGGTTTAGAGCAAAATCGTTTATCGATGTTGCTTGCGGTGCTGCATCGTCATGGCGGTGTCGGCATGTTCGATCAGGATGTTTTCTTAAATGTGGTCGGTGGTGTGCGTGTCACAGAACCCGCGGCTGATTTGCCTGTCTTGCTTGCTGCCTTATCAAGCTTCCGTGATCGTCCCCTGCCAATGGAATTGGCTGCTTTTGGTGAGGTAGGGCTAGCAGGTGAAATACGTCCAGTACCCAATGGTCAGGATCGTCTGCGTGAAGCGCTTAAACATGGCTTTACCCGAGTGATAGCGCCAAAGAGCAACGTGCCGAAAAAGCCTATCGATGGCTTAGAGATTATTCCGGTGACACGTCTGAGTGAGGCGATCGACGCGATTACTTAAACGCTCGACTTTTCTATGCGACGCTCAAGTGGGCGTATACGCGCGGTTTTCACCACGTTGTCTTGAATCTGAATGATGTCGATCGGGTAGCCTTCGATCATCAAAGAGGTGCCTGCTTCTGGTAGTGTTTGCAGGTATTCGACAATCAAGCCATTCAGTGTTTTTGGCCCTTCGGTGGGTAGCTCCCAATGCATGTTGCGAGATAGCTCTCGCAGCAATGCGGTGCCATCTACGAGATAGCTGCCATCATCTTGAGGATGTACCGACGCAATGTGATCAGATGGGTCAGTTGCGAATTCACCTACAATCTCTTCGAGTAGGTCTGCCATGGTGAGTAGGCCATGTACATCGCCGTATTCATCGACAACTAAGCCCCAACGGCGTCTGTTTCGTTGGAAATTAATCAGCTGTTTGTTAAGCGGTGTGCCTTTCGGGATGAAGTAGGGTTCGCGGACAAGCTCGCGCAGTTCTTCGTGAGTAAGCCCATCACTATCAAGTGCTTCTTTCAGAATGTTGCGTGAGTGAATAAAGCCAAGTACGTGGTCGATGCTACCTTCGTAAACCAACACGCGAGTGTAAGGACTCTGTTGCAGTTGATCGAGAATCTCACTGATCGGCGCATCAATATCGATACCGTCAAGTTGAGTGCGTGGAACCATGATGTCTTCAACGTAAGTTTTCTCAAGATCGAGAATGCTTAACAGCATGCGTTGGTGCTTATGTGGAATCATGGCGCCAGCTTCATTTACTACGGTTTTAAGCTCTTCGCGACTCAATGCTTGTCCATCACTGTCTTCTTGGTAGATACCAAGTAACTTAAGAATGGAGTTCGCCATCAGGTTAACTAGCCAAACCAGTGGGAACATGACCTTAAGCAGCGGTGTGTAGATCCAAGCGGCAGGGAAGGCAACTTTTTCAGGATGCATGGCAGCTAGGGTTTTGGGTGCTACTTCAGAGAAGATCAGAACCACAAAGGTGAGGATGCCAGCGGCGATTGCAATCGCACCGTCTCCACCGAGTCGCAGTGCAATCAAGGTCGCTAGCGATGAGGCCATGATGTTGACGAAGTTGTTGCCAAGCAGAATCAAGCCGATTAAGCGATCAGGCTTCTCAAGCAGCTTGGCTGCGAGTTGCGCGCCAGTGTGTCCCTCATCTGCAAGATGCTTGAGGCGATAACGGTTGAGCGTCATCAGTGCGGTTTCTGAGCCAGAGAAAAATGCAGACAGGAAAAGTAAGAATACGAGTGCGCTAAAAAGCACACTAAGGGGTATGTCGTCCAAAAGTTGGTTGCTCGTCTCTAGAAGATGTTTCTATTCTCGGAAGGGGGATGCCGAGTGTCAAGGTTTAGGCTGAATCACTAGCGCAGCTGTGCGGTCTTCGCCAAGAAGGATATTAAAGGTGCGGCAAGCGGATGGGGTATCCATGACCTCATAGCCAATCCTTTGATCCATCAGGCGGATAAGCGTGCGAGGCTCGGGAAATTGGCAGTTATCGCTGGTCGCTAGGATGACTACCTCAGGGGCTTGTTTGACCACCGCGGCCAGGGTTTCTTTCGCAGTCACGCTTTTATCCTCGCTTGGCCAGTCGATAGGTGCGCCAGCATTGAAAAGGATGAGCCCATTTTGATGATCAAAGCGGCGGCCGCGCACGGTTAACGATTCACCATCGAAGGCGTCAATCAAGTTTTGTCCGGCAGCTTCGTCGAGCACCATTTTCACGGTGTGGACTCCTTGTGGTCATCTAGGGCTGAGATGTTAACGGAAAGTGGCTGTAATGGCCTTGATTTCATTGACATATGAGGGCTCACTCAGTACTTTTACCGGCTTATTTTTCCCTTTCTCTGGTTGAGGTCTCTGTGTCACTCAGTATGGACGATTTTAGTCGCATCAAGCGTCTGCCCCCGTATGTCTTCGCTATAGTAAATGAGCTGAAGGCCGCGGCGCGAGCACGTGGTGAGGACATCATTGACTTCGGTATGGGAAATCCAGATCAACCCACCCCACAACATATCGTTGATAAGTTGGTTGAGTCGGCGCAACGTGGTGATACCCACCGCTACTCGACGTCTAAAGGTATTCCTCGTCTGCGTCGTGCCATCTGTAATTGGTATAAAGATCGTTACGATGTGGATCTAGATCCTGAGACACAAGCCATTGTGACCATTGGCTCGAAAGAGGGCTTGGCTCACTTAGCCTTGGCCTGCATGGGGCCTGGTGACTCGGTGTTGGTGCCAAATCCTGCGTATCCAATCCATCCTTACGGTTTCATCATCTCAGGTGCTGATGTGCGTCATGTGCCGGTGACGGGCGAGATCGATTTCTTTGAAGCGCTTGAAAAAGCGATTCGTGAATCGTGGCCTAAGCCTAAGATGTTGGTCTTGAACTACCCAGGTAACCCAACCGCAGAATGTGTGGAACTTGAGTTCTTCGAGCGCGTGGTTGCGATTGCCAAAGAGCATAAGATTTGGGTTGTGCAAGACTTGGCTTATGCCGACATAGTATTTGATGGCTATAAAGCACCATCTATCCTTCAGGTTGAAGGTGCCGATGAGATCGCAGTTGAGTTCTTCTCAATGTCGAAAAGTTACAATATGCCGGGTTGGCGTGTTGGCTTTATGGTCGGTAACAAAACCTTGGTGGCGGCATTAGGTCGCATTAAGTCTTATCTTGACTACGGTACGTTCACGCCAATTCAAATCGCGGCTATCTCAGCATTGGAAGGTCCGCAGGATGTTGTTGAAGACATTCGCAAGATGTATGAGCAGCGCCGTAATGTGCTTTGTGAAGGCTTGCACCATATTGGCTGGACTGTCGCGATTCCTAAGGCGACGATGTTTGTCTGGGCAAAAATTCCCGACGCATATAAAGAGATGGGCTCATTAGAGTTTTGTAAAAAGTTATTAAAGGACGCAAAGGTTGCTGTTGCACCAGGTATTGGCTTTGGTGAGTATGGCGATGATCATGTGCGTTTTGGTTTGATCGAGAATGAACATCGTACGCGTCAAGCAGTGCGTGGTATTCGCGATATGTTCCGCAAAGATGGTTTGCTCGACTGAGCACGCGGACAACAGGAGTTGTAAATGAAGCCGGTTAAAGTTGGTTTATTAGGTTTAGGTACTGTCGGCGGCGGTACTTTGAACGTATTGGTGCGTAATGCACAAGAGATTGCACGTCGTGCCGGTCGTGAGATTGTGGTTAGCCATGCGGCAGCACGTGACTACGATCCATCGCAGCTTGAAGGCTTGGAAAGTGTCGAAATTTGTAACGACGCATTCGATGTTGTTGCAAACCCAGAGGTCGATATCGTTGTTGAATTAATCGGTGGTTACTCGCCAGCAAAAGAACTGGTGATGAAAGCGATTGAGAACGGTAAACACGTGGTAACTGCAAACAAAGCGTTGATTGCGATGCACGGTAATGAGATTTTCACCGCTGCACAAAAGCAGGGCGTAACGGTAGCGTTTGAAGCGGCTGTTGCGGGTGGTATCCCAATTATCAAAGCCTTGCGTGAAGGCTTGTCTGCAAACCACATCAATTGGATTGCCGGCATCATCAACGGTACCGGTAACTTCATCCTGACTGAGATGAAGGAAAAGGGCCGTGACTTTGCTGATGTGTTGAAAGAAGCACAAGAACTTGGTTATGCCGAAGCAGACCCAACCTTTGACGTCGAAGGTATTGATGCAGCGCATAAGCTGACTATTTTGGCATCACTGGCGTTTGGTATACCGCTGCAGTTTGAAAAATGTTTTACCGAGGGTATCAGTAAGATCGAGCCACAAGATGTGACCTACGCTGAAGAGTTTGGTTATCGCATTAAGCATCTGGGTGTAACACGTAAGACAGAAGCTGGTGTTGAATTGCGTGTTCATCCAACATTGATTCCTGAGAAGCGTTTGATCGCTAACGTAAATGGCGTGATGAATGCGGTATTGGTTAATGGTGATGCAGTAGGCCCTACCTTGTATTACGGTGCAGGTGCTGGTTCTTTGCCAACCGCATCTGCCGTTGTTGCAGATGTGATTGATGTGGCGCGTGCGCTAACAACAGATCCAACAAACCGTGTTCCGCACTTGGCTTTCCAACCGGGTGAGTTGTCAGATACGCCAGTGCTCAGCATGGATGATGTTGAAACAGCATATTACTTACGTATGACGGTTGAGGATAAGGCTGGCGTGTTAGCTGCCATCGCAGGCATCTTAAGTGAAGCGGGTATCTCTATCGATGCGATGCAACAGAAAGAGCCCGGTGATGCAGATGATTACGTGCCATTGGTTATGTTGACTCACAGCGTGCGTGAAGCAGCTATGAATACTGCTATCGCTAAGATCGAAGGCTTGGGTGCTGTTCGTGGTTCTGTTACCCGTATCCGAGTTGAACAGCTGAGCTAATCGTTTGACCCACTATGTGGTAGCGCCAAGGTTATCGACACCGCCCAAAGGTGTGGCTGATCTTGGCGCTTTGTCGTCTTTAAAGCCTTTACATCGTTTTCTTGCGCGCACGGATCGTCATGATCATCTTGGCGATTTCGAACACATTATTTGGTCGTTGTTTGGCTTGCCTGAGTTAAAGGGCGATGTGCCACTGGCCGCATTACGCTATCAGCAAGATGCATCTTTGCCCGCATTGCATGCAGGGCAGCAGGTTTTGTTGCTTGATTGGCTCTATCTCAAACACGATCAAGATCGCCTGCTAGGCTTTGAGTTGCCTGCGGAAGCCTTAACACATGATCAGCGCGCTTCTTTAGTGGCTTATCTGAATGATTTTTTACAAGACGATGGCTTGAGTCTTTGTGTAGGTGAAGATCAACAGTGTTATGTAATCAGCGATTCGATATGGAATATAAGAACCTCATCTGTGCGTCAGGTGGAAGGGCGTAATGTTGATCTAATGATGCCGAAGGGTGTTGATGCGCTTCGCTTTAAAAAGTTACTTAATGAACTACAGATGTTGTTGCATCAGTGGCCTGAAAATCAACAGCGTGAGTTAGATGGCAAAGTGACAGTGTCGTCGCCCTGGGTGAGTTTTATTGGTCATGCTGAAGCGTTAGAGTCAGTGGGTTTTCAGCAACTCAATGCCTCGCCGTTATGGATCCAGCAATTACAGCATCTGGCATCCCAGAAAACCGAGCATCAGCTGTCAGTGTTCACCGAATTTATGGATGCTGAGGCACACTCGGATGCTGAAGCTTGGTGGCTTGCAGCGCAACGCTTAAATACATGGGTTACTCAACACTCTATGCGTGACGTGGTGTTGTTTGATGCAGATGGACGACGTTTTGAGAACTATCAGCCATGGAGGCTGTGGCGTCGATAGTGAGGGGGAGCTGACCTCGTGAAGAGGTCAGCTGTACAAATTAAGGTAGATGAACAGGCTCTGGTGCTACCCAGCCTTCTTTTCGATGTTCAGCAACCACTTTGGTATAGACCCCGCCGCGAACATTGAAGTCTGCGGTTAATCGCATAAATCGTGGTTGAGTCGCTTCAACTAAATCGGCCAAAATTTTGTTTGTCATCGCCTCGTGGAAGCCGCCTTCTTCGCGGAATGACCAGATATACATCTTAAGCGCCTTAAGCTCGACGCATTTTTCATCGGGGATGTAATCGAGAAAGAGTTCTGCGAAGTCAGGTTGACCTGTCTTCGGGCATAGGCACGTGAACTCCGGCATCCTGATATGGATGGTGTAGTCGCGCCCTGGGTTGGGGTTATCAAAAGTTTCTAGGTCTTTGCTTGGAACTGATCCCATGACACATCTCTATGAATTACAACAGGTTGCGGAGTATATCGGAACCACTGCCTGAGTGTGCGCTCTATAGACCTAAACAGCTGGGTTTTTTTGGGTGGTTTTTGGGCTTGCGAAAAGGGGTGAAAAAGGTTCGATTTTGACCGCCATTTGCTTGTCCGTGACAGGTCCATTCGGGTATCTTTACCGGCTATGCGACTAGAAAAAATTAAACTCGCGGGCTTCAAATCCTTTGTCGACCCGACCACTGTTCACTTCCCCTCAAATCTCGTCGGAATCGTCGGTCCAAACGGCTGTGGTAAGTCGAATGTTATCGATGCGGTGCGTTGGGTTATGGGTGAAAGCTCAGCCAAGATGCTGCGTGGCGAATCGATGGCAGATGTCATCTTTAATGGCTCGACAAGCCGTAAGCCTGTGGGCACAGCCAGTATCGAGCTTGTTTTTGATAACAGCGATGGCGGTGCTGGTGGTCAGTTTGCGCAATACGCCGAGATTTCGGTAAAGCGTCAAGTGACCCGTGATGGTCAGTCGCTGTATTTCTTAAATGGTGTGAAGTGTCGTCGTCGCGATATCACCGATCTGTTCTTAGGTACCGGCCTCGGCCCTCGAAGCTACTCGATTATCGAGCAGGGCATGATTTCGCGCATCATTGAAGCACGTCCTGAAGAGTTGCGTGTTTATCTAGAAGAAGCCGCAGGCATCTCCAAATACAAAGAGCGCCGTCGCGAAACCGAAAATCGTATTAAGCACACCCGTGAAAATCTTGAGCGTTTGGATGACTTGCGTGAAGAGGTTGAAAAGCAGTTGGTGCGTTTAGAGCGCCAAGCAGCCACCGCTGAAAAATACAAAGTTTTGCGTGACGATGAGCGTCGCTCACGCGCTGAACTGCTTGCTTTACGTCTGACGTCGATGCGTGAAGATGTTGAGCGCCATGATCGTAAGATTGCGGAACAACAAAACGCGCTTGAAGCAGTTGTTACTGAGCAACGTGGTGTCGAATCTGAAATTGAATCACAACGTGCGGCGCATCTTGAGGCGAATGATCACTTCAATCAGATACAAGGTCAGTTCTATTCAATCGGTTCTGAGATTGCGCGTTTGGAAGAGGCGATTCAGTTTGCGCGTGAACAACGACGCCAACAAGAGTCTGATTTAGAACAAGCGAAGCATGCGTTGAAAGAAGCGCAAAGCTTGAGTGAGCAAGATAACAGTAAGCTGCAAGAGCTCGCTGATCAGCTAGAAAAAGATCGCCCGATGCTGGAAGAGCTGCGCGTAGCTGAGGAGGCGGCGCGCCAGACCTTGCAAGATGCTGAGCATGCGATGCAGAAGTGGCAAAGTGAGTGGGATGAGTTCACCGCAAAGTCGAATGAGCCTTCACAGCAAGCTCAGGTTGAGCGCACACGAATTAATCACATTGAGCAGCAAGAACAGCAGCTCAAGCGTCGTATTGACCGTAATCGTGAGGAGCAAGCGCGTTTAGGGGATATCACTCTAGAAGCTGAGATCAAAGAACTACAGCGTCGCGAAGAAGAAAGTGCATCTGTCGTTGAGTCTGCGCAGACGCAAGTGACCCAAGCGCAACAACAGATTGAGCAAGCGCGCGATCAGATTAACGAGCAGCAACAAAAGCTGAATGAGTCACAATCTGAATTGCAAACCTTGAGTGGTCGTTTGTCTTCCCTCCAGGCATTACAGCAGGCGGCAAAAGGTGAAGATAACGAAGCCTTGAATAGCTGGTTATCAAGCAAAGGTTTAGAAGCGTCATCTCGACTCCTTAATACCATCGAAGTCGATTCTGGTTGGCAAACGGCTGTAGAGGTGGCTTTGGGTCATCACCTGCAAGCGGTAGTTGTCGATGATTTGAATGGCTTTGGTCACGATGTCGAGGCAATGGCTAAAGCGGGCGCTAAGTTATTTGCAACATCGGCATCTGCAGGTGCGGCGGTTGCGGGTTCTTTAGCGGAAAAGGTTAAAGGTCCTCCGGGCTTGCAGCATTTATTAGGTTCTGTTTTGTGTGCAGATGATGTGCAAAGTGCGCTTGCGAAGAGTGGTTCGTTACAAGCCGGTCAGTCTTATATAACGCCTCAGGGTGCCTTGGTGGGTCAGGGGTGGTTAAGTCTACATCGCAGTAATTCTGAGCAAGATGGTGTTTTAGCACGTGAGCAAGAGATCCGTCAGCTTACACAACGTGAGCAAGATCTTGGTCCTGCTATTGCGTCATTACATGAAACACTAAACGCTGCACGTGAAACGTTAAAAGCGGCAGAGTTTGAGCGCGATCAGACGCAACAAAAACGTGATGCAGCGAACAAGCAGCTAAGTGATGTGAAGTCTTTGCTCAGTGGCAAGTTGGCGCGTGCGGAACAGGTTCAACAGCGTGTTCAAGGCTTGGTTGAAGAGGGCAATGAACTGGCTGAGCAATTAACCCAAGGCGAGAAAGATATGGAAGCGGCGCGTAGTCGTTTACATGCAGCACTCGCTGAAGTGGATCAGTTAGGTAAGAAGCGTGACCAGATGAGTGCTGAGCGTGATTCGCATCGTGGTTCGCTTGATCAGGCGCGTGAAGCCGCGGCCGTAGCACGCAACAAGTTACATGAAGTGCAGTTGCGTGTGGAATCCACGCGAACATCTGAAGATTCTCTGCGTTCGGGTATCGATCGCATGCACTCGCAAGTTTCACAATTGACTAGTCGTGTTGAAGAGCTGAATCAGATGTTGGGTGATGGTGCATCACCTGTGGGAGAGCAACAGCTTGAGCTTGAACAAAAGCTTGCTGCTCGTGTCGACGCTGAAAAGGCGCTTGGTGAAGCACGTAAGCAACTCGAAGCGATTGATCATCGTTTGCGTGAGTTAGAGCAGGGCCGTCATTCTGTTGAGCAGCGCGTGCAAGACGAGCGCGGCAAGTTAGATGCGGCGCGTATGGCTCGCCAAGAGGTTGTAGTTCGAGGCGGCACGATTGAAGAGCAGTTGTCTGAAACTGGCTTTGAATTGCAGGTGCTGATTGATGAGATGCCAGAAGACGCTAATGCGCAAAGCTGGCAAAACAAAGTTGAAGATCTTGCAATGCAGATTCAACGTCTAGGCCCGATTAACTTAGCGGCGATCGATGAGTTCAAAGAGCAAAGTGAGCGCATGGATTATTTGAATCGTCAGAACGCTGACGTGACCAAATCGCTGACGACGCTTGAAGAGGCCATCAAAAAGATCGATCGTGAAACGCGTACGCGTTTTAAAGAGACCTTCGATAAAGTGGACAACGGCTTTAAAACCTTGTTCCCTAAACTCTTTGGTGGCGGCCATGCCTACCTTGAGTTGACCGGTGAAGATCTGCTGGATACAGGTGTCACCGTTATGGCCCGTCCACCGGGTAAGCGTAATTCCAGTATTCACTTGTTATCAGGTGGTGAGAAAGCAATGACCGCAGTTGCGTTGGTCTTCTCGATTTTCCAATTGAACCCATCACCCTTCTGTATGCTCGACGAGGTCGATGCGCCGCTGGATGATGCCAATGTGGGTCGCTACTCGAATTTGGTTAAAGAGATGTCTGAACACGTTCAATTCATCTTTATTACCCACAATAAAGTGACAATGGAGATTGCAAATCAGCTCTCAGGTGTCACTATGCAAGAACCAGGTGTATCTCGACTCGTATCTGTCGACATTGAAGAGGCGGCCACGATGGCGGCACTTTAATCAACCGTAAGGGGGATAACGGTGAGCTCAGATGAACTAAGACTGCTGCTATTAGGACTCGGTGTTCTTTTGGTTATTGCGATCTATGTTGCTGACAAACTGAAGCGGGGTGGTAAATTAAAGCTGCCGCGCAAGCTCGAAGAGGTTGACGAGAACGATCATTTTGACGATGACCTCGCGGGTGATGTTGGTGAGGTGCGCATAAAGTCTGAGCCTACAATAACGGAAGCTTTGCAAGGCGACGCACTTGTTAAAGAGTCTGTTTCAGAAGAGATTATTGAGGCGCCTTTACTCAAAGGTGAGCCAACGTTTGAAGATGAGGTTGGGCTAGGTAAGGCACCAGAGCGAGAGCCTGAGATGTTAGCTGATCCACCGGTTATTACTGATATCGATCCAGCTGATCTTGTGTCTGAGGAAGAGGCTAAAGCACAGGGTGAAACTGAGTTCACACTATCTGGCGAAGAGCCGGTAGCGCCAGATTTACCGATTCATCTTGATCCAGCACCTCCAGAACCGGTTATGCCTATGATGCCTGAGTTTACGGCTAAGCCAAAAGAAGAATCTCAGTTCGCTTTGGATTTTGATTTTGCTGCGACAGACGATGAGCCTGAAGTTGAGCCTGAGGTGTATGAAGATAATCCTGATCTGCCGAAGAAGATTGTGCAGATCAATGTGATGCGAAAGAGTGGGCCTTTTAGTCTGGCTGAGATTCAGCGAGCAGTGAAAGAGGTCGACCTGCATTACGGTGAAATGGGTATCTACCATCGTGAAACGGCAGCTAAACACACTTTGTTTAGTATGGCGAGCATGGTTGAGCCGGGCACTTTCCCGCAGGGCAAGAAAGCAGATTTTGCTACCCCAGGTTTAACTTTATTTGCGCAGATACCAGGACCGCGTGATGGTATTGCGGTGTTTAGTGATATGTTGATGACGGCTGAGCGTATGGCGACCCTGTTGGATGCGGTATTGTATGACGATACGCGCAGTAAGCTCACTCGCCAGAGTATTGATCACACTCGCGATAGTATCGCTGAGCATTTACGTAAAGTGGCTATCCTTAAAAATAAACGATGAGTGATTTGTTCGCTGAAGAAGCGCGCGCAGAAGAGCTAAGAAAGCTACTGCAATACCATAACCATCGTTATTACGTTCTCGACGACCCCGAGATCCCTGATATTGAATACGACAAACTGTTGCGTGAGTTGCAGCAGATTGAAGCGGATCGACCTGATTTAAGAACCATTGATTCACCAACGCAGCGTGTTGGTGGTGCAGCACTGGATGCCTTTGAGCAGGTCACTCATGTGATTCCGATGTTGTCATTAGATAACGCCTTTGATGACGATGAGTTTGCAGCCTTTGATCAACGGGTCAAAGACCGACTCGGTAGCTCGGCGACTGTGCGGTATGCCGCAGAGCCAAAGCTAGATGGGTTGGCGATCAGTTTGCGCTATGAGCAAGGTGTGTTGGTTCAAGCAGCGACGCGCGGCGATGGCACAACGGGCGAAAATGTCACGGCAAATGTGCGCACCATTGGTTCTATTCCGTTGCGCTTGAGTGGCGATGATTATCCTGAGGTGCTTGAGGTTCGTGGCGAGATTTTCATGCCGAAAGCGGGCTTTGACGCATTGAATGAACGTCAGCGCGCTAAGGGTGAAAAGACCTTCGCCAATCCACGCAATGCTGCTGCAGGATCGCTCCGACAGCTCGATTCAAAGATTACCGCGACACGTCCCTTGGCTATGTATTGTTATGGTTTAGGTGAAGTCGTCGGGCATTCCATGGCGTCATCTCAATCCGAGAATATGCGCTTGCTAGCGCAGTGGGGTTTGCCAACATCACCTGAGCTTACGGTGTGTAAAGACAGTGCTGAGTGCGCTGCTTATTTCGCGTCAATTGGTGAGCGTCGCGATAGCTTGGCCTACGACATTGATGGCGTGGTGTTTAAGGTCGATCAGGTTGATTTACAAAAGCAGCTCGGTTTTGTCGCGCGTGCTCCGCGATGGGCGATTGCACAAAAGTTTCCTGCGCAAGAGCAATTGACCTTGCTTGAAGCGGTTGAGTTTCAGGTCGGACGCACAGGTGCGCTCACGCCGGTTGCACGATTAAAGCCGGTGTTTGTCGGTGGCGTCACCGTCAGTAATGCAACGCTACACAACATGGATGAGATTGAGCGTAAAGATATCCGTGTTGGCGATACCGTGATTGTGCGTCGCGCTGGTGATGTCATTCCTGAGGTTGTCTCAGCCGTGCTGTCAGATCGACCTGATGATGCAAAGCCTATTCATATGCCCGAGCAATGCCCTGTGTGTGAGTCGCAGGTGGTGAGGATTAGCGGAGAGGCTGTAGCGCGCTGCACCGGTGGCTTGTTCTGTCAGGCGCAGCGTAAAGAAGCCATTAAGCACTTTGCCTCTCGTAAGGCGATGGATATTGATGGCTTGGGCGACAAGATTGTTGAGCAGCTTGTCGATGAGCAGCTTGTAAAAGATCCAGCCGATTTGTTTACTTTAGATGTGGCTACTGTAGCTAAGCTTGAGCATATGGCAGAGAAGTCTGCCTCTAATCTGATCTCAAGTTTAGATAAAGCTAAAAACACTACCTTGCCGCGCTTTTTATTTTCGCTCGGTATCTTGGGGATAGGTGAAACCATGGCAATGAATATTGCCAACACCTTAGGCTCACTTGAGGCGGTGCAAAAGCTGACGTTGCACGACTTGGTCGAATTGAAGTTATCCCAAGCGAAAGCTTTCTTGAAATATGCATCAGCTCTACCCAAAGAGTTGCGTATCGCCATGATGCAACCGCCGATGGATTTGAAGTGGTGTAGCAGTGCGCATATTGAATTGCTTGCTGAGCGATATGATTTAGTCAATGATTTGATCAAGCAGTCGCCAGAGACGTTAGTTAACCAGCCCTCTATCAATATCGAAGGCTTGGGTGATGTGCTTGCTGAGAAGCTCGTAATGTTCTTCCGTCAGCCGCATAATCAAGATGTTTTGAATAAGCTGATAGCCGCCGGTGTGCAGTGGCCTGCGATCGAGAAGGTGGATGTATCTGACAGTGAGTTAGCTGGCCTGTCATTTGTGCTAACCGGCACCTTATCGCAACCGCGTGATGCGTATAAGGCGCGTTTGTTAGCGGCTGGAGCGAAAGTAGTGGGTAGTGTGTCGAAGAACACAAACTATCTGGTTGCAGGTGAGTCTGCCGGTTCCAAGCTAAGCAAGGCTGAATCGCTCGGTGTGCCTGTTTTAGATGAAGCGGCTATTGAGACTATGTTGTCGAAAGCCGGTGTTTAGTCTTTTAAATCCTGAATTGTTTCAGTCCTGAAAAACATGCCGATGTTCTCTCCTCATATTCCACAAGGAGAGATAAATGAAACTACTCAAAACACTGTCTATCGCTAGCGTGATGGGTGCTATGTCGCTTTCAGGTAATGTTCTTGCTGATAATGTTTGTAAAGGCATGGCTGAGAATGATTGCTCTACATCTAATGCTTGTCGTTGGGTTGATTCGTATAAGCGCAAAGATGGCCGCGACGTACAGGGCTATTGCCGTAATGCACCGCGTAATATGAAAGATATTTCAGGCATGCTCGACAGTATGAAAAAGCCAGCAGATTCCTAAAACATTATTTGGCTTCTTTTTAGTAAGCCGACTTGTTATCGTTAAGCGGTAACTTGTCGGTTTTTTTATGCCTACTGATTCGATTGTTTTTACTGTTTTCTTGATATTCACCGGTGCGGCTCTAGTGGCCACATTGGCGTTATATGCGCGCCAATCTTTGTTGGTTGCTTATATCTTCCTCGGCGCATTGTTAGGCCCGTGGGGTTTGGAGTTGGTTTCCGATGCTGAGCTGGTTCGTGAGACTGCAGAGTTTGGCATTATCTTTTTGTTGTTCTTGTTGGGTTTGAATCTTCAGCCTCAAGAGCTTTTTCATATGGTGCGTAAGACTACATGGGTCACTGTGTGGAGTAGTTTTTCTTTTGCTGCCTTTGGTTTTGCCATAGCAATGGCGTTTGGGTTTAGCGTGGCTGAATCATTGCTGGTTGGCGGTGCAGCCACGTTCTCCAGCACGATTATTGGTCTGAAGCTTTTACCAACCACGGTGCTGCATCATCAGCGAAGTGGTGAGGTCATTATCAGTATTTTGTTGCTGCAGGACTTGATCGCGATTTTCTTGCTGATCTTGGTGCAAAGCGTGGGGGCGGGCGATGTTTCTTTGATGGCATTGCTCAAGCCACTCGTTATGTTGCCGGCATTGATGGGTGTGGTCTGGCTTGCTAACCGATACATCTTGTTGTTTTTGATTGCTCGCTTTGATCGCATTCAGGAATACGTCTTCTTATTAGCCATCGGTTGGTGTCTAGGTATCGCGGAATTAGCGATGTTATTTGGCTTGTCTGCTGAGATCGGAGCTTTCATTGCAGGTATTACCTTGGCGAGTAGTCCTATCGCACTATTTATTGCAGAAAGCCTAAAGCCGTTGCGTGACTTTTTCTTGGTGCTGTTCTTCTTCTCGTTGGGCGCCGGGTTTGATTTGTCACAGATTAACGATGTTCTTTTACCTGCGGCCTTATTGGCGGTTGGTTTGATGCTGTTAAAGCCATGGATCTTTAAGAAGCTGCTTCTAGGTATCGGTGAGTCTGAAAAGCGCTCACATGAGGTTGGATACCGTTTGGGTCAAATGAGTGAGTTCTCTTTACTTGTGGTTGTTTTGGCTGTTGAGATGGGCGCGCTCAGTGCTAAAGCGTCTTATATGGTGCAATTGGCAACGTTGATGACCTTCTTGATCTCGTCTTATCTCGTAGTTGCGCGTTTCCCAACACCGATTGCGGTTAAGGATGAGCTAAGACGCGATTGATCTCGCGCTTTTGTTTGACGTCGGTATCATGTCGTTATGTCAAAGCAATCACCGAAAGATTCTTATGTGATCCATCCAATCGGTAGGGTGGAGTCACCTTATGCTGAGAAATTTGGCACACCACGCCAGCCTGGTTTAGTTAAGGCAGCTTTGGGTAAGTTATGCCTATCTCCCGATTATGCAAAAGCTGAAGCGTTGGAAGGTCTTGAGGGCTTTTCGCATCTTTGGGTGATCTTTGTATTTGATCGATGTGATGGTCAGGCAAAGCTGTCGGTAAGGCCGCCGCGTTTAGGGGGTAATGCCAGTATGGGTGTGTTTGCCAGCCGCTCGCCCTTTCGACCGAATAACTTAGGGCTGTCGGTATTGAAGATCGAATCGATAGATGAACAGCGTGGTGTGATTGCGGTCAGTGGCCTAGATCTCGTGAATGACACCCCCATTATTGATATCAAGCCTTACGTACCTTACGTTGATGCAGTTCCCGATGCGGCCAGTGGTTTTGCTGAGGGTGCCCCAGCTGAACTAGCGGTAGTGTTTGATGAGAGCGCAGAGCAGCAGTTACAGCAATTGCCAGATGGTGATGCGTTTAAACAATTGATCGAACAAACATTGGGATTTGATCCACGACCTGCGTATAAAAAAGAGAAGACCGATGAGCAGGTGTATGGCACCGCGTTAGGTGCTTGGAATGTGCGTTGGCAAGTGGAGCAAGAGCACATCCGTGTGCTGACACTCGAGCCTTATTCAGTAATTTGATCTGGCTTTAGGGCGTTGTATTTATCAAGCTGCTCTTGAGTGGCTTTTTCTTGGTGGTTGTTCTTCCATTCATCGTAAGTCATGCCGTACACAATCTCTCGCGCTTGGTCGTAATCCATCTCGATGCCGACGTCTTTGGCGCCACCCATTAGCCACTTCGACATGCAGTTACGGCAGAAGCCGGCCATGTTCATTAGGTCAATGTTTTGCACATCTTTACGCTTTTGAAAGTGAGATACGAGCTTGCGCCATGCGAGCGCTTCCATTTGCATTTGTTGTTCGGGTGTCATGAGTGTTCCTAGTGCATGAGGTTAAACATTTGGCGACGTGCTTGATTAACGATTGGATCGTCTCCCAGCATGTCGAGTAATTGAATGAGTGTTTTGCGAGCGGCATCATCATTCCAGTTCAGCTCGCGCATCATGATGCCAAGCAATTGCTGAATTGCAGATTCAATCTGCCCTTGAGTGATATCGCGTAGGGCAAGCGTGTAACGAGACTGATGGTCGTTGGCATCTTTTTCTAGAGCAGCTTCTGCTGCTGAGATGCTGGCGGGATCTGGTGTGAGTTCGGCAAAGTGAAGCTGACCACGGATCTTGCTGATCTCAGGTGAGTTTTGTTGATCTTCGGGTAGGGCATCAATGGCAAATTTTGCAGCATCAAAATTACCAAGCGCTGCATGCGCTTTCGCCATCGCGATCAGAATCAAGTAATTGTTTGGATCGGCAGCTTGAGCCGGCGCGAGCAGTTCGAGTGCTTCTGCAAATTGCCCCATCGCCATCAGTTGTTCGGCTTGCGGAAGAACTGAGTTGGTTTCTCGAGGGATGTGTTTATCCAAGAAGGCGCGAATCTCAGTTTCAGGCAGTGCGCCGGCAAACTCATCCACCTGAGCGCCATCTTTGAATAGTTTGACAGTAGGAATGCTGCGAATGCCGAACTGTGCCGCAATTTCCTGCTGCTCTTCGGTATTGAGTTTCGCCAGAATGAATTTGCCTTGATATTCCTCAGCTAGCTGGCTGAGAAGTGGCATTAAGATTTGGCAGGGCTGGCACCAGCTGGCCCAAAAATCGATAAGAACTGGTGTCTGTTGGGAGTCGTGCAGAACAACCTGTTCAAAATTCTCTAAGGTTAAATCAATGATAAAAGGTGATTCGCTCATCTAAAAAGCCTTGTTGATTGTCATCTGCATGAAATAGGGTTGGTTATGCAAGGTTTCAACTTGAATTTACTTAACTTGCCACAATTTATGAGGCATTGATACGGAGTAAAAGTATGTCAGATCCTATCCAGATGGTTTGCCCAAGTTGTGGTGGTGTTAATCGAGCACCTGTTGAGCGCGCCAAAGAGGCCAAGTGTGGTCATTGTAAGTCAATGCTTTTTCAAGGCATGCCTGTTGATGTGGATGCGGTGAGCTTTGCGAAGCATGTGAGTAAGGGTGAAGTGCCCTTATTGGTCGACTTTTGGGCACCATGGTGTGGCCCCTGCAAAATGATGGCGCCGGCATTTAGTCAGGCGGCGACAAAGCTAGAGCCGCGGGTCAGATTGCTTAAGGTCAATACTGAGCAGCAGTCAGGTCTGGCGGGTCAATTTGGTATTCGTAGCATTCCAACGCTGATGTTGATCCACAAGGGTAGAGAGATCGATCGACTGTCTGGCGCGCTTGATGCGGCTGGTTTGATTGCTTGGACTGAGCAGGCACTGAAAAAAGCCTGAAAGAATTCAATTATTAAAGAATTTTGTAAGATTTCGCCTAGCACCAGAGGACGGACTCGCGTACAATTTCTTTCTCAGAATTAGCCGTCAGTGCTAACTCTATCCAAGCCCTTGAACCCTTGCCGAATTGGATCCCAATTGAGAACTTTTTCGGCTACTTGTGTGCGTGACAATGAGCAAACCAGCGATTTTAGTTCTTGAAGATGGCAGCGTTTTTCGCGGTCAATCGATCGGTGCTGACGGCCAGACCGTTGGTGAAGTGGTTTTCAATACAGCCCTCACCGGATATCAAGAGATACTGACTGATCCCTCATATGCGCGTCAGATTGTCACCTTGACCTATCCGCACATTGGCAACACCGGTGTAAATAAAGAAGACGAAGAGTCGGGTGATATTTACGCTGCAGGCTTGGTGATTCGAGATCTACCGCTTCTGGTGAGTAACTTCCGCAGTGAACAAGCACTGGATGCATACCTTCGTGAGCATAATATTGTCGGTATCTCAGATATCGATACCCGTCGTCTAACTCGAATCTTGCGTGAGAAAGGCGCTCAAGCGGGCTGCATTCTTGCAGGTGATTCAGTGGATGAGGCAACCGCACTGGCTGCGGCTAAAGCTTTCCCTGGTCTTAAGGGAATGGATCTGGCTAAGGAAGTCACCACGAAAGCAGCTTATGAGTGGAATGAGACGAGTTGGTCATTGGCGCATGGCCATCAAACGGTTGCTGCTAAAGATCAAAAATTTCACGTAGTCGCTTATGACTTTGGCGTTAAGCGCAACATTCTTCGCATGTTGGTTGATCGCGGCTGCCGCTTGACGGTAGTTCCTGCAAAAACGCCTGCTGAAGAGGTTATGGCGATGAATCCCGATGGCGTCTTTTTATCGAATGGTCCTGGTGATCCAGAGCCATGTGATTACGCTATTGATGCGATTAAGACGATTGTTGATTCAGGTAAGCCGACCTTTGGTATTTGCTTGGGCCATCAATTATTGGCGCTCGCGAGTGATGCCAAAACGATGAAGATGAAGTTTGGTCACCATGGTGCGAACCATCCAGTGCAAAACTTGGATGACAAGACGGTAATGATTTCAAGTCAGAACCACGGTTTTGCGGTTGATGAGCAAAGCATGCCAAACACATTGCGTGTGACGCATTCATCTTTGTTTGATGGTTCGATTCAAGGTATCCATCGAACGGATAAGCCGGCCTTCGGTTTTCAAGGTCACCCGGAGGCAAGCCCGGGCCCGCACGATGTGGCACCGGTCTTTGACCATTTCATCGAATTGATGAACCAGTAAATAATGAATTGAAGTAGGGGACGTTAAGTCCTCTTTTATTGCACGAGCACGACATGCCAAAACGTACAGACATAAAGAGCATTCTCATTATAGGCGCGGGACCGATTGTGATCGGACAGGCGTGTGAATTTGACTATTCTGGTGCCCAAGCGTGCAAAGCGTTACGCGAAGAAGGTTTCCGCGTGATCTTGGTGAACTCAAACCCTGCAACCATCATGACCGATCCCGATATGGCGGATGCGGTGTATATCGAGCCTATTACTTGGCGCACAGTTGCGGCGATTATCGAGAAAGAGCGTCCAGATGCTTTGTTGCCTACTATGGGTGGCCAAACGGCATTGAACTGCGCCTTGGATCTTGATCGTGAAGGCGTGCTTGAGAAATTTAATGTCGAGATGATCGGCGCCAATAAGGATGCGATTGACAAAGCTGAAGACCGTGATCGTTTCCGTCAGGCAATGCTCAAGATCGGTTTGGATATGCCTCGTTCTGCGATTGCACACTCTTTAGAGGAGGCGCATCAGGTTCAAGCGACGATCGGTTTCCCAACCATTATTCGTCCATCTTTCACCATGGGTGGATCTGGTGGCGGTATTGCTTACAACAAAGAAGAATTTGAAGAGATCTGTATTCGTGGTTTGGATCTATCGCCAACCAATGAGTTATTGATTGAAGAGTCGATTGCGGGTTGGAAAGAATACGAGATGGAAGTTGTGCGTGATCGTAACGACAACTGCATCATTATCTGCTCGATAGAGAACTTTGACCCAATGGGTGTGCATACCGGCGACTCGATAACCGTAGCTCCTGCCCAAACATTGACCGATAAGGAATATCAAATCATGCGTGACGCCTCCTTGGCGGTATTGCGTGAGATTGGTGTAGATACCGGTGGTTCAAATGTGCAGTTTTCAATTAATCCTGAGAACGGACGTATGATCATCATTGAGATGAATCCACGTGTCTCACGTTCTTCGGCGTTGGCATCTAAAGCTACCGGCTTCCCGATTGCTAAGGTCGCGGCAAAATTAGCAGTTGGCTATACCCTAGACGAATTGAGTAATGATATTACCGGTGGGGTAACGCCAGCATCATTCGAGCCATCAATTGACTATGTCGTGACCAAGGTTCCTCGCTTTGCTTTCGAAAAATTCCCACAAGCGGATGCACGCCTAACAACCCAGATGAAATCAGTGGGTGAGGTAATGGCAATCGGTCGCACCTTCCAAGAATCAATGCAAAAAGCGTTGCGTGGTCTTGAGACGGGTAAGAATGGTTTTGACTCAATGGTTAAGACTACCGGTGAGGCGGCGCTTAAGAAGATTAAGAATGAGATTCGTCAACCAAGTGCAGACCGTCTTTGGTATGTCGGTGATGCTTTCCGGGTTGGCATGTCACTCGAAGAAGTCTTTGAGATCACTAAGATTGATCCATGGTTCTTGGTACAAATTGAAGACCTGATTAAAGAAGAGAAAGCGGTGAGCGAGAATGGTCTTGCAGCGATTGATAGTGACCGCATGTATCGTTTGAAACGCAAGGGCTTCTCTGATGCGCGCTTAGCTGACTTACTAGATATCAATGAGTCTGAGTTGCGTGCTAAGCGTCATGAGCTAGGTGTTCGACCTGTTTATAAACGTGTTGATACCTGTGCGGCTGAATTTGCTTCAGATACGGCTTATATGTATTCAACTTATGAAGAAGAGTGTGAGTCTGAACCAACCAATCGAGACAAGATTATGGTGTTAGGCGGCGGCCCTAACCGTATTGGCCAGGGTATTGAGTTTGACTACTGTTGTTGTCACGCGGCATTTGCGATGCGTGACGATGGTTACGAAACCATTATGGTGAACTGCAACCCAGAGACAGTATCAACTGACTATGACACTTCTGACCGTTTGTACTTTGAGCCGCTGACGCTCGAAGATGTGCTTGAGATCATCCATAAAGAACAGCCGAAAGGCATCATTGTTCAATATGGTGGTCAGACGCCATTGAAGCTTGCTGAAGAATTGGAAGCCGCTGGTGCGCCAATCATTGGTACCTCGCCAGATTCAATCGACTTAGCAGAAGACCGTGAGCGTTTCCAGAAGCTGGTTGATGACTTAGGTCTGAAGCAGCCACCTAACCGAACAGCTACCGCAGAAGATCAAGCAGTCAAGCTTGCTGAAGAAATTGGTTATCCATTGGTTGTGCGTCCTTCATATGTGCTGGGCGGTCGTGCTATGGAGATTGTTCACGATAATGAAGATTTAGAGCGTTACATGCGTGAAGCGGTTAGCGTGTCGAATGACTCTCCTGTGTTACTCGATCGTTTCTTGGATGATGCAATCGAAGTGGATATTGATGCGATTTGTGACGGCAAAGATGTATTGATCGGCGGCATCATGGAGCATATCGAGCAAGCGGGTGTGCACTCAGGTGACTCGGCGTGTTCATTGCCTCCTTACACGCTGAACCAAGACGTTCAAGATCGTATGCGTGAGCAAATCAAGGCGCTGGCTCATGGCTTGAATGTTGTTGGTTTGATGAATACACAGTTTGCTATCAAAGATGATGATATTTATCTGCTTGAGGTTAATCCCCGTGCGTCTCGTACAGTACCGTTTGTTTCTAAAGCGACGGGTCGTCCTTTGGCAAAGATTGCTGCACGTTGTATGGCAGGCAAGTCGTTAGCTGAGCAGGGTGAGTTAGAGGAAATCATTCCTAAGCACTATTACGTTAAGGAAGCGGTATTCCCATTCAATAAATTCCCAGGCATCGATACCATCTTAGGTCCTGAGATGAAGTCGACCGGTGAAGTGATGGGTGTAGCACCCACTTTCGGTGCAGCATTTGCAAAAGGCTTAGAAGGTGGCAGTCAGTGTTTGCCGCGTTCTGGCAAGGCGTTGATTTCTGTTCGCGAACTGGATCGTCAGCGTGCTGTTCAGGTGGCTAAGGACCTTAAAGAACTTGGCTTTGAGATTGCAGCAACCCGAGGCACTGCCCGCGAAATTAAAGCAGCGGGTGTTGAGTGCGAGATAGTCAACAAGGTAGCGGAAGGTCGTCCACATGTTGTCGATATGATTAAGAACAATGAGTTCTCTATCATCATGAATACCACTGAAGGTAAGCAGGCGATTCTCGATTCACGTTCTATTCGTGCCTCTGCTTCACAGCACAAAGTCAGTTACTTCACTACAATCAACGGTGCAGAAGCTGCGGTGATGGCGCTGCGTCACCCTGATGAAGTCACTGTTAATAGCCTGCGTTCGCTGCAGTCATAAAGGAATAAGCCATGGATAAACATCCAATGACACTCGCTGGTGCGGAAAAGCTTCGTGCTGAGTTAAGTGAGCTAAAACAAGTTAAACGTCCCGCAGTGATCGCTGCGATTTCTGAAGCGCGCGAGCACGGCGACTTGAAAGAAAACGCTGAATATCATGCAGCGCGTGAACAGCAGGGTTTTATCGAAGGCCGCATTAAAGATATCGAAGCAAAGTTATCGCACGCGCAAATCATTGATGTCACTACGCTAAATGCCAATGGCAAAGTTGTGTTCGGCTCAACGGTCGTTTTGTTAGATATCAATACAGACGAAGAAAAGACCTATCAGATCGTTGGTGTTGATGAGGCGGATATCAAGATCAATAAGATTTCAGTCTCTTCACCTGTTGCCCGTGCATTGATTGGCAAAGAAGAGGGTGATGAGGTTGTCATGGAAGTGCCAGGCGGCACCCATGAGTTCGAGATTTTGGAAGTTCTCTACGTTTAGGCTTTAGGCTGAAGGTAGTGCTACTTTTGGCTTCTTAGTGTTGCGACGGAAAAGAATTGCTATCTGTCCAATGTGTTGAATCAGCTCAGCGCCAGTGCTTTCCGTGATCTTAGCGATAGTTTCTAGGCGCTCTTCCTTCTCGGCAGCAATTTTGACTTTGATCAGCTCGTGAGTGTCTAACGCGAGCGTAATTTCATCCATCACACTATCCCTCAGGCCGTGCTGACCTACCCAAACGACAGGTTTGAGGTGATGCGCAAGGCTGCGTAGATGGCGGGTTTGGGCGTTAGACAGTGGCATTGATTCGGCCTTGGTGTAAAAAGGCGCGTAATATAACGATTTGTAGACATCGTTGATAGCAAAATTGCGATTAACGCTGTGATTTTTAAATAAAAATGATTTTTCAGCATGGCTAGATCAAAAAGTAGTCACCAGTGGATGCAGCGTCATGTGAATGACGAGTATGTGAAGCGCTCCCAAAAGGACGGTTATCGGTCTCGTGCGGCTTATAAGCTGCTGGAGTTGCAGGAGCGCGATAGAATGATCAAGCCAGGTCAGGTTATTGTGGATTTAGGCGCTGCGCCCGGCGGTTGGCTCCAGGTGGCGAAAAACCTAGTTGGCGAAAAAGGCGTCGTGATCGGCCTTGATTTGCTTGAGATTACGCCGATTCATGATGTTCCCTTAATACAGGGTGATTTCCGTGAGGAAGAGGTGCTCAACCAGCTATTAGATGTGCTTGATGGCCGGCAGGTAGACCTTGTTATTTCGGATATGGCCCCCAATGTTAGTGGTATGACTGCTGTAGATCAGCCTCGGGCTATGTATCTGTGCGAACTCGCTCTCGATTTTTGTCGACAGGTGCTTCGTCCGGGCGGTGGATATGTCACCAAGGTTTTCCAGGGGGAAGGCTTTGACGAGTATTTTCGTGATGTAAAACAAAGCTTTGGCAAGCTTGTGACACGAAAGCCTAAGGCATCTCGCCCTAAAAGCCGTGAGGTTTATTTGGTAGCAGGGAACTTTAAAGCGTAGTAGCTTTCGATTATTAAAAGGAAAGGTCGCCCATTGGTAGAGGTGGCAGAGGAAAAGCTTGTGAATGACATGACAAAAAATATCGTACTTTGGGTGATCATCGCGGTCGTTCTGATGACGGTATTCAATAGCTTCAATTCACCTCGTTCGAACATGCCTGAGTTGTCATATTCGAAGTTTGTTGAGGAAGTTAAGTCAAACAACGTTAAGGATGTGACGCTGACCGAAATGGGTCGCTCGACCATCATTACTGGTTCGACATATTCAGGTGCGCGTTTCGAATCGACAGCGCCGCATGATATTTGGTTGGTTAGTGACCTGCTTAAAAACAATGTTGAGTTCAAAGTTAAAAAGCCAGAAGAGCCATCGGTTCTGTGGCAGATCTTAATTAACTGGTTCCCACTCTTTGTATTGATTGCACTCTGGATCTTCTTTATGCGCCAGATGCAAGGTGGTGGCGGTGGTCGCGGCGCTATGTCTTTTGGTAAAAGTAAGGCGCGCATGCTGACCGAAGATCAAGTGAAGGTTAACTTTGCTGACGTTGCTGGCTGTGAAGAAGCCAAAGAAGAAGTTAAAGAGCTGGTCGACTTCTTAAAGGACCCAAGCAAGTTCCAAAAACTGGGCGGTAAGATTCCGAAAGGTGTCTTGATGGTTGGCCCTCCAGGTACAGGTAAAACCCTTTTGGCGCGTGCGATTGCCGGCGAAGCTAAGGTGCCTTTCTTCACCATTTCAGGCTCTGATTTTGTTGAAATGTTTGTAGGTGTCGGTGCATCTCGTGTTCGCGATATGTTCGAACAAGCTAAGAAGCATGCTCCATGCATTATCTTCATCGATGAGATTGATGCAGTCGGTCGTCATCGTGGCGCAGGTCTAGGTGGCGGTCACGATGAGCGTGAGCAGACCTTGAACCAATTGTTGGTTGAGATGGATGGTTTCGAAGGCAACGAGGGTGTCATCGTGATTGCGGCCACTAACCGCCCAGATGTACTTGACCCTGCGTTGTTGCGCCCTGGTCGTTTTGACCGTCAGGTGGTTGTTGGCTTGCCAGATATCTTGGGCCGCGAACAAATACTGAAAGTGCATCTGCGTAAAGTGCCAATGGCAGACGATGTGAATGCATCCGTTATTGCGCGCGGTACACCGGGTTTCTCTGGTGCTGATCTTGCGAACTTGGTTAACGAAGCGGCGTTGTTCGCTGCTCGTGCGGACAAGCGCTTGGTCGACATGGATGACATGGAGAAAGCCAAAGACAAAATTATGATGGGCGCTGAGCGCCGGTCGATGGCAATGAAAGAGGACGAGAAGCGTTTAACGGCTTATCACGAAGCAGGTCACGCGATCGTTGGTTTGAAAGTGCCATCACATGATCCGGTTTACAAAGTGTCGATTATTCCTCGTGGCCGTGCTTTAGGTGTAACTATGTTCTTGCCCGAGGAAGATCGATATAGCCATAGCAAAGAGCATCTTGAGAGTCAGATCTCTAGCTTGTTTGGTGGTCGTATTGCTGAGGCGATTATCTTTGGTGAAAACTCTGTAACAACGGGTGCTTCTAACGACATCATGCGTGCGACAGACATTGCACGAAACATGGTTACTAAATGGGGTCTGTCAGATCGTATGGGTCCATTGGCGTATGGTGAGGATGAAGGCGAAGTTTTCTTAGGTCGTTCTGTGACACAGCATAAAGCCATGTCGGATGACACAGCGCATGCGATAGATGAAGAGATCCGTTCGCTAATTGATAACAACTATGATCGTGCGGAAGCTATCTTGAAAGATAATATGGATAAGCTGCATGCAATGGCAGATGCCTTGATGAAGTTTGAGACCATCGATAGCGAGCAGATTGCCGACATAATGGAAGGGCGTGATCCACGCCCACCAACAGGTTGGGGTGATGATTCAGGTGATACCCCTGGCGGTAATGCGCCATCAGCTGAACTGAAAGAAGATGACAAAGCGGAAAAGCCAATTGGCGGCCCTGCAGGTCAGCATTAATCATTCGCTTGATGTAACGTAAGAACCGGGAGCTTGCTCCCGGTTTTTTTATGGATAATTTTTAATGGCAACGATTGATCTTTCTCAAACACAGGTAATGGGCATCTTGAATGTTACGCCTGACTCTTTCTCAGATGGTGGTCGATTCACGGTGCTTGATGATGCACTTCGCCAAGTGGACATGATGCAGAGAGAAGGCGCGACACTGGTTGATGTGGGTGGTGAGTCAACACGTCCTGGTGCGCAAGCCGTCTCTGAGCAAGATGAGTTAGATAGAGTGCTTCCTGTAGTCGCAGCGATTCGTGAGCGTTTTGAGATTGGCATTTCTGTGGATACCAGTAAGACGGAAGTGATGCGTCAGGCGGTCGCTGCAGGAGCAACTATGATCAATGACGTGAACGCCTTACGCGCTAGGGGTGCCATGTCACTCATGGCTGAAATGAATGTCCCAGTGTGTCTGATGCACATGAAGGGCGAGCCAAGAACCATGCAAGTCGATCCTCAGTATTCTGATGTTGTCGCCGATGTAGAGCGTTTTTTGCTCGATCAAGCCCAGATGTTGCTTGATGCTGGAGTCGTAAAATCACAGATTTGTATTGATCCAGGGTTTGGCTTTGGAAAGAAGCTTGAACACAATCTGGCACTGTTTAATGCCATTCCGCGCCTTGCAGCACATGGCTTTGCAGTGCTTGTGGGTGTATCGCGCAAATCGATGTTAGGCCAAATTACCGGTCGTGAGACATCAGAGAGAATGCCAGGTAGTGTTGCTGCTGCGTTGCTTGCCTGGGAAAAAGGGGCGAAAATACTCAGAGTTCATGACGTAGCCGAAACAATCGATGCGTTGAAACTATGGAAGGCAATTAATAACCAATAACAAGGATGCAAAGATGAGTCGCAAATATTTTGGAACAGATGGTGTGCGTGGTCGTGTTGGTGATGCGGTCATCAATCCTGAGTTTGTCTTAAAGCTCGGTTGGGCTGCCGGCAAGGTGCTCGGTGGTGGGTCCGGCGGTAAAGTTTTGATCGGTAAAGACACCCGTATCTCCGGTTATATGTTTGAGTCAGCACTTGAAGCAGGACTGTCTGCTGCGGGCCTAGATGTGCGACTCCTTGGCCCTATGCCAACCCCTGCAATTGCTTATCTGACAAGAACTTTGCGAGCCAGTGCGGGTATTGTGATTAGCGCATCACACAACCCTTATTACGATAACGGCATTAAGTTTTTCTCAGCCGGTGGCGAGAAGCTCCCGGATGAAGTTGAGCTTGAGATAGAAGCGATGCTGGACCAACCAATGACAACGGTTGCATCAGAGGCGCTCGGTAAAGTTAAGCGTATTGAAGATGCGCGAGGCCGTTATATTGAATTTTGTAAATCGACCATTCCTTCGCGCCTTTCTTTAAAAGGTCTGCGTGTAGTGGTGGATTGCGCAAATGGTGCTACTTATCACATTGCACCGGATGTGTTCCGTGAGCTCGGTGCGGATGTTATTGCGATTGGTAATGAACCCGACGGTTTAAACATCAATGAAGGCGTTGGCGCGACGCATCCCGAGAATTTGGCTGCGGTTGTGAAAGAGCTTCGTGCAGATATTGGCATCTCATTGGATGGCGATGGTGACCGATTGGTTATGGTTGATGCTGACGGTGAGATTCGTGATGGTGACGAGGTGCTTTACGTTCTAGCGTTGTCTCGCCTGAGTAGCAATGCCATGCGTGGAGATGTGGTCGGCACTTTGATGACTAATCTCGGTCTTGAGGTCGCACTTAAAGAAAAGGGTATCGGTCTGTCCCGTGTGAATGTCGGTGACCGGTATATCCTCGAAAAATTACTCAAAGAAGATTGGGTAATCGGCGGTGAGCCGTCAGGCCATATTATCTGTTTGGATCGCACCACAACCGGTGATGGCATTGTGTCTGCTCTTCAGGTGCTGGCGGAAATGAATAAAACTGGCAAAAGCTTGGCTCAGCTGTGCTCAGGTATGACTAAATATCCGCAGGTTCTGATTAACGTTAAATTGGGCGACGCTGTTGCGAAAGAGATCATGCAAAAGCCTCAGGTAACCGAAGCTGTTGTGGCGGTAGAGGCTGAAATGGGTGACAGTGGTCGAGTGCTTTTGCGCCCATCAGGTACTGAGCCGCTTATTCGCGTGATGGTTGAAGGATCTGATGCTGATCAGGTGCAGCGCAAAGCGGAGCAAATTGCCGACGCGGTGCGTTCTACACTCTAAATCCCACCCTGTAAAACGCGGCTAAATGCGTTGATTTTAAAGGCTTGTGCCGGTAAAGTACGCCGCCTTGTAATGTGCTCAGAATAAAATAGAAGTAGGTAAAAGATGCGTCAACCTTTAGTCGCCGGTAACTGGAAAATGAATGGCTCTCGTGACAGCGTAAAAGCGTTGTTGGATGGGCTTAAAGCAGGTATTTCAACGGTTACTACTGCTGAGGTTGCGGTTTGTTGCCCACATGCTTATTTGGCTGATGTGCAGGCTTCACTGACTGGCTCTGCGATTGCGTGGGGTGGTCAGGATGTCTCTATTCATGACTCGGGTGCATACACCGGTGAAACAGCGGGCTCAATGCTGACCGACTTCGGTGCAAAGTTCGTGATCATTGGTCACTCTGAGCGTCGTCAGTATCACGGCGAGACCGATCAGCAAGTGGCGGAGAAATTCTCAGCTGCGCGTAAAAACGGTTTGATTCCTTTGTTTTGCATTGGCGAAACATTGGAAGAGCGCGAAGGTGGTGTGATGGAGCAGGTGATTGCGCGTCAAGTTGATGTGGTAATCGAGCACTGTGGTATCGCAATGCTGGGCGAAGGCGTTATTGCGTATGAGCCTGTTTGGGCGATTGGTACTGGTGTGACTGCGTCTCCAGAGCAAGCGCAAGAAGTGCATGCGTTTATTCGTGCACGTATTGCTGAAAAAGATGCGACTGTCGCTGAAAAGATTCAGATTCTTTACGGTGGCAGCATGAACCCTGCGAATGCTGCTGAGTTGATGGCTCAAGCAGACATTGACGGTGGTTTGATTGGTGGTGCTTCATTGAAGCCCGATGATTTCTTGGCGGTATGCACAGCGGCTAACCGTTAAGCAAAACGAAGATTAGGTTATGGAAACAGTACTTGTTGTTGTTCATTTGTTTTTAGCGATCGGCCTTGTTGGCTTGATCCTTGTTCAGCACGGTAAAGGTGCGGACATGGGTGCAGCATTTGGTGCTGGTGGTGCGGGTAGTGTTTTTGGCTCATCGGGTGCGGGTAACTTCCTGTCACGTACGACGGGCGTGTTAGCGATTGCTTTTTTCATTACAAGTTTGGCGTTGGCTTATTTTGCGATGAATACCAGTGATAAAGGTTCAGTGATGGCAAATGCTGCTGTTGAGCAATCTGTTGCGATCGAACCTGCGCAAACTGATTTGCCTGTGATTCCTGAAACTGCAACACCAAAGAATGACGGATCGGACGTGCCGACTGTTAAATAAGAGTTAGCCCAAGTGGTGGAATTGGTAGACACGCCATCTTGAGGGGGTGGTAGCTTAGGCTGTGCCGGTTCAAGTCCGGCCTTGGGCACCAATTCAAAACGGTATCGACAGAAATGTTGATACCGTTTTTTTATGCCTAGAAAAAATAATAAATTGACCAATAAAATCAATGGCTTGTAGGGGGCGTTTGATTTGACACTAAGGTCTATCCCTAGCTAAGCTTTAAGCGTTAAATTGCCCTTAAATAATAAAATAATAAACAAGTAGTGGAGGTGGCAGAGTGCTGGAAAACTATCTGCCAATCTTAGTTTTCATCTGGGCTGGTATTGTCGTTGGCATGCTAGTTCTTGGTATCGGTTTGGCTTTAGCTCCAAGTCGTCCTGACCCCGCAAAAAACTCACCGTTTGAGTGTGGTTTCGAGGCGTTTGAAGACGCGCGCATGAAATTTGATGTGCGTTATTACCTCGTGGCAATTCTATTCATTATTTTCGACCTTGAGATCGCTTTCCTTTTCCCTTGGGCGGTGGCGCTTGATGACATCGGTATGGCGGGTTTCTGGGCAATGATGATTTTCTTAGGCTTGCTTGTTGTTGGCTTTATTTACGAATGGAAGAAGGGGGCGCTGGAATGGGAATAGAAGGCGTTCTTGAGCAGGGTTTTGTTACCACCTCTGCTGACAAGCTCATCAACTGGGCACGCACTGGCTCGATGTGGCCTGTGACCTTTGGCTTGGCGTGCTGCGCGGTTGAAATGATGCACGCAGCGGCATCTCGCTACGATATTGACCGTTTTGGCATGGTCTTCCGTCCATCACCTCGTCAGTCTGACGTGATGATTGTTGCTGGCACCTTGGTTAACAAAATGGCACCTGCGCTACGTAAGGTTTATGACCAGATGGCTGAGCCTCGTTGGGTAATTTCAATGGGTTCTTGCGCGAATGGCGGTGGTTATTATCACTATTCTTATTCGGTGGTGCGTGGGTGTGACCGTATTGTGCCGGTCGATGTTTATGTGCCGGGTTGTCCGCCAACCGCTGAAGCGTTGCTTTACGGCATTCTCCAGTTGCACGACAAAATTCGTCGTACCAACACCATAGCCCGCTAAATCGAGAGTTCACGATGAGTTACGAAGATCGTTTGGATGACTTAGTGGATGCGCTGGAAGAACGACTCGAAGATTTCGAGGGTTGGTCTATAAAGCGCGAATATGAAGAGGTGACGTTAACGGTAACTCGCGAACAGCTACTTGCGGTAATGCAGCTGCTGCGTCGTCACAAAGATATCTCTATGGATAGCTGTATTGATGTGGTCGGTGTGGATTATGCCGATTACGGTAAGTCTGAATGGGTGACTAAGTCGACTGAAGGCGGCTTCTCTCGAGGCGTTGATCGCAATAAGCCGGAATGTGATCCGGAAAATCGTTTTGCGGTGACCTACCACCTGATATCAATTGCACACAATGTGCGTATGCGCGTTAAAACCTACCTCGATGCGCGTCAGCCTATCGTGGATTCAGTTACTTCGGTTTGGGCAAGTGCTAATTGGCATGAGCGTGAAACGTTCGATTTATACGGCATCTTGTTTGCAGGTCATCCCGATTTGCGTCGCATCCTGACGGACTATGGCTTTATTGGCCATCCATTCCGTAAAGACTTCCCACTGATTGGTGAGGTAGAGATGCGTTACGACGCCGAACAGCGTCGCGTGATTTATCAGCCAGTCAGCATTGAGCCGCGCACTTTAGTGCCGCGTGTTATCCGTGATGACTTGCGTTACGAAGAGGGCTGGAAGCCTGAAGTAGAGGAACCAGCGGAGGCTGACAATGCCTGAGATTCGTAACTACACATTGAATTTTGGTCCAGCTCACCCAGCGGCGCACGGTGTATTGCGTTTGGTTCTTGAGATGGATGGCGAGGTTATCGAGCGTGCTGACCCGCACGTTGGCTTGTTGCACCGTGGTACCGAAAAGCTCGCTGAAAGTAAGCCATACAATCAATCAATTGGTTACATGGATCGGCTCGATTATGTTTCCATGATGTGTAACGAGCACGGCTATGTGCGTGCTATTGAAAAGCTTGTGGGTGTCGAAGCACCGATTCGTGCGCAATACATTCGCACCATGTATGACGAGATCACACGTATCTTGAACCACCTGATGTGGCTCGGTACGCATGCACTCGACGTTGGTGCAATGACAATGTTCTTGTACTGCTTCCGTGAGCGCGAAGACTTGATGGATTGTTACGAGGCCGTCTCTGGTGCTCGTATGCACGCGACTTACTACCGTCCCGGTGGTGTCTACCGTGACTTACCTGATCAGATGCCTCGTTTTGAAGCAGGTCGTTTCTGCAGTGAGAAGGATGCTAAGCGTCGTAATGCAAATCGTGAAGGTTCATTGCTCGACTTTATTGAAGACTTTGCTGATCGTTTCCCTGGCCTTGTTGATGAATATGAAACCTTGCTTACGGATAACCGTATTTGGAAGCAGCGTACGGTGGGCATTGGCGTTGTTACGCCAGAACGTGCACGTCAGCTTGGCTTTACCGGACCGATGCTGCGTGGTTCAGGTATCGCATGGGATTTGCGTAAGAAGCAGCCTTATGCGGCTTACAACAACATAGACTTTGATATTCCGATTGGCACCAACGGTGATTGCTATGACCGTTATCTTGTGCGCGTTGCAGAGATGCGCCAATCAGCAAGCATCATTAAGCAATGTGTTGCATGGCTACGTGAAAACCCAGGTCCGGTGATGATTGAAGATCATAAGATCTCGCCACCAAAACGTTCGGATATGAAGGGTGACATGGAATCATTGATTCACCACTTCAAACTATTCACTGAAGGCTTCTGTCCGCCAGAAGGTGAGGTGTATGCCGCTGTTGAGGCACCTAAGGGTGAGTTTGGCTGCTACATCGTGTCTGATGGTGCTAACAAACCTTACCGCCTTAAAGTGCGTGCACCTGGGTTTACCCATTTGGCAGCAATGAACGAAATGGCAAAGGGCCACATGTTGGCCGACGTGGTAGCAATTATCGGCACCATGGATATCGTATTTGGAGAGATCGACCGATGAGTATGCGTGACGAGCCGCAAATTCGCGTCGCCAAAGTCGAAGATAAAGATGCGTTGTTTACGCCTGAAGTGCGTGCACAAATTAATAAAGAGATCGCTAAGTATCCTGATGAGTGGCGTCAATCAGCATGTATGGCTTCACTGACAATTGTTCAGGATATGAATGGCGGGTTTCTCACAAAAGAACTAATGGATCAGGTTGCTGATTATCTCGATATGCCGCCAATTGCGGTTTATGAAGTGGCGACTTTTTATTCAATGTACGAACACAAGCCCGTTGGTCGTCACAAGATCTGCTTGTGTACGAATGTGTCGTGCATGATCAATGGATCAGATGGGCTCTTTGATCATCTTAAGCAGCGTTTAGGTGTTAAAGGTTTTGGTGAAGTTACCCCTGACGGCAAGTTCAGTATCAAAGAGGTCGAGTGTCTGGGTGCCTGTGGTGGAGCGCCGATGATGCAAATCGGTCACTCGTATTACGAGAACCTAACCCCTGAGTTGATTGATCAGATTTTGGATGGTTTGGAGTAAGTTATGGCGAATGAAGTTTGTTTCCGTACCTTGCACAAGGATCGTTCTTGGAAGCTGGACACCTATGTCAGCGAAGGTGGTTATGAAGCGCTGAAGCAGATCTTGGAAAACAAGACCTCACCTGAAGACATCATTGATATGGTGAAAAAATCGGGCCTTCGTGGTCGTGGTGGTGCGGGCTTCCCAACAGGTTTGAAGTGGAGCTTCATTAACCGTGCCGCACCTGGTGATAAATACATCGTGTGTAACTCAGATGAGGGTGAGCCGGGCACCTTTAAAGATCGCGACATTACGCGCTATAACCCACACGCTTTGATTGAAGGCATGATCATCGCCGGCTACACCATTGGCGCGGTGGCAGGATACAACTATCTGCGTGGCGAGTTCTGGGAACCGTATGAGCGTTTCGAAGAGGCGCTAGAAGAAGCGCGTGCTGCGGGTCTTCTGGGCAAGAATATTCTTGGCACAGATTTCAGCTACGACATTCATACGCATTTAGGTGCGGGTGCCTACATTTGTGGCGAAGAGACTGCATTGCTAGAGTCGATCGAAGGCAAAAAAGGTCAGCCTCGTTTTAAGCCACCATTCCCTGCGATGTTTGGCTTGTATGGTCGTCCGACGGTGATTAATAACACCGAAACATTAGCGTCTATTCCCGATATCGTTCGTCAAGGTCCTGACTGGTTCCGTGAGATTGGTGTTGAAAATAGTGGCGGCCCAAAACTGTTTTCAATCTCTGGCAATGTTGCGCGCCCTGGTAACTATGAAATTCCCATGGGTACGCCATTTGCTGAGCTTCTTGAGATGGCTGGCGGCATGCGAGACGGTCGCCCGATCAAAGCGGTGATTCCAGGTGGTTCATCAGCACCTGTATTGCCCGGTGATGTGATGATGGATCTGACGATGGATTATCAGAGCATTCAAAATGCGGGCTCTATGCTTGGCTCGGGTGCGGTGATCGTAATGGACGATAGCAACTGTATGGTGAAGATTCTCGAGCGTATTTCCTATTTCTACTACGAAGAGTCGTGTGGTCAATGTACGCCATGTCGTGAAGGTACTGGCTGGATGCACCGCGTGGTTAAGCGTATTGAGCATGGTCAAGGTCGCATGGAAGATTTGGATCTACTTGATGACGTTGCTCAAAAGATTATGGGTAAAACAATTTGTGCTCTAGGTGATGCAGCTGCATTACCGGTTGCTAGCTTTGTTAAACATTTCCGTGATGAATTTGCTTATCACGTTGAACACAAGAAGTGCATGGTGTAACGCATGAGTGATCAGCAAATCTCTATAGAAGTTGATGGCAAAAAACTCGATGCGACCGCAGGTCAGATGCTTATCGAGGTAACGGATAAAGCAGGCATTACGGTGCCGCGTTTCTGTTATCACAAGCACCTTTCTGTCGCTGCTAACTGCCGCATGTGTTTGGTTGAGGTGGAGAATGCACCAAAGCCATTGCCCGCATGTGCAACCCCGTGTACGGATGGAATGAAAGTCTTCACCCGTTCGCCTGTGGCACGTGCTGCGCAAAAGGGAACGATGGAATTCCTATTGATCAATCACCCGCTGGATTGCCCGATTTGTGACCAGGGGGGTGAGTGTGAATTGCAAGATGTCGCCATGGGTTACGGTGGTGATGTCTCACGTTTCAGTGAGCAAAAGCGTGTGGTGCGTGACGAGAACTTAGGTTCATTGATTGCAACTGATATGACTCGTTGTATTCACTGCACACGTTGTGTTCGTTTTGGTGCAGAGATCGCAGGTCTTCGTGAAATGGGCGCGACTGGCCGTGGTGAGCACATGCGCATTGGTGTTTACATCGAACAAGCAGTTGGCTCAGAGCTCAGCGGCAATATTATTGACTTGTGCCCAGTGGGTGCATTGACCTCAAAGCCTTACCGATACACGGCACGTTCTTGGGAATTAACGCAAGCTGACGGCATCCCTGCGCATGATGGTGTGGGCAGTAATGTGCATTGGCACATTCGTCGTAATCAAATCATGCGTGCCATCCCGCGTGAAAATCAGGCCTGTAATCAAACATGGCTATCGGACCGAGATCGTTTTGCCTACCAAGGGTTTAATGCGGATGACCGTATTGCGGTTCCAATGATTCGTGAGAATGGCAAGCTACAAGAAACCGACTGGGATGAAGCGTTAGAGGTTGCGGCAAACTTATTAAAAGCAGCGCCGCCTGAAAAGTTAGGTGCATTGGTGTCACCTAATGCGACAACTGAAGAAGCGTATTTAGCTGCCAAGCTAATGCGAGGATTGAATTCCGAGAATATTGATCACCGTTTGCGCCAAGTGGATTTTCGCGGTGATGCAAATAACCCGTCATTGCAATGGTTCGGTCAGCGTTTCGAAGCGCTTGCAGATAATTCAGCAACATTATTGGTTGGTAGCTGGCTGAGAAAAGAACAGCCAATGTTAAATCACCGTTTGCGTCAATCTTTCTTAGATGGCGGTATTGTGATGGCAATCAACCCAGTGGCGTATTCGTTTAACTATGATCTCGATGTTGATGTGGTGTGCTCACCGGCTGATATGGTGGTTGAGCTTGCTGGTGTTGCCAAGGCTTTGGGTCTTTCTACCTGCGGCGTTGAGGTTGATGTCGATGAATCTCATCAAACCATTGCCAACACACTAAAAGAGGCAGAGCAGGGCAGCATCATTTTGGGCAACTCGGCCATGATGCATCCAGATTATTCGATCCTGCGTCGTCTGGCGGCTTCGATTGCGACAGCTGCGAATGTTGTTTGGGGTACGACAGGTTTTGGTGCAAATGATGTGGGTGCAGCCTTTGCTGGTGCTGTTCCAACATCAGGCTTGAATGCATCGCAAATGCTCTCTGGAGGCACTGATACCTTGATGGTAGTGGGTGCTGAATTAGAACTTGATACGGCCAATGCGGCACAAGCAAGAGAAGCGTTAGCAGATCAGAAAGTGATCGCAGTTGTTTCACACATGTCAGATGTGTTGGCTTCAACGGCAGATGTCATTCTGCCATGTGGCGTAATTGCTGAAACTTCTGGCACTTTAGTTAATAACCAAGGCGATGTGCAGAGCTTTACCGGTGTGGTTCCGCCGCCAGGTGAGTCGCGCCCAGCGTGGAAGATTTTACGCGTGCTTGGCAACTTGGTTGATGTTGAGGGCTTTGATTATCTTGATAGCCACGATGTTCGTAATGAGTTGCTTGGCGATCACATTCAATTGCCAGTATGCAATGCAATGACAGAGGGTGTCGATCAATCTCGCAGTTTGGTTAGCGGTATTCAGCGTATTGGTGATGTGCCAATGTATTCGATTGACTCCGTTGTGCGTCGCTCAACGGCACTGCAACACACGCCAGACTCATTTAAAGGTCAGGCGCGTATTTCGTCAGATTTGGCAGAGCAAATTCAATTAGGTGTGTCGGGTCGTATTCGCGTTACTCAAGAGACAGCCACAGTTGAAATTGAGGCAATTGCTGATGATTCGGTGGCATCTCAGTGCGTATGGTTACCCATTGGTGTCGTGGAAACGACTGCGCTCGGTAATGGCTTTGCTGCGATCAGTGTGGAGAAGGCGTAATGGATGCGTTGATTGAAGTTTATTACGCGCTTCCAGTTGTCGTTCAGATACTGCTGAAGATTGCTCTGATTATGTTCCCGTTGATGGGATTGGTTGCCTATTACACTTACGCCGAACGTAAAGTCATTGGTCATATGCAGGTTCGTCAGGGGCCAAACCGAGTTGGCTTCTTTGGCTTCCGTATGTTGGGTCTTGGTCAGCCAATCGCCGATGCGGTTAAGTTGATGTTCAAAGAGATCATTATCCCCACCGGTGCGAATAAGGTTTTGTTCTTGCTGGCCCCTATGGTGATGTTGGCACCAGCCTTGGCTGCATGGGCGGTATTTCCTTTTGATGTAGGCTTGGTGTTAGCTGATGTAAATGCCGGTCTTTTGTATATCGTGGCGTTGAGCTCAATCGGTGTTTACGGCGTCATCATCGCAGGATGGGCGTCTAACTCTAAGTACGCTTTATTGGGCGCAGTCCGTTCCGCAGCTCAAATGGTTGCCTATGAAATTGCGATGGGCTTCGCTTTGGTCGGCGTTTTGGTGGCTTCTGGCACGCTGCATCTTGGCGAGATTGTTATGGCGCAGCAGGGCAGTCTTTTGCATTGGTTCTGGTTGCCATTATTACCGCTGTTCCTAATTTATTTCATCTCGGGTGTGGCGGAAACCAATCGCGCGCCGTTTGACGTTGCTGAAGGTGAGTCGGAAATTGTCGCCGGCTTCCATATCGAATATTCAGGTATGGCGTTTGCTGCCTTCTTCTTGGCTGAATACGCCAATATGATTTTGATATCAGCCTTCACAGCGCTGATGTTCTTAGGTGGTTGGTTGTCACCTTTCCAGGGTACCTTTATGGAGTCTTGGTTTGAGTGGGTGCCAGGCATCATTTGGTTATTCGCGAAGACAGCGTTCTTCATGTTCCTATTCTTGTGGTTCCGTGCAACATTCCCACGTTATCGCTACGACCAAATTATGCGTTTGGGTTGGAAGGTTTTTATTCCAATCACGATTGTTTGGATTGTGGTGGTTGCGTTCATGCGTGTGTACGACATGCCTTGGTGGTTTGATTAAGGCGGAGCGAGCAATACGATGAAAACAGTTATTAATTACATCCGTAGTCTTTTCCTCTGGGAGCTACTTAAGGGTTTACGTCTAACCGGGAGTTACATGCTTAAAGGCTCAGTGACCTTGCAGTACCCAGAAGAAAAAGCGCCGGTTTCTCCACGTTTCCGTGGCTTACATGCATTGCGTCGATATGAAAATGGTGAAGAGCGTTGTATCGCTTGTAAATTATGTGAGGCGGTGTGTCCTGCGCTAGCAATTACTATCGAGGCTGAGCCTCGTGATGATGGTTCGCGTCGTACAACACGTTATGACATCGATTTATTTAAGTGCATCTTCTGCGGCTTCTGTGAAGAGTCATGTCCAGTGGACTCGATTGTTGAAACGCGTCTTTATGAATATCACTTCGAAAATCGTGGTGAGCACATCATGACGAAAGAAAAGTTACTGGCAATGGGTGACAAGTATGAGAAAGAGCTTGCCGCTGATCGCGCTGCTCAAGCGATGGTGCGTTGATCATGTCAGTTGAAAAGATTCTTTTTTATATTTTCTCTGCCATCTTGCTTAGCGCAGCGGTCTTGATCGTGACGCGTAAAAACCCGGTGCATTCGGTGCTTTGGCTAGTAGTAGCTTTCTTCAATGCAGCCATTCTTTGGATGATGTTGGAAGCTGAGTTTTTATCCATCGTTTTGGTTTTGGTGTACGTCGGTGCCGTAATGGTGTTATTCCTCTTTGTTGTGATGATGCTCGATATCAATATCACTGAGTTACGAGCTGGCTTTGTGCGGAATCTGCCCGTAGCCGTGTTGGTTGCAGCGGTGATGATGGCTGAGATTTTGCTCGTGGTGGGATCGAGCCATTTTGGCTTGGATAAAGTGGCTGCTCCTGTAAGACATGGTGCGGATTACAACAATACTGCTGAACTAGGTTTTGCACTGTTTACCGATCACTTGTATGCCTTCGAGATTGCCGCGGTCATCTTGCTAGTGGGCATCATTGCCGCAATCAGTCTGACGCTGCGTAAGCGACCTGAAACTAAATATCAGGATCCGAGCAAGCAGATTTCGGTTAAAAGTACTGATCGTTTGAAGATGGTCAAGATGGATGGGGAGGACTAATTGATGATTTCTTTGTCTGAATACCTCATCGTTTCAGCGTTACTTTTCTCAATCAGTATTGCTGGCATCTTTTTGAACCGTAAGAACGTCCTATTACTGTTGATGTGTATCGAGTTGATGCTCTTGGCAGTTAACTTGAACTTTGTTGCGTTCTCACATTATTTGAATGACCTACAAGGTCAGATATTCGTCTTCTTTATATTGACGGTGGCTGCAGCAGAAGCAGCTATTGGCTTGGCCATCCTAGTGGTGGTCTTCCGAACTCGCCGTACGATCAATGTTGACGAGCTTAAGGATCTGAAGGGGTAATGATGGAATCGATCTTACTCACAATCGTGTTGGCGCCTTTGGTTGGCGCAGTAATTGCCGGTTTGCTACGTAACCAAATTGGCAAGGCGGGTGCGCACTGGGCGACCATCTTGGGTGTCGGTACAAGCTGCATCCTTTCGATGTATATTTTGTATCTGCATGCGTTTGCTGGTGCAGAGGTCTATAACCAGTCGGTTTATACCTGGATGGTCAGTGATGGTTTGCGCTTCGAGGTTGGCTTTTTAATCGATCGTTTAACTGCAATGATGATGGCGGTCGTGACCTTCGTCTCTCTCATGGTGCACATCTACACCATCGGCTATATGCATGATGAAGATGGCTATCAGCGTTTCTTTAGTTACATCGCATTGTTTACCTTCTCAATGCTCATGCTGGTTATGTCGAATAACTTCTTGCAGTTATTCTTTGGTTGGGAAGCGGTAGGCTTGGTCTCTTACTTGCTGATCGGGTTCTATTTTAAGAAAGACACGGCAGTCTTTGCCAACATGAAGGCCTTCTTGGTTAATCGTGTTGGTGACTTTGGTTTTGTTCTCGGTATTGCTGCGGTTGCAATGTATTTCAATACGCTCGATTACGCTGAAGCGTTTGCCGCGGCCCCGGCCTTTGCTGACACTACCATCAATATCTGGGGTGATGAGCAATGGTCGCTTATGACTGTTGTTTGTATCTTATTGTTCATCGGTGCAATGGGTAAGTCAGCTCAGGTGCCGTTGCATGTGTGGCTGCCAGACTCAATGGAGGGTCCAACACCAATCTCTGCATTGATTCACGCAGCAACCATGGTAACCGCAGGTATCTTTATGGTGGCGCGTATGTCACCGCTTTATGAGATGTCAGAAACCGCATTGACCTTTGTGTTAGTGATTGGTGCTACTACTGCCTTCTTTATGGGTCTGATTGGCATTATCCAAAATGACATCAAGCGGGTTGTGGCTTACTCAACCTTGTCTCAGCTCGGTTACATGGTGGCAGCCTTGGGTGTTTCAGCCTATGCAGCGGGTTTGTTCCACTTAATGACGCACGCGTTTTTTAAAGCATTACTGTTCTTGGCAGCAGGTTCTGTGATCATGGGTATGCACCACGATCAAGATATCCGCAATATGGGTGGTATTCGTAAATACATGCCAATTACACACTGGACGGCCTTGCTAGGCTCGCTTGCCTTGATTGGCTTCCCAGGCTTCTCTGGCTTCTTCTCAAAAGATGCGATTATCGAGGCGGTGCATTACTCGACGATTGATGGGGCAGGTTACGCTTACGTCTTGTTGGTTGCGGGTGTCTTCCTGACCGCCTTATATAGCTTCCGTATGTATTTCTTAGTATTCCATGGCAAGGGTCCACGCGATGAGCATGCAAAAGATCATCTACATGAATCGCCATGGGTGGTTACCTTGCCACTGATCTTGCTGGCGATCCCGTCGGTTTTTATTGGCTACTTCACCGTTGGCGATATGGTGTTTGGCGATTACTTCAACGGTATTCTTACGGTTGCGCCTGAGCACAATACGCTGGCCCAGATTGAATTTACGAGTGCTTGGGGCTTTGTGATGCACGCAGTGCATGGCGTACCACTCTATTTGGCACTCGGCGGTTTGTTCGCGGCTTGGTATGTGTACACCCGTAAACCGAGTATCGCTTCTGAGTTGCGAACACGTTTAGATTGGGCACACTTTGCGTTGGATCAAAAATACGGCTTTGATCACTTTAACCAAGCAGTGTTTGCTGGCGGAAGTCGATTGTTAGGTAAGTTTTTCTGGAATG
>CAZEWM010000001.1:48235-50850 GCA_964516045.1 uncultured Gammaproteobacteria bacterium
AACCAAGCAGTGTTTGCTGGCGGAAGTCGATTGTTAGGTAAGTTTTTCTGGAATGTGGGTGACAAAGTCATCATTGATGGTATTGCTGTTAATGGTTCTGCACACACAGTCGGTTGGTTAGCTTCGGTAGTGCGGTTTATTCAAACCGGTTACCTCTATCACTATGCGTTCGCTGTGATTTTAGGCCTGCTTGGTCTGCTCACATGGTTCGTAGTGAGATAAGAATAAGAATTAGGTAAATACGCATGATCGATTGGCCATTATTAAGCACGGTTGTCTGGCTCCCCATTATTGGTGGTGTGCTAGTTCTTATCAGTGGTGATAAGTCTCCGAATGTTTCACGTTGGTTAGCACTATTAGTATCGGTTTTGACCTTTGCGGTCAGTATTCCGCTATATACCCAGTTTGATAGTTCAACGGCTGCCATGCAGTTTGTCGAAAAAGCTGCTTGGGTGCCGCAGTTCGGGGTAAATTACTATCTCGGTGTTGACGGTATTTCGATGCCCCTGATCATTCTGACAACCTTCATCACTATATTGGTTGTGATTGCCGGTTGGGAAGTTATCCAGTTCAAACCATCTCAATACATGGCCGCTTTCTTGATGATGGAAGGTGTCATGGTTGGCGTGTTTGCTGCGTTAGATGCGGTGCTCTTCTACGTTTTCTGGGAAGCCATGCTGATACCAATGTTTATCGTGATTGGTATTTGGGGTGGTCCTCGTCGTGTATACGCGACAATCAAGTTCTTCCTCTATACCTTCTTGGGCTCAGTGTTCATGTTGATCGCTTTGATCTATATGTACTTCCAGTCTGGCTCAATGGATGTATTGGCCTTCCACGATCTCAAACTGAATCATACCGAGCAGGTACTGATCTTCTTGGCGTTCTTATTGGCCTTCGCGGTGAAAGTGCCTATGTGGCCAGTGCATACCTGGTTGCCTGATGCGCACGTAGAAGCGCCAACGGGTGGTTCTGTCATTCTGGCAGCAATCATGTTGAAGATTGGTGGTTATGGTTTCTTACGGTTCAGCATGCCCATTGCGCCAGATGCGAGTCATACACTTGATTGGCTTGTGATTGGTATGTCACTGGTTGCCGTTGTCTACATTGGCTTTGTGGCGCTTGTGCAAAGTGATATGAAGAAGCTCGTAGCTTACTCATCAATCGCGCACATGGGTTTTGTCACTCTCGGTTTCTTTATCGTCTTTATGATCATGGCAAATCCTGCCGCGACCTCAGGTGCCGAGTTGGGTGTGCAGGGCGGCATGGTGCAGATGGTCTCTCACGGCTTTATTAGTGCCGCGATGTTCTTGAGTATCGGTGTGCTTTACGACCGCTTACACAGTCGTGAAATCTCTTCATATGGCGGTGTGGTTAACACCATGCCGTGGTTTGCTGCCTTCATGGTTTTCTTCTCGATGGCCAATGCGGGTCTACCAGGCACCTCGGGTTTCGTGGGTGAGTTCATGGTCATCTTGGCCGCTTTCCGCGCTGACTTCTGGTATGCCTTCCTTGCTGCAACAACCCTGATTGTCGGAGCGGCTTACACCTTATGGATGGTGAAGCGAGTGATCTTTGGTGAGATTGCCTCCGATGCTGTCGCTCAACTGAAAGATATCAATGCACGTGAGGCCTTCGTGCTAACGGTACTGGCGCTTGCGGTACTGATATTAGGACTATGGCCTGCGCCGCTTATCGATGTGATGGATGCGTCTATCCATAACTTGGTTCAACACATTGGAGTAAGCAAGCTCTAAAGGCTTGTGGTGAAACATTATGCAATTTGAAATGAGCACCTTTATCCCAGTGATGCCAGAGATCGTTATGCTCGTGGCCGCTTGTGTTGTGTTGATCGTGGACCTATTCCTGACCGAACGCACTCGCTTAGTCACCTATGCGCTAAGCTTGGCTGCCTTAGTGGTCACGGGCGCGACAATCATTGCGACTGCCGGCGATCCGGTTGTGAGCTTTGAAGGTAGCTTTGTACGTGATGCTGTCGCGGATGTGATGAAAATAGGCATCTTGACGGTGACCGGCTTTGCCATGGTCTACGCTAAAGATTACCTGGTGCAGCAAGGTATCTATCGTGGTGAGTACTACACACTAGCGTTGTTTTCGGTGTTGGGCATGATGATCATGTCATCAGCCTATAACTTCATCACCATTTACCTCGGTTTAGAGCTACTAGCGTTGTCGATGTACGCATTGGTTGCGTTCAACCGTGATTCGATGGGTGGCGCGGAAGCGGCGATGAAGTATTTTGTTCTCGGTGCCTTAGCATCTGGTTTGCTGCTTTACGGTATTTCACTTTTCTATGGTGCTACCGGTTCACTCTCGTTTGCCGAGGTCAGTGCCGCGATCGTGAAGGGCAACATCCAAGAAGACATTCTGGTGTTCGGCTTAGTCTTCATTATTATGGGTGTTGGCTTTAAGTTCGGTGCTGTGCCATTCCATATGTGGGTTCCTGATGTGTATCACGGCGCTCCCACGGCCGTCACAATGCTGTTGGGTAGTGCGCCAAAGATTGCCGCATTTGCGCTGACACTGCGCTTGCTCGTTGATGGCTTGGCGCCTTTGTTCACCCAGTGGCAAGAAATGCTGATGATTCTGGCGGT
>CAZEWM010000002.1:0-38887 GCA_964516045.1 uncultured Gammaproteobacteria bacterium
AAGCCGGATGGCCACTGACGGTATTTCTGACGCCTGAAGGGTATCCACTCATCGGCGCAACTTATATGCAGCCGGATCAATTTCAGCAAGTACTACAGAAGCTCCAACTTACCTGGGATAGCGAGCGTGATAAAACACGTGAGTTGGCGAGGCGTGCTACCTTGGCGCTAAGTGCTAATGCACAAAATACTGCTGAGCCTGTTATGAACTTCCCGCAGATCGCTCAGCGTTATCTGCAGCAGGTCATGATGGTGGCTGATCCCTTAGCTGGCGGTATTGGCCATGAAAGTAAGTTTCCTTTAGAAGCGCAATTGCTCGCCGTGCTGACCCTGCGTGCGAGTTTACCGATTGAAGTGCCTGGTCTTGATCAATGGGTTGAACTCACCTTAGATAACATGGCGAAGTTCGGTATGCGTGATCATCTTAAAGAAGGCTTCTTTCGCTATACCGTTGATCCTTCTTGGGAGGTTCCTCACTTTGAAAAGATGCTCTATAACCAAGCGCAGTTAGCTCGGGTGTACCTCATGGCAGGTCAGATTTATGGACGAGAAGATTATCTGGGTATGGCGCGTTTAACGTTAGATTTTGCAAGCTCGGATATGCGTGAGCAAAGAGGGCAATATATTTCGAGCCTTTCTGCGATTGATGGGAATGATATCGAAGGTGGTAGCTATCTCTGGACAGATGAAGAATTGCTCGCGCAGTTAGGTAAAGAGGATGCGGAACTGGCGAAAGCCTATTGGTCGATGCAAGGTTTTGCCGCCTTACCGGCTGGCTTCTTACCAATGCAAGGTGAAAGTGTTGCGGCATTAGCTCAGAAAAAAGCAATGACTGAGGCTCAAATGATTGAGCGCCTTGCGCAAATTAAAAATACCTTGTTGCAACGCCGCGCAACACGTATGCCACCTCGTGATGAAAAGGTTCTTGCGGCTTGGAATGGCTTGATGCTTGGTAGCTTGGCCTTGGCGGCGCAGCAATTTCCTGGATCAGACTATGCAGCACAAGCGAGTGAGTTGGCTTATGGATTACGTGATCGTTTGTGGCGAAATGGTCGACTTTGGCGTTCTGAAGAAGCAGGTCAGGCGGTGGGTCAAACAGGATTGGATGATTATGCGTATTTGATTCAAGGCTTGGATTATCTTTCATATATTTCTTCAGATCCGGTATTAATTGAATGGCGAGATCAACTGACACAACAAGCATGGCAGCGTTTTTACGGTGCGTCAGGTTGGCGTAAAACGGATCAGCAGTTGCTTCCTGGTTTAGGTGCGACGCCGGCACATGCAGATGCCTCGTTGATCTCAGCGTCAGCGACCTTGGTTCGCGTGAGCCTACGTTCAGCAGACCCACAGATACGCGAGATGGCGATTGAGGCAGCGCAACGCGCTCGCCCAATGACTCAGGCGGAGCCTTACACTTACGTCAGTCACTTACTGGCGCTTGGGGAAATCCCACCCTCTGTGCAGTGATTCAGGCGATTTTTCGCCTATACTGACGGCTCGTAATTTGAGAGAACCTATGATCGATCCGTTTGGTCGTGCAGTTACCTATCTGCGCGTTTCCGTCACCGACCGCTGTAACTATCGTTGCAATTACTGCATGGCAGAAGATATGACCTTCTTGCCGCGCAAGGACTTGCTGACCCTCGAAGAGCTTCAGCGTATCTGCTCGGTGTTTATTGGATTGGGTGTGCAGAAGCTGCGGATCACTGGCGGCGAGCCTTTGGTGCGACGAGATATTCTCTCCTTATTTGAGCATTTGGGTGCGCAGTTAGGTTCGGGTCTTGAAGAACTTACCTTGACTACGAATGGCGCATTGCTCGATAAATTTTCACAGCCTCTAAAGGAACTCGGCGTTAAGCGTGTGAACGTTTCTTTAGATACGCTAGATAAAACCAAGTTCGAAGAACTGACGCGTCTGGGTAAATACGATGATGTGATGCGCGGGATAAATGCAGCTGTTGATGCGGGCCTAAAGATCAAGATCAATGCAGTTGCGTTAAAAGGAATTAATGATTCAGAGATGGATCAATTGCTTGCCTGGTGTGGTGAGCGTAGTTTTGACTTGAGCGTGATTGAATCTATGCCAATGGGTGATATCGGTCAGCTTCGAGATGATCACTTTTGGTCTTTGGACGAAGCAAAAGCAGATATCGAGAAGCGTTGGATGCTTACGCCAAGTGATTATCAAACGGGTGGTCCATCTCGCTATCACAATATTGCGCAAACTGGCCAACGTATCGGGTTTATTGCGCCCTACAGCCATAACTTCTGTGAGTCATGTAACCGTGTTCGTTTGACTTGTACTGGCGTGCTGTATCTTTGCTTGGGTCAAGATGATTCTGTTGATCTCCGTGCGCCGTTAAGAGAAGGGGCAAGTGATCAAGAGTTACGTGAGATTATCCTCAAGGCGATTGAGCGCAAGCCCAAGGGGCATGACTTTGACCATACCCGCCTGGCAGATGGCGCACAGGTAGTGCGCTTTATGAATACTACTGGCGGTTAAGCAACGCCTTCCTGTTCATCCCATGCCTGCTTTTTTCGGTAGATGGTTGATGGACTTACCTCCAGCATTGCAGCAGCTTTAGGAATATTGCCATCGCAATGATTGATGGCATGTTCAATAACCTCGCGTTCAACAAGCGCCAAGGGGCGTACACGATCGATCACAATGCCGCCACTCGACATAATCGATGCGGTTTGTGCAGTAGCCATTTGTGGCGTGATGCCCTCGATCTCTTGTTGGCTCAGTGAGGTATCGAGTGGTGGTGGTAATTGCGCAAGCTCCACTTTCTCACCGTTATGCAGTACGACAATGTTGCGAATAACGTTCTGTAATTGACGAACATTACCAGGCCATGAGTAATGACGGAAAACCACTTCGGCCTCTGGGCTAAAGTCACGAAATTGTTTGCCCTCTTCGGTCGCATACTTCACCAAGAAGTGATTAGCGATCAACATGATGTCATCTGAACGTTCACGTAATGTTGGCAGAGTGATGGGTACAACGTGTAAACGGTAATATAAGTCTTCACGAAAACGACCGGCTTCAACTTCTTTTAATGGGTCACGGTTGGTTGCACAGATGAAGCGCACATTAACTTGCTCTTCTTGGCTGCCACCGACTTTCTGGAAGCGGCCCGTCTGTACAAAGCGTAAAAGCTTGGTCTGCAGATCCATATCCATTTCGCCGATTTCATCAAGGAAGAGGGTGCCGCCGTCTGCAAGTGCAGCTGCACCTTTACGGTCAGAGGTGGCGCCAGTAAAGGCACCTTTGGTATGACCAAAGATTTCACTCTCCATCAAGTCATGCGGGATAGCACCACAGTTAATCGCAATGAAGGGCTTTTCCGCGCGGTTGCCTGCACGATGAATTGCTTCAGCGCAGACCTCTTTTCCCGTGCCAGATTCACCAGTAATGAATACCGTAGCGGCACTTGGCGCTGCTGCATCAATAATGCGGTAGACCGCCTGCATCGGTAAGCTTGCACCGATAAAACCATGGTAGCTATTACGCTCAAAGGTTTCTTTGATTGTGCTGACGTAGTTTCGGAGTCGACGTTTTTCTAGCGCGTTATTCAATGTCGTGCGTAGGCGTGTCTTGTCGAAGGGCTTCTCAAGGAAGTCTTGTGCACCTGATTGCATCACCTCGACGGCAACCTCAACAGTACTGTGAGCAGTCATTACGATGACGTCTGTATCAATATCAATTTCTTTCATCCATTGCAGGATGTCTTGGCCGCTGATATCGGGAAGAACAAGGTCAAGTAAGATGACATCAGGACGTTCTGAATCAATCAATGATTTGGCGGTTTCACCATCCTCGGCGACAAAAAGTTGAATAGGTAGATCGGACACATAGGCTTGGTAAGTTGCTGCCAATGAGGCGGTATCTTCAACAAGTAATACTTTGGGTGTGCTAGTCATAAGTGAAACGACCTTTTAATCGTTTGGCTCAATAAGTAAGAGAGTGGCATCATCTGTGGGTTGGTGCATCACATAATGATCGAAACAGTCAAAGATTGCCTCTGCTGCTTCTTTAATTGATGAATCTTTAGTGCTAACTAGTTGTTTGGTTATCAACGCTTTTGCGGCATCTGATGTGAGAGGTGGGGTGAGTGACTCATATAAGCCATCGGTAAAGATAGCGAGACGCTCGCCAGGTCTCAGATTAATATGTGTATCAGTGTACTCAATATCAGGAATCAAGCCGGGAAGCATGCCATCGTTCTCTACCCGCTGAAGCTCCCCGTCCGTTGTCACGACTAGTGCGCCCGGATGACCGGCGCTACACAGTGATAAAGACGACTCTTTCAGACGAAGTACGCAGCAGGTTAATAGAGTCTGTTGTAATAATTGGTCACTGATTACCGCTTCTGACATCTTTTGCATCAGTGTTGCAGGTGATGTCTCATTGTTCATAGAGCAAAGTAGCCCACGAAGATAGCCGGTGTAGGCATGTGCATAAAACTTGGCTGACACATCGTGCCCCATGATGTCGCCAACAATAATGTAAAGCACGTTATCGATTGAGTGGGTGAGAAGGATGTCACCTCCACCTGCACCTGTATTTCTATTGGTGGAGAGAAGTCTCCAATACCTTGTGTCTTCTGAGATTGTTGGCTGCAGCGCGCTAGTCACATCCCCCAGAATTTGACCTAATAGACGCTTTTTTAGTGACTCTGAGCGTCTAATCAATCGATCAATAACGCGCAGAAGTGAGGTTTTAGCGACGGGCTTGCGGATGAAGTCATCGATACTTAAATCATGAGCCTTTTCGATGATTTCATGCGATTCGCTTCCGGTCAGGAAAACGAACGGGACTAAATCTGCAAGCTCTTGTTGTAGTAAGGTTTTTCGTAGTTCGAGCCCATTCATGTCAGGTAGGTAAATATCCGACAGAATGGCATTGTAAGTGTGAGATCGAATGAGAGCGATTGCGGTGTTTGCGTCGGGCGCAATGTCGATTAAATACTCATCCTGAAGCATGTACTGATACATGGTTTGTTGGCTGAATTCATCTTCAATGATGAGTAGACGAGACTTCTTTTTCTCGGTCTTTTCTTTCCATACCAGGCGTGTGAAGTTTTCAGGGCTATTGCTCGGGGCATACTCAATTTCATCGCATAGCGATTGCACAATGAATAATCCTCGGCCACTTTCACCAAAAGGATCAATTTTATTTGACTCAGGCAGTTCGGCTGGCGGTTTACCTTGGTCCGAGATGGTCATAATCCATTTATCTTGAGAATACGACAGCCGTAGTTTTATCTCACCTTTAAGAGGTGATTCGGCATGCTCTATGCAGTTTGTGGCGACTTCACTGAAGCATAAAGAAACATTGTTGCGTGTTTCAGCATCAAGAATGGCAGATTTAGTCACACTTCCAAGCAAGTGGCGCAAATGGCGTACGCCTTCGAGGGAAGCATTAGCTGTTGTGTCAAGGAGGATCTTACGCATCCTTATGTCCCATACGTTTTAAATAGCTCTCTAAGTGTTGTTGTGTAGTAGAGAGACTAACGCTGAGTAGATTGAGTATTGATTGGCATTTTATGAAATCATTATTCTTGCCCGCTATTTCAAGTTTTTTACCTTCGTTAGCAAGCTGAGGGCAGCCGAAAGTTCCTGCGCTACTTTTTATCGCATGGCCTTCTTTGCCTAATCCGGTAGCATCAGCTTTTTTATTTAACTGATTTAATGTGATGCTACGTTTTTTAAGTTCATCTAAAAAAATATTGATGCTGACAGTGAAGCCATCATCACCGATATCATTGCGTAAGCGAGCAATCAAGGTCTCATCTAATACCGGTGTATCTTGGCTATCATTTTTAGCTTCAAAATTGATTGCTGAATCGCCTGTGTGTTTAAGCCATTGTTCAATGATTTTGGATAGCGAGTCTTTTGTAATGGGTTTGGGTAGAAAGTCATTCATGCCTGCGTTAAGGCAGTCACGGCGATCACTTTCTAGTGTATGCGCACTAACACCTACAACCGGTGTCAGCTGATTGGGGCCTTCATGCTCGCGTAGTAATTGAGTGGCGGTTAATCCATTCATTATGGGCATAGAAATATCCATCAGGATGAGGTCAAAGTCCTCGCTGCTGGCTACTTGAATGGCTTCTTCACCATTCCTAGCAATCGTTACGTCACATCCCAAGCGATTAAGGAGAATTTTTCCTACGGCAACATTCGCCGCACTGTCATCAACGAGAAGAACGTGAGGAGTATTTTCTGGTGGTAGAGAGTTAATTTGAATCATTTATTCACTGTTTCCTTGTGGGGCACATTGAGTTGCTCATGCGCGCTAAGAAGACCATTCCTTTTCTTAGCCATTGGTAACATTATGAACCTGTTTATCGGATTTGCAAATTGAAAATTACGGTTCTAAATTCAAAATCCTGCTGTTGTAAACTTTTTCTGATAACCAACGAGCTAATTTAGGGAAGCGTTTTTCAATCCGACCTATTTCACGCAAAATCTCACTTTTAAGTGGCGGATCAAAGCGATCATTCAATATACTTCCGGCAACCAGTGCTTCGGTTTCTTGTAGTCTTTTCATCGCTTGTTTAAGGGCAGATTCAGTAGTCACACCGCTTTGAACGGTCATGATAGTGCCATCTACGCCGGCAGCAATACGCTCAGCAGGGAGATTTCCCGAGTTCACAGAATTTAGCGGGGCAGTATCAATCAAGACGACATCAAAGTCTTTTTTCCACTGCTCAATATGTTCCTCGATCGAGCCTGGTTCACGTAAATGCATCAGGGTTTTTTTGTCTAGATTCGCCGTAATGATCGAGAGATTGTTTGATTCCTCTTGAGTCACGATATGCTGTGGAGCAGGTAAGAGTTTATTGTTTGCCTCTCCGCGAGTTATCGCAAAGCGTTTATGCATAGTCGGCTTATGTAAATTGAGATCGACAATCAGTGTCGAGCGGTCAGCACTTATTACGCGCTGGGCGAACGATTGTAAAACCAGTGAATTTCCCTCACTCGAGTTGGCCGAGCAGAAAGCGATCGAGCGCATATTGCGCGCCACAGTAGCGCTGTAAATACGGTCGATTTCTTGGTAATTCGACGGAATCTCCACCGGTTGTAAGTCTTGCATCACAAGACTCCAAGTAATGAGCTGAGAGAAACAATTTGGAAGATGTCATTCAGTAAAACACGGCCTTTAGCAAGTAGGCTATCGCTTTGATTGGGTACATACACTGTGTCACCCGCACGCAGTACGGGTAGCTTAGTGAAATCAGCGGTTTTACTAAAGTCAGTCAGGTCAAATACGCGTGCTTGATTAGCGCAACATGACAAGTTAACGATAGTAATTTTTTCAACTAAAGCTCCACCTGCTGTTCCACCAGCTTCGGCTAAAAGGTCGAGGATGGTCATTTGGTCATCAAAGGTGTAACGACCGGGTCTTCCCACTGCACCAAGTACACGAATGGTTTGTGCGGGTGCTTGATCTAACCAGCCACGATCTTTTTGAGGTATATAAATTGAATCGCCGGGTAAAACCTTGGGTAAGATCGATTCATCACCAGTCTCAAAATAGAGTGCTAAATCAACTTTGCTGACTTTGGCATATTTTTGATTGCGGTGGCTTATGCGAATGTTACGCAGGTCTGCAGCACCGCTTGGGCCATCAGCTGCACTTAAGATATCTAAGAAATGTAAGTCTCTGGAAAACTTATAACGTCCTGGTGAATTAACTTGTCCAAACAGATAAATAGAAGTTTCTGATGATTGCGTAATCCATTGAGATTTATTATCAGAAGGGTCATCTGGTAGTTCACGGAATCGAACAATAGAGCCAGCAACTATTTTAGGGAGAGCTGAGTCTGGTCTACCTAATTTAATATGCTCATCCATATTGAATATGACAGCGCGTGATGATCCATCATCATTAGGGATGACAATTTCAATATGGGTTGTATCTGCGCGGCGAGTCGGTCCACCAACATGGCTGACTAAATCAAGCAAAGTCATTTCATCAGACCATTCAACTCGACTAGGTCGATTGATGGCGCCAATGATTCTAACCGCACGATGGGGAGATACTTTTAACCAAGATGCTTCGTTACCAACATTAGTTTTCTCAGGAACGAAGATGGCGTCGCCGGGAATAATTTCCGGCATCATTTGATCTGAGGTGCCTTCAGTGAAAGCAGTTAAATCAAATGGAACAATAGAGCCATTGGCACGAATAATTCTAATCTGTCGAGAGTCGGCAAAACGAGTTGGGCCGCCAGAGTTAGAAATAATGTCCATAAAAGTGGCTCCTTTATTACCTTCAAAGGCACCTGGACGCGCAACCTCACCCATGACATAAATCATATTACCGCCGGCTTTAATTTCTTCCTCTTGGCGAGGAACAAATATAGTGGCGCCAGATTTAAGCTCGGGCAAAAGAGATTTATCTCCAGTATCAAGGAATGTCTTTAGATTAAAGGTTGTTGGTTCCCCATCACTTAATATGCGTATTTGTTCGATTGTGGCATATTGAGTTACACCACCAGATCGCATGATGAAATCAACTATGTCGAGATCTTGTTCTTCTTTATAAGTAAAGCTACCTGGGTTTCTAACTTCACCAAAAACTTTTATAGATTTTTTTGTATCTGATGCATCACCTTTGTCGTTCATTGCCTTAGGGTCAAAATTGGTTTCGATGTTGCCAATTAAAGGAGAGGCAGGAATAAAGAGAACATCTAATGAACGTAACTTAGGGAGCAGCTTCTCATCACCGGAATCTAAATAAGCTTTGTAGTCAAAAACAATATCTTGTTCACCAGGGCGTTTTATACGGAAGTTATCTAAGCGTGCTCCGGCCCGTAGACCACCTGCTGTGGTCAAGGCTGTTTGAATGGAGTCGTTAGCATTCAGAATGATTTGCCCTGGTTTTTCAACATAGCCTAAGACGCTCATTAAGACGCGGCGTTGATGAATGTTGGCCGACAAGCGCTCAAGATCACGGAAGGCCAAGCCAAGGTGGGCTTTAATTATTGGGGTTAATTGAGTCGCATCCACATCAACGACCATTAACGGGCCAACTTCAGGTAAGTGAATGCGGCCAAAGCGATCAACTTCATATAAATTGTCGAGTGTTTCTTCACCAGGCAAAGAAACCCGAATAACATCACCGACGTTTACCGTGGCTGCGTTAGCCAACGATGACCATCCCGCTGTCAGCGCGATGAGTAAGGTAAAAATGCGTAAGATATTGACCATTTCGGACTTACTTCGGCGCAACCGCTTCAGGCGTGGTTTCGATCAGTTCAACGGTCACACGACGATTAACCAACATGTAGTGTGGCTGATCACCTGCCATGAAAGGCTGGCTAGCACCGACTGCAGTCGTTTCAATGCGAGATGGTGTGATACCCATTATTTGTAGGTAACGACCCACTTGTTCTGCGCGTGCGGTCGAAAGGGTGTTGTTCTTCTCCTCGTTGCCGCGTTGATCTGCATGACCGGTAATCTTTAAGCGATATTGAGGAAGGTCTTTTAATAAGGCAGCGGCTTCTGCTAAATGGCCAACATATTTTGGATTCAATTCATGAGAGTCAGTGGCGAATTGGTTATCGCTGTTGAGTAGTTCGTGTAAACGCTGTGCTATATCGACAGGTGATGCGGCTTCACCTGTTGGCTTAGGTAGTACACACACCTCGTGTGATTTCACGTAGTCCAGTTGACGTTCAAGACGGGCTAGAGTTTCACGCTGAATAATGATGTCGTTTGCCGCATCGTAGGGTAATCCACCCTTCAATTCGCGAGTGATGCGAGCTTCGCGCAGTTTTGCTTGGGCAACAGTCGCGGGGAAACACATCTCTGCACCTTCTTGAACCAACATGTCCAAGTGGCGAGAGGTAAGTTCAAGATCAAAGCGGAGGCCGTGTTGGGTCTCGACTTTTTGATCCGCCTCTAACGGCGATAGCATGCCGATATTCCATTCAGAAAAACCACCCTGTCCGTGCGGCGGAAAGGTGATGGATGAACATGCACCCAGGCCAACCGTGGCCAAAACAATCGCACTCAAGCGTAGTGATTTCATGTTATGCCACAGCTCCGCGGGCATTCTCGTCTTGCATATCGGTAGGAATCGCTTTATGAACACGCAACATACGGAAAAGTTCAGCAGGCTGACCTTGTACGCCCGAGATACGCATATTGCGTTGTTGAACTTTTAATCGTTTGAATAAGAAAACGATAGCGCCAATACCTGATGAGTCGATAAATGGGACATTCTCAAGGTTAAGCACGACGTGCTGAGGGTTTGCGCTGTCTTCTGCGATTTTTTCAAGATCTTCGCGAATTGATTTGGCGCCAAGTGCGTCGAAGTCGCCATTTAGGCGGATTTCAAGATGGTTAGCGTCGATGTCGTGTTTGCTGTAGAGCATTGCTGCCTCCTTTGTTGGTTCAGGAGGCTTGAAGCAGCAATCGTGCCAATAATTAAATTACATTTAAAACAGTTGGTTAGGTGAATCTAATGTGCTTTTCGAGGGTGATTATTCGCGCTTTGCAAAAAGAAGGAGCGTATTGCAAAGCGCGAATTGAGGATTATTGACCGCGGCCGAGCACCATGACCATCACGGTACGCCAAGCGATAGAGAAGTCCATACTGATCCAATCAATGGGGTTGCTAAGTGCCAAGGCGTAACGATGGTCATAACCGACTTTAGAGCGCACGTCCTCGATGGTTTCATCATAGCCCTGATAGACCTGAGCTAAACCGGTAATGCCGGGTGTGACGCCATAAGTACGTTCGGCGAAAAATGGAATCTCGGTTTCAAGCTTTTTGTAAAAGCCAGGGCGCTCTGGACGCGGACCAATGATCGACATTTCGCCTTTAAGCACGTTAATTAATTGGGGTAACTCATCTAAGCGGGTCTTACGTAAAAATTTACCCAAGGTAGTAATACGGGGGTCATTTTTTTGAGCCCAGACAGCGCCGGATGATTTTTCAGCGTCTTGACGCATTGAACGGAACTTAATCATGTAAAACATTTCCGTGCGATGAGTAAACGCACGACCAATGCGTAACTGCTTAAAGAAGACTGGGCCAGGTGAATCTAATTTGATCGCCAGTGCAATCAGTGGAAATAAGGGAGCTACCAGAAGTAGCAAAAGAGCTGAGCCGATAATGTCGACGCTACGTTTGCCAAAAGCGGTAAGTGGGTGAATGTCAGAATTGGTATTCATGGCTTCCTGCCTATTCAGAGATGCTATGCCAACGGTTTTGACGTTGACCAAACAGATATTTAAGCGTGCCAATAAGGTTGGCCGCATGACCGTTAACCAGATACATCAAGGTATTGAGTACACCGGGTAATTTGGATTTTGGAATCACATTCAGCATCATTACCAATAGGTAAGCAGCTGTTTGAGCGATGGCCAATGCAGCGAATGCCCAATGTGTGTTCCACAATAAGAAAGAAGTCACTAAAGCAATCAGCATGAGCCAAGGCATCATCATGCGCAACGTTTTACCCGACATAAAGGCAAAGGCGATACCGCCAAAGCTTGGCGATAGTAAACGCTTTAGACGAACAATTTGTTGAATGTTGCCCGCTGCGATACGTGTGCGGCGATTGAAGTCCATAGATTCATCACTACCTTCGAGCTCAACTGCATGAATATGGGGTGCATAGAGACCGGTATAGCCCGCCTCAAGAATGCGCATGGGAAGAATGAAATCATCATTGATTGTGTCGTGTTCGAGTGGCTTAAACAGGCGACGTCTAATCGCATAAAATGCACCATGAGCACCGAGCACCGATCCCAAAGAGGCTTCTTTTTGTTTGATGTAACTCTGATAACGCCAGTAGGTTTCTTCACCATCTGAACCAGGCTCGATTAGATGGTAATGGCTACACACTAAACCAACTTTTTCATCGTTAAAGAGATGACTGAGTTGTAACAAAGCATCTAGCGAGAGTAGTGCGCTGACATCACTCATGGCTAGGAGATCAGTTTCGAAAAGGCGACTGGCGCAGTTAACGACGGCAATTTTGCCGCGATTCTCCTCAAACTCGACAACCTTCATGTTGAGGTGTTGGCATTCAGATAAGGCAAGGGTGTTACGGGCAATCTCGGCGGTGTTATCTGAACAGCCATCGCAGGCAAGAATGATCTGAAGCTTATCTGCAGGATAATCAAGCGAAGCGAGATTGAAAATTTTATCCGCGATGAATTTAGCTTCGTTGTATGCAGGGATAAGCAATCCAATACTAGGTAAAGAAGGGTTTTCCTTAAGCTCTTCAATATCCTGCTCGGTTGGCTGCTTGTCTGGCACGCACTTTAAAAGTAAAGGGTAGCCGACGTGATGGTAAGCAATCAGTACCAATGAACTGATTAACAGGGCGATCAATCCAATTTCCATATCAATGACCAAAAATTAACGTTTGATGACGAAGTGCGGCATATTCAGATGCCATACGTTTAATGTCGCCATGTTCAATTGAGAAACGACGAGGGGCATTACTTTCCACTTTCCCTATCGTTTGTGTGATTGCTTGGCTAAGTGAGTTTGAATTACCAGCTTCAATGAGTAAGCCAGACTTAGGACATACCGTTTCAGAGGAGGCGCCAGTATTGGTCACTATCACAGGGATATTGCATGCCTGTGCTTCAAGCGGGGACAGTGGCATCCCTTCCTGTAAGGATGGCAGCACGAAGACATCAATCGCTTGATAAAACGATGGCATGTCATCAATTCGACCTAAAAAGTAAATGCGACTTTCTAGCCCTAGCAGCGTGGCTGTCTTTTCGAGAGATTCGCGAAGTGAGCCATCACCAGCAATTGCTAGCTGTGCGTTCTCCGGAACATGTTTAAACGCTTCAATCAGATATTTATGACCTTTTACTTCTTCAAGACGACCTGCACTGCCAACAATAAAGACGTCTTGAGGTAAGCCTAGTTGCAAACGCGCTGCAGCTTTGTTTCCGGGCTTAAAGCGTTGCGTGTCGATGCCATTTCGAATCACCTTGATGTCATCGATTTGAAGATGTTTGCGCATATTGGCTGCAACTAATTGAGCATCCGCAACTAAGCGAGGTTTTGCCAAAAATATGGCCAAACGTTGCAGCCAGCGTCGGCGTTTATTGTTGAGGTGCCATGCGTCGTGTTCAGTGTGAATGCGGGTTTTGATCTTTGCGAGTCGTGCTGCAACCGCACCATACAGTAAGGGGCCGATATGATGGGTGTGCACACTGGTTGCGCCAAGCGACTTAAGTTTTTTAGCGAGAGTCAAAATGAAGCCAGGATTTAGGCCTGCAGGTTTATTCATAAATATGAGTTGATCAGCAAAAGGCTCAAGCACTGGCCAACGTTTGATCGAGTCACCTTTACTACCTTCAAGACTCACAATGTAAGCTTGTTCTTGTTCAGCCAAGTGGCGTTGAAGATCCAATGCCATCGTTTCAATGCCACCGGGTGATAAATGCTGAACAATTTGTACGTGGATGTTTGTCATGGGGTTATTTCGCAGGAGCTAAAGGTGGAATGCGAGCCAACATCGGTGCGCCTAGTAGGCGTTCAACTTGTTCGCGGCGACGTACCGTGTGGTCAGTGAATTCAGCAACCATGGCAAGACCAATGCCCATAAAGAGACCGCCAAACAAACCCGCAATGGCAAATACGATGGTGGGTAGATTACTTGGCTTGGTTGGAGTGAAGGGTTGGTCAAGCACGCGAACACGTTTGTCACTTTCAAAGCTACCTAATGAACCCGTTACTCGAGCCATCTCGTAACGCTCGAGTAAATCTTCGTAAAGTTTACGTTTAACACTCAAGTCGCGTGTTAATTCAGATAATCGACGCTCATGCTCACCAGCGCCAGCGACCTTGAGCTCAAGGTCGGCGATGATTTTCTTTAGACGTTCGGTTTCATCACTCAATTGATCATGCTTTGAGCGTGTTTCTTGAAAGCGATTTAACTGTGAAACCAAAAGGCCATGAGAGCCATCTTTTCCACCACTGAGAGGTGCCTGACTAGCCATATCCCAAAGATTATTTAGATCAACGTTTGCTGGTTCTTGCTTGAGCACAATCTGGCGTTCGTCTTCTAGGCGATTAAGCTGACGTAATGCACCTTGAACTTTTGAATGATCGTCGGTGTAGCGTGCACGTAGTAGTGCTAACTCGCCACGAATGCGAATAATTTGTTCCTCAAGCTTTCCTAGAACGGGGTTGGTTTGAGTGAGTTGCTGCTTAATACCGCCTAAGCTGCGCTCTGTACCGGATAGCTGTGCTTCTTTTTCAGACAGTAATTGTTTTAACGATTCGAGACGCGTGACGTTCGCTTGATGCATCTCGGGAAGTTCCTCAGAAAAGCTATCTTTGTATTTAGCGAGATCTGCTTCGGCACTTTGCAGTTCCTCTTTGCGACGCTTAAGGTGCTCAGACAAGAAAAAGGCGGAGTCCTTCATTGCTGAACGCTCAGGGGAAAGCATTTGTTCTACAAAGTGTTTAGAAACACTCTCAAGGTTTTCTTTGAGTCCAGCTGAAGAACTTGATTTCATTGAAATGATAAAAAGATCCTTTCCTGAGACCTTCATGTCTATTGAGCCAGCAAGTTGAGCGATGGTCATATTGATATGCTCATCCTTGTCATCCTTATTGATCATCCCTCTTTCTTCAGCTACGGCTCGAAGAATATGGCGGCTTTTGATGAGTGCTCCCAGAGCTTCTGTACGTTCTTTTAGCTTTGCTGAAACAGCAAAGTCTTGGAGGAACGGGTTCATCTTGGAAGTTTCTTGAACCAAAATACTGGTGTGCGATTCAAATTTCTTTGGTGCCAGAAGGCCAACAGCAATGCCAATCAGTGGCAACACGAGCATCGGTGTTACGATCATGTAACGTCGACGCCATGCGGCGCTGATGAGCAAAAATACGCGGTGACCGATATCGGCATTCATTGCTTTAATTACTCAACCGTGACCGATTTAGCCAAGTTACGTGGTTGGTCAACATCGGTGCCTTTCATTACCGCAACGTGATAAGCCAAGAGTTGAAGCGGTAGTGCGTAAAGCAGCGGGATAGCAATATCTTCACAGCTTGGCATAGTGATCGCATTTGCGATGAAAGCGTTGGCTTTCTTAACGCCAGCCTCATCACTAATCAATGTGATCTTGGCGCCGCGCGAAGCAATCTCACGCAGATTCGATAAGGTCTTTTCAAACAAAGGTCCAGGTGGCGCCACCATAACAACCTGTAGATCGTCATCGAGTAGCGCGATAGGACCATGCTTTAGCTCACCTGCGGCATAGGCCTCGGCGTGTATGTAGCTAATTTCTTTTAGCTTTAGTGCGCCTTCCATAGCCATCGGGTAAGCAGTTCCTCGGCCCACATAGAGAATGTGATCCACATGCTGGATGTGTTGACTAATAGAGATAATTTCATTTTGATCCTCCAGAAGTTTGCTAAAGGATGGGGTGACATCACGGATTGCTTGGATGGCGGTTTTCACTTCGTCATCGTTCATGCGGCCTTTCGCGCGTGCGATGAACAAGGCTAAAGAAATCAAAGTCGTTAACTGAGCGGTAAAGGCTTTTGTCGAGGCGACGCCAATTTCAGGGCCTGCCAATGTAGGCAACATGCAATCACTTTCTACACCCATGGTGCTGTTGGCGACATTAACAATTGCGAGTGTTTTCGCGCCTTGTGCTTTTGCGTGACGCAATGCAGCTAAGGTGTCAGCAGTCTCACCTGATTGAGATATAAACAGCACAGGCTGTTGTGGATCTAACTCAACGCCACGAGTGTGAAATTCAGAGGCGATATCAACATCAACAGCAATACCGATCATTTCTTCGATCATGTATTTAGCTACTGTGCCAGCGTAGTAAGAGGTGCCACAAGCCACGATGCTCAATCGGCGAACGTTCGCGGGATCAAACGGTAGGGTAGGTAATGCGAGCTGTTCGCCTTGACTGTCTAGATAGTAGTCCAAGGTTTTTTCGATAACGGCAGGCTGCTCATGCATTTCTTTTAGCATGAAATGGCGATAACCTTCTTTACCAACACTTTCTGAAAGATGGTCATAGTCAGTCCATTGACGATCAGCAACACTACCTAGGTGATCAAAGATTTTTACATCGGTACGCGAAATCATCGCTACATCGCCATTCTGCATATGGCAGATACGCTGAACTTGATTGCCAAACGCATTGGCATCACTGGATAAATAGCCACCATTCACTGAAGCACCAACGACTAATGGGCTATTTTGACGTGCAGCATATAAATGATCTGGATCGTCATTAAAGATCGCAACCACAGCAAAAGCACCCTGCAAGCGACCGCTAACGGTGCGCATGGCTTCTGCCGGCATTTGGCCCGCATTCATATAGTGGGTGAGTAGAATAGGAATCACTTCACTGTCGGTTTCACTTGAGAAGGCGAAACCTTGCTCTTCCATTTCAGTGCGTAGCTCTGCGTAATTCTCGATGATGCCGTTGTGTACAACGGCAACGCGGTCGGTCATGTGCGGATGTGCGTTATCTTCGGTTGGCTTACCGTGCGTTGCCCAGCGTGTGTGACCAATACCAATAGGACCGGCGAGTGGGTTATCACCAAGATGTGCAACCAAGTTATCGATCTTGCCGCTCGCGCGACGACGCTCTAATCCGTTGGCGCCGATGATTGCGATGCCTGCTGAGTCGTAACCACGGTAAGCCAGAGCGCGTAGGCCCTCGATCTCGCTATGGGTTACAGATGAGCCGTTGATTGCTGCAAAAATGCCACACATGATGTTTTCCTCGAATCAAAATGTGAATGTATGCAGCTAAAAGCAATAGGTGTGCCAAGTGGCCTTTGTTTTCCTAAGTGTCTGTTTTTAATTTGATATTTTTGGTTATCTACAGTGTCTTTGCAGTCTGATTTGCATCTCGCAAATCCAAACTGCATCCAGCGTTTTTTGTATTTTGCACAATACGCTCAACCGCATGATGTCCCGCCATGATCAATGCGCCTAGGATGTAGAAGGGCCATAAAAAGCCATGGGTAAGGAAGGTCGCTGAGATTGCTGTCCCTACGAGTCCTGCGTAGGCGGCTTGTGCGCTGATGTAGATATCCGGGCCACATCGCGCAAGATGTTTCTCTGTGAGTAGTAGCGTTCGATATGCCTTTTTTCCCAAACTGATGATGAAGGTGATGAAAACAGCAAAACCTACAATGCCAGTTTCCGCAAGCACACCAAACCAGGTGCTGTGTACAGCATGTGGTTTGCCATCCCAATGCGGTGAAAAGGCGTAATAGTTGTAATAAAAGCTTGCAACACCGACGCCTGTAATTGGGCGATGTAATGCCATACCTACGGCAGCTTCCCAAGCCCATAGGCGACCTTCAGCAGAAGCGTCGAGCCCTTCTTCAGCAGCGCCACCAGATGGGCGGTCAGAAATACCGGCTGCCGCATAAAGAACCACGGCTGCGATCGCACCTGCGGTAAAGAATAGAATTTTGCTTTTCATTCGGCGATAAGCGAACACACCAAAGACCCCCATAATACCCAGAAGACCGCCGCGGCTCTGAGTCGCTAAGACTGCGCTGAATAAAAGCACCATGATGACGATGCCAAGAAAGCGCCAAAGCTTTGAAGCATTAGGAGTGATTACCATGGCTACCGCAAAGGCCATAGGAAACATCAGAACCAAGGCCAGATCATTAGGATCGCCTAAGACAGAACCAAGCTCACGCCCAATGGTGACACGTGTTTCCTCAATCAGATCAATGCCATTGATTTTGTTGAAATGGGTTTTGAGTGCGATCACGGCGCCGCTCAGTAACATCACTCGAGTGAGTAATTTGAAATCATTACGCTTGCGAATTAGCCAAGCAATCGCAAAGGTCATCAATATGATCTTCCAATAGACATTCTTAAAGAACTCCATGGATTCTGCGCGACTTGGTGAAACAATCATGCCAATCACGACTAGACCAAAAAAGACGATGAGCAAGGTCATCTCTTTAGTCCACCAGGTTTTAATGCTTTTTGTGAAAAAGATACCCCAGCCAAGACCGGCAAAAGCACCCAAAGATAATAAAAGGGGTATTTTTAAAGGCATGAGTTGTTCAATGGCTTCATGCAGGCGGAAGAACGAAAAAGCAACAAAGAACACCACCATGATCAGCGGTGCACGTAGAGTCACAATAATAGCTATAGGCACTAAGCCGATAACGACAGCAACAGCAGGATGCGGAATGAATTTCCATAGGGCCAATGCGATCGCGCAAAAACCCAGTGCAAGTAACACTTGGTTTGTGCGACTTTTTAAAGAGCTATCAAGCGTCAAGATTTAGCCTCAATTAGGCTTTTACGACTTAGCCAGTGTTGAATTTGTTTCCAGTCTAATGCGATAGCAATTGTTGGAATGAGCAACGTAAGTAATCCTGCTTGAATCAATCCCAATAAGTCGCCGCTTAGCGTTGGTTTTTTAGTAATAAGTAAGGTGGCGACCATCATAAGAACGAACAGTTTCTTGTAATAAAAGTGAATGTGCTCGACTTGTTGGCTGGCAAGGTAAAGCGCCAACGCTTTACTGGCATAACCTAGATTAAGCCCTGCAATAACACCGTGGATACCAAAGTGTTGGCCAAGCATGAACATGCTAGCCACACCAATGGTGGTACTCATAATATTGATATAAAACTGCTTTTCGGTTCGATCACCGGTCAAGCAGCCAATATTCACGAGCTCAGCTAGCTCTTTTAGTGCCATTGCCAAAATAAGTCCTGCGAGCAGGCTAACAGCACCTTGGTAGCTCTCAGGCATGATCCAATTAATTAAGACAGGCGCTCCAAGGTTCACGCCAACCATAATAGTGATGAGAGTCGCGATACCAAGGTTGATGATTTGCGTATAACGATCACGATTGTTACTGAGTAATCGGAACCGGTTAGGTTGCCACCACATGGTAAATGGTTGGAAAAGTAATACCGCAGTTAGGGCGAATTTGGCGCTAACGGCATAGAGTCCTACATCATCATGACCGACGAAGAGGTCTAGAATCCAACGATCTAAACCAAATAGTCCAAATGTCATAATGCCTGTACCGACGATGGGTAGGCTGTAGCGGAGTGTGGCTTTGTTTTGTGGATGACGAAACATCACGCCGCTGTTCTTGATTTGCCAGAGTGAGAGCAAAATAGCAGTTGCAAGCGCAGCGATTAACCCAGTCGCTAGAACGCCAGTAACACCATAGCCTTGCTCTAGAACTACAATGATTAAGATCGCTTGAAGCGTAGACCGGCCAAGGGTGAAGCTAAAAAACAACCCCGCTTTGTTCTGCATACGTAGCCAGCCAAGTGGCACGGCAATAATGCCCTCAAGTGCCAGCATGCTCATGACCAGATTCACATCAAGTAAGCTAGGCTCACCTGGTAAAACTGATTGGAATAGCGGTGCTGAGGCAAAGGTAAAGGCTAGAACACCAACGCACATGATGAGTGTTAGTCCAAAGATGCGTGATGCATGTTCTGATGCTTCTTGATCTGTTTTCGCCTGCCCCGCATAACGATAAAGAGATTCAGCTAAGCCAAGGCCAGCAACAATACTGGCGATCATAGTGAAGGTGCCAATCAGTTCAAGGCGACCAAACTCAGAGGGTGACAGGTAGCGGGTCACGAAAGGCAGCATCAAAAGTGAGATACCTTTCATGATGGCAATGCTCAACCCATAGAGCACCGCATCGCGCATGATGCGTTTAATGGGCATGGTGCTTCTCGTCAAATACACGTTGAGTTAAGGCGTCGTCTGCAACCGCATCTATCACCTGTGCGATAAGCAAGTAACATGCCTGTGCTCGATAATGTTGCGCTAAGTGGAAAGCGCGTTTACCAATGTCAGCCCTCAAGACATCGTCATTGGCCAAACGCTTGATGGCTCTAATTAGGTCGTCTGGATCATTGGGCTTATATTTGATACAGGTAAGTTCGTTGTGAAGTTTCTCATCCCAATATGCTCCGTCTGCAGGGATAATCACTGCAAGACCTGCTGCCATAGCCTCAAGAATCGATAAGCCGAACGGTTCTCGATGACTCGTAGAGACAAAAATGCTGCTATTGGCTCTAAGTTCATCAAGATTATTAGGCTTTTCATGCCAAGTGACATGCTGAAGGGTAACGGGTGCTTTAGCTACGCCGTGCGGCATGTCTTTAGGCGCTATATAGCAAATATTTGCTTTTGGCAGCTCGCTTTTTTGGTAAGCGGCTATCAAGGTATCGAGTCCTTTCCACTTAAGTAGTGAAGCTGCCCAGTAAACGACAGGTTTATCTTGATGGCTCCGGGTTGGCCAATGGTTTTCATCTAAACCGTTATCAAACGTAAATGTCTGGCTACGATTGAACAAGTGATGAAATTGCTCATCATTGGCAATCGACCTAACAACATTCATTACGCTAGCCTCACTGCTTTTCAGCATGGCTAGACTATCGGTAGCTAATAATGCCTTCCCGGATAGGCGTGATTGAGGCACATCGCCATGTACAAATTGCAGCCATTGAAAGCGAAATATTTTCCGCAAGAAGTAGATCGACATATCCACATTTGGGCTTGAGGCGCCAATCACTAAATGCGGTTTTCCATAACGTAAAGTGACCCAGAGAATATTCAGTGTGACTAGAAGGTGAGCCATCAGAAACATAACGCCATGTTGTGCAGTCCGGATAAATGACAGCGTGCGAATCGGAATATACCTCGCCTCTAGCTTTGACCAAGAATCAGGATCATTAGTCAGTAGAGTAATCTCATAACGAGAGAGATCAGCATGACTAATCGCTAGCTGACTAGCAGATTTCGATCCGCCTGCTATGACGATAGGGTCAACAATAAGTAAATGTTTTTTCATAATCAGTTTCCAACCATGTTCATTGGTTGTTTCAAAATTTGATGTCCAATCTTTTTCTTCAAAAAGCGGAGTGAAATTTGCAGCGCAATCCATTGATCTTCTTTCTTTGGGATGGCTAATGAAGGGTTATCAAAGATCGTTTGATACAAGGAGTGAAACTCTTCTGTAAACGGTTTGAGTTGAAATCGCTCTTGGGATTCAAGATAGAAGGCATCACCAAGTTGTTCTGCATAGATCGGATCACGCATGAAGCGGGATATCCCTTTAGCTAGGCTCTGTGCATCAGCCGTTGGCACAATCAAACCTGTTGATTCGTGCCGAATGATGTGTGGAATGCCACCGGTATTCGTAGCAATTGTGGGAAGGCGAGCAAATGCTGCTTCTTCAAGAACCAAGGGATAACATTCACCCAGAGAGGGCATAACAAAACAGTCAATACTTCCGCGCAATATTGATGCTACATCTTGGCGTTGACCCAGAAAGGTAATTTGTTCACTCACATGATGTTTATCAGCAAGTGATTTGAGTGAGCTTTGACTTTCACCTTCGCCAATGAAAACGACATGTGGCTTGAGTCCTTCCTTATGAAGAAGGCCTAAAGCTTCAATGAGATATTGCGGCCCTTTCATTGGAATTAAGGCGCCAACGCAAGCGATTAAAAAGGCATCATTTTCTATGTGATTAGAGTCTCTAATGTCGAGTGCTTTGCTTGCAAAAAATCGATCATCGTTAATTCGATTGGTGATGGTGCGTGTGTTGTTCTCTGAAATACCCATTTTGCGTAGGTCACTTGTGACGCTAGGTGAGGCCGCTACGGTTAATGGAGAGGTAAAGATCCCCAGAGAGATCAGATCGCGCATCACATAGTGCGCATGTAAGTGCAACACAATGGGTGTGTTTGATTTTTTTGCAACAGAGTTAAGCCATTGATTCGGGCCGCCTGTGTTGCAATGAATCAGATCAATCTGATGCTTTTTTATTAAATGCTGTGCTTTTACTTTAAGGCGGAAGTGATTGATGACATCAAATCGTGGCGATGCCCAACCAAAAATTAATGAGAAGCGATCTAGTGTGGTTGTCAGGCAGTAAGATTCAATAGCTCTCTGCAGCGACGGGTTATTCGTCCAAAGGTGTGCAGTGATCGTCGCGGGTAAATTCTCGATCAAATCGATAAGCACACGCTCGCTACCGCGGATGCTGTCATCCCCGTAGTGAACAAATAAAATGTTGTGCGATTTGGTCATTGCTTTACCTCAGGCGAGATAAAGCAAACGGTGTGCCAAAATGTAAATTATTGTTTATTAATGAAAAATTTTAAGCTGACTGGGTGCTTTGTGCGGCTTGCGTTGCAGTTTGCGACGGCAAAAGGTCGTTGTAGCAAGCCTTTAGGATAGGTGTGATGGCATCTGCACTGTAATGTTCAGCGATGTGATGTCTGACCTTGTGGCTCAACGTTTTACGTTCTGTACTATTCATTCGAGTGAAGGCTTTTATTTCGATAATCCAACTGAGTAAATTATTTGAATCGCAAATCCAGCCGCGCTTATTCTCAAGTAGTTCGGGTAACTCACCGACTGGGGTGGCTATAACCGGAATGCCGTAACTCATCGCTTCGAGTGCGGCCATCGGTAAGCCTTCATAGCGAGAGGGCATCAATACTAATTTAATGTGAGGCCAAACAGTACTCATGCTGGATTGGTTGCCGTGGAAAATAACATTCGTTGGCGCATTTTCGATCAATGTATCCTTTTCAGGGCCATCACCATATATATGGAAAGTGATGCTAGGGAGTTGTTTGGCGATCAGTAGAATGCGATCAGCACCTTTTTCTTCGCTCAGCCTTCCAACAAAGGCAATTTGATCACCCGTACTAAGTTGTTCGGGTAATGAAACAAAGTTACGAATAATGGTGCTCGTGCCCACAAGGCGCTGTTGGATCTCTTTCGAAATCGCAATTCGCTTATTAGCAAGAAACGCAGTGTAGCGATCAATTAGATCGTATAAGCGGAGCTTACCTTTTGGGGTTTCACCCGCATGAAAACTGCTGACAACGGGTGCGCCAGATAATTTTCCGGCAACGCGACCAAATATGCCGGCTTTGTAGCCGTGCGTATGCAATATGCTCGGTGATTCGCGTCTACAGCGCTTCAATAAAGTAGGGAACCCATTCTCTAAGTGACTGTATGAAACTTGGTGTTTCTTCAGGAGATCTTTAAGGGGGTGATCACCGTGATCTTTAATAAAGATCACTTCTACCTTGTAATGATTCTTCAAAGCAATGGATAACTGGGCTACATGGGTTTCGATGCCGCCCGTTTTGCTTGAGTCTAAGAGTATCCAAAGAGTGTGCTGTTGCATGGCTCATGCCTATTTACTATTTGGCTCAAGCTAATGCAGATATCGTGCCTATCTTAAAACGCCATTATCGCAAGACAATTTGGGTGTTTATTTGCGTTTTGAATTCATTTTGCATTTTGTCTTTGCGAAGCTGTTTGCAAGATGCCTAAATTAACTCCCAGATTCATCTAGATAGCTTGTAAATACTGGGCTAAACCAGTTGGCACGCCATTTGCTGATAGTCCCTCATTAACGAACAATGAGGTTAAAAACATGTCGCAATACTTAGTAACAGGTGGTGCTGGTTTCATCGGATCACACTTGATCGAAGCACTAATTGAACAGGGTCACACTGTCCGTGTGCTGGATGACCTCTCAACAGGTAAACGAGAAAACCTACCTGCAAACGTAGAGCTCGTTGTTGGTTCGATTGTAGATGCAGCACTTGTTAAGCAGTGTATGCAGGATGTTGAGGGTGTATTCCACCTGGCGGCCGTTTCATCAGTTCAAAAGTCTAATGAAGACTGGCAGGGTACTCATCAAATCAACTTGACGGGCACAATTAATATTCTCGATGCGGCACGTCCAAATCAGGTGCCTGTGGTCTACGCCTCATCTGCTGCGGTTTATGGTGATAACGCGGCAATGCCACTTCAGGAAAATTCAACTACTCGTCCTTTGACGGCGTATGGCGCTGACAAACTAGGTTCAGAGTTGCACGCACGTGTGGCTTCCTTGGTGCATCAGGTGCCAACAGTGGGAATGCGCTTCTTCAACGTTTATGGTCCTCGCCAAGATCCAGCGTCACCATATTCAGGTGTTATTTCTATCTTTGCTGATCGTATTTTGCGTAATGAAGACGTGAAGACCTTTGGTGATGGTGAACAAACGCGTGATTTTGTGTATGTCAAAGATGTTGTTGAGTTCTTACTGGCTGCGGTCGAAAAGGCGAGTCATCATCCAATGGTATTTAATGTTTGCACGGGTAAATCAACCTCAATTAATCAGCTAGCAAGTACTCTAATGAGTATCACCGGTAATCGTGTAGAGATAACCCGTGATAATCCGCGCGCTGGAGATATTCGTGTATCACTGGGTGATCCATCACGTGCTCGATATTACCTGGGTGTTTCTGCATCGGTATCCTTGGGTACAGGTTTGCGCAGCTTGGTGGACTTTGTTATTGGTGAGCAAGAACAGGCTGCCTAATGGAATTAGTGCTAAAACAGCTCTCATGGATTGAGAGCGTTTTAAAAAACACCAAGCCTTACAAAGTATGGTTTGGTGTTTTACTGTTTGCCCTGTTGTTTGGGGCGCATATCCCGTTGCTCCAAGAAGGCCGTTGGCATACTGATGACGGCTTGTCGACGACCCCTTTGATTGCCTTATTGTTTGGCTTATTTCACTGGTTTCAATCTGATTCACGCCCGCTCGATACAAAAGATCTTATTTTTATAAGTAGTATTTCCCTTCTATTTCTTCTGCCAAGCCAACAATGGGGCTGGCTTCTATTAGGTGCGACCTTTTTCTATTTGTATTTGAGAGATACACCCCTTTATAGACCAATTTTGATGGCATGCATGGTGGTGGTGGCATTTAAGCTTTCGATGCATTTCTTTTTTAATCGTTATGTGGGTGATGTTCTAGCGTTTGATGCCTATCTCATCACTCAAATTTTGCAGTGGACGCAGGGTGTAGGACATCAGGTGGGAAATCTTGTTTACGGTCCAGCAGATCATCAGCTTTTAATCTTACGAGGATGTTCATCGATTCATAACTTGGGTGGTGTTTGGTTAGTTTGGTTCATGGTCAAACAGGTGAGTCAAAGTCAGAAAGTTGGTAAATCTAATCATCAGTGGTTACTGGATTACAGTCTTTGGTTTGCCATAGTGTCTTTTTTAACCATTTCATGGAACATGATTCGACTTTATATGATGGCTTTGGATCGTGATTACCATGCTTGGTGGCATACAGGTGATGGCACCGTGGTTTACCAAATTGGTTTGTTTGTAATTTTGGCGTTACTCATTCGGTCGGTTCGATATGAAGATGCGAAATAACATCATATTAGGTTTGGTTTGTGTTTCCTTGTTAATGGGTGTGTATTCCCGTTTGAATATAGGGGTGGTTGGCGATGACTATCCAGAAGCGGGCATAACCCAAGACTTGGCTGTTGCTTTTGAGCAAATGCATGGCCTTAAGGCTCAACCTGTTTACTACACCTCAGATAAAGGAATTCGCGGATTGCAAATTGCAATTCCTGAGTGTCGTGGCAATTTGCAAATATTGTTCATGGGATACGGCGATGAATTTGTGGGCCTATGGGAAGGTCGCGCTAAAGAAGTGAATTACGCTGTAAAATATCTTCATAAAAACAATATCTTAGATGATTTTCCGGAATTTGAATATTGGTTTGGTGGATTAAGCTCAGGATTGGCACGCCGCTTGCATTTGAATAATCAGGATGAAAGTAACACGGTCGTTGCAGCGGCATTTCCACAAGGATGCGACATCGCGCCGCTTATGCTCAAGCAGTCGTTTAGGAAGAACATAACAAGCTGATGAGTACTTTGGAGTTAGTAAGGATTAGATTTTGGACCCGCTCAGGATGAGCAACTAACACGGAACGTTAACGTTTTTTTGATTTAAGGAATGAATTGTCGAAACGTAATCGCATAAGGACTGCGAAGGATTTCACCTTAAGGATTAGGTGGGCAGGAAGCCTAATGGAACAGCTTATGTGTGGCTGTCATGGGTACAGGAAGTATTCACGCAAGGATGATTCGATGCGGAGGTTTTCAGGGATGAAAGTCTCCGCTCTTATTTTTATTGTTAAGTTAACCTTGCTCGAGTCGATAGACTCGCAAGACTTAACACAAGGTTTTGGTTTATGAAACTTTCCAAGCTTTCGCAAACAATTTTATCGATGCTCTTGTTAGTAAGTTCTGGCTTTAGCGTAGCCCATGCTGAAAGCAATAATATAGCTTTAGGTTTTACGCCAGAAACCTTCGATAGCATGTACAACAAAGAGATCGACACTGAATTTGTTCAAACCGTTGTGTCATCTTTGCCCGAACGTGTGGTCAATCAAGAATTTATTAGCCCTAATTACGATGCAACCCTTGCATTGAATGCAGATAACTCGACTGTATCCGTCACTTTTATCTCAGAGGGCGCTGGATACAGAAACTCTGTGGGTTACTACACTTTTAACGATGGTGCATTTGATGGCTTGACCAAAGCAAATGTGGATATCAACGGTAATGGTGGTATCTCAATCGTGGAGTTGGATAATCTCGAGGGTGTTAACGTAGGTTGGTTGTTCCCTAACAGTTCAGCCCTTAATTCTGACGGCATGCTGCAGGTCGGTAACACTATGGACGTTGCTGGTCTAAATGCAAATCAGAATATTGGTTTTTTCTTGCTACCTAATGCATGGAATGGCAACACGGTAACTGGTATTGGTGCTAGTGAAGCTTACTTTACTAATGACTTTTTGAATCCAGAGTCATGGTCGGGTGCGGCTTCCGATGGCTCATCAATTGCTCCGGCTTATTGGGATGGTCCAGATGGTTGGGGTGATTTGAGTAAAATAGGTTATAACGCCGATGGCAGTTTCTCTCATACCACCTTGTTGGCATCACCATCTGATGGCGGTGAAATTATCTTGAGCTTTGAAGACTTAAAATACGGTGGTGATAAAGACTACAACGATGCGGTATTTATGATCACAGCGACCCCACCTAATGCATTTGGAGATTCGAACATTGCAACAGCACCGGTGCCTTCTTTGTCGGGTGGTGTATTCGGTCTGTTAGGTACTATCGGTGTGATGATGATGGGTGGTCGTCGCCGTAAAGCTTAATGCAATGAAATCAACCTTACGTAGGGCTCAGTGTTGCGCAATAGGGATGTTGTTCACACTGAGCCCTTTTTTATGTGCTGAAAATATCTACCCATCGACCTCTGTAGCTTGGGTTCTACCGGGTTTTGCAGAGAAGCCCACTGATCCTTCTACCGCTGTGAAGTATCCATCAATCCAGAGTGTTGAAGCCTGGGAGAATGACCATGCGGACCTAATTTTTGGGAGTGGTCGAAAAATAGGCCATCCGCAGAAAACCATTGGCTATATGTATCCACAGCAGCTTAATTTTGATCCGAGTTTTCTAGAATACTGTCTTAAAGCTCATGCAGACAAGGAGGGGTGGGATTATGAGGATCTCTTCTTACATTTCTCTGAAGACACGGTGATTAAACACAATGCCCCAGATGCAGGATCGCGGACTAGCTTAGCCGCACAGCCATTAGTTGTGGGCATGGTTCCCTTTAAGGAAAGTACAGGGCACTCAAATAAACATTACCGTGACTTGATACCTAATGCCTGGGGTCAGGGAGTCGCTAAGCCGATTTATGTAATGAGCTTTGAGAAATTTGATCGACTTATCTTGGATTCTGTTGGTTCACTGATTTCGCAGCGCTTTAAAGTTGAGTTGGCGTTAAGCCAAAAGGGTGATTTTGTGGGCTGGCAGTCTGTGCCGGATTTAACGCATAGTCTTATTCGATCAAATCAATTAAAGCTGAGTTGGTCTGACCCATATGATTGGCATAGGACAGCGTTAACTAATAGCGATACAGATGAACGCTTATCATTTCAGAATGATGATTTAGCGTCGGGTGAGAAACTCTTTATTATTCGTCTCATGCCACTAAATGACTCGGAACAATTTAAGCACGTTACAAACGTCACTTTTGATCCATGGATAAGGCAGATTGACCAACCGGTAATGGGGATAAAGGTTCCTGGCTGGGACCCTATTAATGATCAAAATAGCGATGGAGTGATTGATCAGTATGAGTGGGTTAATCGTAGAAACCTGAAGGCAAGTGCAAGGCGTTATTACGAATCACGTGCAATACCGGCAACCTGGATGTCCAATCCGGTGTCTGCATGGCAACGAACCAACCTTAAGTCAATTGAAAATCGCGAGAGATTGGCATCTTGTTTGGCTCAGCATTGGCAATCACTTGGCTGGCTGGGTGCCTATAACGATGACGTTAATATTCTTCTTGATAAGAGAGCCTTTGATCTTGTCTCAGGTGGGTCACTCTTAGAATATTCTGGGAGAAAAATTTCAGATGCGACTGTTCAAGCTGATTATGCAAACGCCTTATCTCAGTTGCATGGCCTGCTAAGAGATCTGCCAGGTGGGCGTGAAGTTGCTGCGAATGTCGGTGATTTAAATACCGTTACAACTAATAACCTTCACTTAGATAATGTGACTTCGATTTTGCGCGAGTTTGTCGCTTTTCCAGGTATTGGTTTGGCTGACTATGCTGGCTTGTTGCGCCGATGGGATGTGTTTCATTCTGCCAAAGAAGATATCCATAGCGTGGTCATGGTTCACCACTCCTCCGGTAAGGGGCAGTTAATAAGAAATACCGAAGCGCATTGGGATGAGGATAAGCAAACGAATCTTGCGTTGTATTATTTATTTAACCTACCGGGTAAAACCTCTTACACGCCTTGGAATGCATCCTGGACCTATGGAAGCATGAATACATGGGCTAACCCTGGTAGTTACTGGAAAGCCGGCGTGCCCAAGAATATGGCGTATCTTCCCGTTGATATGCTGAAGGTAGATATTGGTCAGCCTGTGAGTAAGCTTCAAGCGAGTGATATTCCAGTGACATGGATTATTAATGCTCATGACGGTAAACATTCTTATTTACCGATAGGTCAGTCGGATAGCGATGAAGTTACATCGACCTTATTTAAAAATAAGAAAGAGAAAATTGTGCCATCAGGATGGTTCTATCTTTGGCAATCATCCGAAAAAAATTCAGGCGTACCCGTTGAAGCGATCATCGCACGTCGTTATACAAAAGGATTAATTCTGTATCGCACCCAGTTTTCGAGTGGTGATGCGAATTTCTATTCAGCATCTGATAGAAATATAAGGTTGCCAGGTCAATATCAGCGGATCTTGAAAAATGGCCAACTCTCAGAGTCTTTTACTAAGATTGCGATTGGTGGATATGAGGGTGTGGTCTTGAGGTATGTTGAATAGGAACTAAATTCCTATTTCGGTTTTTTGATTTCATTGGCTTTAGAGTTGTACCTTTTGCCGATAGCTTGTTCATCAATCTATATTGGATGAATCATGTTATCTAAAGCGGCTTCTTCTGTAATGACAACCCAAGCGGTTGCAGAAAAATTAGGTGTTACACCACGTACTATTCAGCTTTGGTCTGATCAAGGCTTAATACCGGCCTTTAAGACGCCAGGTGGCCATCGCCGTTTTCGTTCTGAAGATGTACGTGCGCTGATGCAGCGTATTGAAGATAAGCAAAAACAACAATCTCAGCTTGAATCGGTAGGCGATATCACTCGAGTATTGATGGTGGATGCTGATCGCTCTCGACTGAATCATTATCGTGTTGAGTCAGCCGGTATGGGGCCTTTGTATGAATTCCGCTTTTCAGACAACCCTTTTGAGTCACTGTTGCTGATTGGTGCATGGAAACCGCAAGTGCTTGTCAGTGGTCTTCACTTACCCAGTATCGAGCATGGTTTGGGTATGTATGAGCAGTTAAAACAGCATGGTAGCTATGCGCCTGATTTGATGATCGTACTGACCGATAATCGTGAACATGTGCTTACGCACCATCACCGCTTACCCCGACATGCTTTAGTACTAGGTGGTTCGACAGGCTTTGAAGCTCTTCGAGAGCGTATTGAGTCAAATTTAGAAGAACGATATCGACGTTAATTATTTGATTCACAAGCCCGCGAAAACAGCGGGTTTTTTTATGCTCTGAAAATCCTCCTGGATAGAGCGTTTCATGGCATCGCCTAACATGCTCTAATTCCGCTCCAAAGAATCAATACGCTGAGGATTGGCATGGCAGGAACACAGCAAGGCGGCATTAATGCCCCTTTTGAGATGATGACCGTCTACGTATGGGAGCATCTGAAAAAGAAGGCCGGTAAATACGAATTAAATTGGATCAACTACTACAACGATGGTGATCTCTTTGCGCACCTGACGTTCCTGTATGGTTCACAGCTTTATCACGTCGGCTATTTGAACGAGCAGGGCGAGATGTTTCAGGATGATGTGACCAATCCTGAATCCGTTGAAGGTTTGGCTGAGCAAACGGGCGGTAAGGCCTGTTTTATGCGTCTGCGTGTGCTCAAAGACCGAGTAGAGGTATTGGATAAGGGTTGGGGTCTGACCGATTGCTCAGATATGCGTATTCCAATGGATCCAGATGCCATCAGTAATGATCAGCCAGTCGAATTATCGGATCTAGAGCTTACTGATGTTGGTGGCAATATTCTTCAGTCGAAGTTAGAAGAGATGGGTTACAAGGTGACTTTTCGCATGCGCTGGGTGAATTGGATGGTGATCTCACGTAACGAAAGTAATGAGAGAGTCGTGTTTGCCGTTGAGCGAAACCGTCGAGAGCCGCCAATGAAGCCCGCAGATTTTGATCAAGATACCTCGTGGAAGGATGAATTCACTGCCAATCATTTTGTCAGCATGGCTCTGGCAAGCGAGCATGATCCCTTTGATCCTGAGGCAAAAGAGGGTGTGCCGTTATATCGCGGCCAGGGCGTCCATTCAGTGATTGTCTGGCCTGATGCCATGAAATCCTAAAAGCCCTTGCTTTTGTCCGGATATGGTCTACCTTAACTAATAGGATGGTGGTTGAAGTGATGGTCTCATCAGTGCAACCTCCTAAAAGACTGGCCCCACCAAGGTGGGGCATTTTTTTGCGCTAAATTTACCCAGCGGCCATATCTGCGCCACAACATTGTGGGCTTTTGATTTTGCCATCACATTGTGGGCACTTCGAAATTTGAACTTCAGAACCATCATCAAGGGTAAGGGTGTCATTTACCAGTTCAACATTACACTTGGCACAGGTCGCGTTGACTGCCATGCCGCAAACATTACAAGAATATGTAGACATAATTAATTCCTCCTGCACCTAAAGATAGTGAATTAAATCTAGCCGCGCTAATTAAAAAACACTCAAAGGTTGTTGATAAATCTTATTTGATTGGTGCGGAGACCTCATTTAACAAAAGATTTGAGTCAATATAGCTAATTTTTTTAGGCTTTAATTTATCAGCACAATAACCTTGGTCTAACTCAGTAGCATTGATGCCTGACCAAGCTGAGAAAATGCATTCGAAGTAATACAATGAGATTAGGTCAGTGTTTGAAAAGCCAAGATCCTCTTTGGGGTAAGTAAACAGAGGCACCTTGAGGGAGTCAATGTCTGGTGTGGCACGTACATCATGCATTAGTGGAACATCACCATCGGGTGAGCCAAGTCCATGGTCAGCATAAAAAAGATACTTTCCACCATGGTGAGAGATCAAAGAAATTAATTTAGATTGAAGCGCATCTGTGTATAAAATACTGTTGTCGTATTCATCTAGTAACTGATTAGCGCCATTGAAATGTGCATAACGTTCAGGATAACGATCAGAGAAAATGGGGTGTGACCCATAAAAATTTAAGATAATTAAACGTTTCTTATTTGGTGTTGGTGTCTTGAGAACATTCTGTAATTCATCAATGATGATCGAGTCGTAAAAAATTTCATCTGAGTCATTAGCGCTAAAGTAAGTGTAATCAGCTTGATTCGCTATAGAAGTGACTGAAAAATCCCATACCGAATACTGTGCTTGATTAGATAGCCATAAAACCTCATAGCCTGCATCTTTAGCTAAGTTGATGATGGACTTGGATAAGTCAGCACGTCCATTTACCTTTGTTAAGGAGGCGGGGACGGAAGTCCATGTGTTTGTGCCAGCTGAGTATGCATTCTGGTAAATCGTTAGTTGATTTTGTAATGATCTGAGCTGGGGTGTTGTTTGTCTCTTGTAGCCGTAAATACCTAAATTTTCAGCACGTAGTGACTCGCCAATACCAATGACTAAAAGCTCCGGGGAGTCAGTACTAGTGACATTTGTCCATGATGAGCGTGTCTCTTCATTGTGTGACATGAAGACTACTGCCTGAATGCCTCCTTGAATCGACTTTAAAGGGGGCAATCTTCCAGAAGCTCTTTCTAAGTAATAATCAAACTTTTCGTAGCTTTCATTGAAGTCCATAGCATTGCTTACTTGGCGATGGTGTTCATCAAACCCGCTAGTGTCTGCTCGTAACAAAGGAGCAAGGATGTAAGTGCTGCCAACTAAAAGGGATAGACCATAAAGATATTTTTTTTCAGGCAGACGCAACAAGGTGATTGCAATAGTTAATAAGATGGAAATGACAAATATGCTGAAGTTCGATTGAATAAAAGAAGCTGACTCGGCAGGTGATGAGTTTAAAACACTCATTAAGGCACTGACTGAGAGTGATGAGTCATAAGCAAGCTGCATAAAGAGATGGATAGCGAAAATTGATCCTACAATACCCCGAGCGATGCGATTCTTGATCAAGTATCCAAAGAGTCCGAAAAGAAAGAGGCTCAATAGCAATGTATGAACGGTACCAGTTTTAAATGAGCCGCTAAATTTTTCGGCATGTAATAGAGCAGATAGACAGATAATAAAGCCTATCCAAAGGCTAGGCGCTATAGCGTTGATCAAAAGTTTTTTCATTATCATCCTTGATTTAGTTTGTGCTTAAGTTGTAAAGGTTTTCATCTGTCAGAATGACCTTCACATTCTGGATTTTAAGATGGTTTAAAAGTTTGTCGCGATCATTAATGGTGAACAATAAGGTTGATATGTTTGGTAGCGCTTTTCTTAGTTGATCGGAATAAATTTCATAATCTATTGAAATAGTAGTGAAGCAATCAAAAATATAACCAAGTTTTAATCGATAAAGCTCAGTCCAGTAGCGTTGTCTACCGCTTGTCTCATTGAATGTTACCCAATAGCTAGTGGTAAAGCCTTTAGTTGTAAATGAAGCAAGAGCATCTGCGTCTTGGGATTCAATGATGAGTTTGTCTTTGGTGCCATAGTTTGTGGAAAGATAGATAAGTCGATTCAGTGAGTTAATTTGCTCATTAATGGGTAAATCGCCCAGGTTTTTATAATCCAGCCAAAATTTGTAATTGCTACCAAATTCAGAGAAGACGTTCTCCAGTGTGAGAAGGCGACCATCTTTTAGGTTATAAGGAAAATCATGAGAAACAATAAAGTCCTGCAGCTTCACATCAAAAAACACATCCAGTTCCGTTCCAGGAGCACTCAGTTCAAAAGCGGTTTTGTAGGCCTTGATTGAATTCTGCTCAGCATTTTTCCAAAAGCCACGATGTCCCCAAATCTTTCTAGACGGATCAAATTCAAAAGTTGATTTGCTGGTCTTGTTTTCGAAACTGTAATCAATCGCTTTGACTGAAATAACTCCAAGCACCATGATGAATAAAGCAATTTTTAGCGATAAGGTAATTATTTGTTGCATAAAGGTTCAGGCTGACTTTTGCTTGATATTTAATTTTGTGTCGATTTGCTGAGTATTCTCAAAATGCAAAAAAGACTTAGCATCCAAGTTAGTGAAGCAAATAGGGTGCCAAGTGATAACGAGAGGGAATTGGTGGGCCCACCAGGACTTGAACCTGGGACCAAGGGATTATGAGTCCCCTGCTCTAACCAACTGAGCTATAGGCCCGAATAGGGAGATGAAAATGGCGCACTGGATGCGCCATTTTTTATGAGTCGCTATCGAGGAACGAACGAAGCTTTTCCGAACGGGTTGGGTGACGTAATTTGCGTAATGCTTTTGCTTCGATCTGACGAATACGCTCACGTGTAACGTCGAACTGTTTGCCTACTTCCTCGAGGGTGTGGTCAGTGTTCATGTCGATACCGAAACGCATGCGCAAAACTTTTGCTTCACGTGCAGTAAGACCTGCCAACATGTTTTGCGTCGACTCGCGAAGACCTTCTGAGGTTGCCATATCGATAGGTGATGCTGCACCTTGATCTTCGATGAAATCACCCAGATGTGAATCTTCATCATCACCAATTGGAGTTTCCATTGAGATGGGTTCTTTCGCAATTTTGAGTACCTTGCGGATCTTGTCTTCAGGCATATCCATGCGCACTGCTAATTCCTCAGGAGTGGGCTCGCGGCCCATTTCTTGAATCATCTGGCGTGAGATGCGGTTCAATTTGTTGATCGTTTCGATCATGTGAACTGGGATACGGATGGTACGTGCTTGGTCAGCAATCGAACGGGTGATTGCCTGACGAATCCACCAGGTCGCGTAAGTTGAGAACTTATAACCACGACGGTATTCAAACTTATCAACGGCTTTCATCAAGCCAATGTTGCCTTCTTGAATTAGATCCAAGAATTGCAGACCACGGTTGGTGTATTTCTTAGCAATCGAGATAACCAAACGTAGGTTAGCTTCAACCATCTCTTTCTTCGCACGACGTGCCTTTGCCTCACCAATCGACATCAGACGGTTGGTCTCTTTTACATCTGCAATGGTCATCATGCTGGTTGCTTCCATATCGGCCAGCTTTGTTTGGCAGCGCTCAATTTCAGGCGCGAACTCAGCTAATTTAGTTGCCCAATCAGCTTTTACTTTGAGTTGTGTTTGTAGCCACTTAGTATCGGTTTCGTTCTTGGGGAACGAGGTGATGAATTCTTTACGCGGCATGCCAGATTCATTAACCGCAAGATCGAGCACGGTACGCTCGTATTCGCGAATCATGCTGATGTGGTTGCGCAGGATGTTGCCTACGTCTGTGAACAATTGTGGAGATAGGCGGAATTCCATGAAGGCGTCCGCACATTTCTGGCCAGCTTTTTGCGCTTTGTCAGAGTTCCCTTCTTTCTGTAGGAGCTTGGTCCATGCGTTGAAGGTGCGCTTAAGATCTTTGCGCTTAGCAGCGACTTCTTCTAGGTCAATGCCAGTATCTTCTGGCTCTGAGCTGCTGCTGTCGTCATCGTCATCATCGCTGTCGCCATCTGAGTCATTGTCGTCAGAGCTATTGTTGTTGCTGTTCGCAGGCATTGGGGTTTCGTCACCAATGTCTGGGAGTTTAAAGCCAGCGATGACATCGTTAAGGCGTGTCTCTTCAGCATCAACTTCATCAAATTTGTCGAGAAGCAACTGAACACAAGGTGGGAATAGCGCAACCGCGTAACCCACCTGATTGAGACCTGCTTCAATACGCTTAGCGATACGCAGCTCGCCTTCACGTGTTAACAGCTCAACGGTGCCCATCTCACGCATATACATACGCACAGGGTCGGTGGTGCGACCAAAGTCGCTATCCACGGTGGCTAATGCAGCTGCAGCAGCTTCTGCAGCATCGTCATCGGTCGAAACGGCATTGTCTGATAGGGTGTTGTCATCTTCAGGCGCTTGTTCGTGCACCGAGATACCCATATCGTTGATCATGCGGACGATATCTTCGATCTGCTCCGGATCAACAACAGAGTCTGGGAGGTGGTCGTTCACCTCGGCGTAAGTCAAAAAGCCTTGCTCTTTACCTTTAGCAATCAGGTCGCGGATGCTGTTTTGTTGCTGGGTTGCCTGGTTCATGAAGCCTCTCAGGAAGAATTCAAACGTCGAATTGGGTTTTTGCGCAAAAATAACGCATCAAGCCCACCATTATAGCGTTGGAAACGCTTTTCGGCTATGACGCGTAAGAAATTAGTTGAAAATTAACGCTTAAAGGCATCGCGAAGCTTTTGCTTCTCTTCATCACTCATTTGACTGACCGGTTTGTCAGTAAGTGATTGTTGTAGCGTGTTTTTTTGATGGCTACGCAAAAGACTGAAAAGTATTCCTGAAAGTTGTTCAGGCGCGTCATCCATCACGGCGATGTTGGCGATCGCTAACTTTGCCAGATACGAGCGAAGTGATTCATCTGCCGCTTCGACCAAGGCTGCACTGTGCGTGTCAGGGTTGGATTTAACCCGATCGATTAAATTTGCCAGCACTTCGATGCCTTTTTCAGGGAGATTGCGCCAGTTAGCCGGTAATTCAGCTAAAGCGGCATTCGGGTGTTGCAGCACAATCGCTACCGCTTTACTCACCGGAGACATGCCGGGCGCTGAGCTCGCTGCCACGGGTTTAGCTTGTCGTTTAATGGGGGTGTTCTCTGGTGGCTTGGCTTTACCAATATCCACGCTGACCCCAAGCCGTTGCTCAAGCGCTTTTTCCATCATGACTCTAAATGTGCCTTGTGGCAGTTCGGAGAGTAGTGGTTTGGCGAGCTCACCCATGCGTGCCAATCCATCAATGCTGTTGGTGTCGACCTGTGATTCAAGCTTTGCAAACAAGAACTCCGATAGCGGCTGAGCGTGCTGCAGTTCTTCACGGAAAGCATCGGTGCCGATCTTACGTACTAGTGAATCGGGATCTTCACCATTGGGTAGGAACAAGAAGCGTGCTTGGCGTCCATCTGACATCAATGGCAAGGCTGTCTTCAGTGCTTTCCATGCGGCATCTCGACCGGCGCGGTCGCCATCAAAGCAGAACACAACCTCGTTGGCGGTGCGGTACAGTTTTTTAAGATGATCAGGGGTGGTTGCGGTACCGAGTGTTGCAACCGCATTACGGATATCAAATTGCGCTAAAGCGACCACATCCATATAACCTTCAACCACAAGGATTTGATCGGGTTGTTTATGCGTCTGGCGCGTTTCATAAAGTCCATAGAGCTCTTGGCCTTTATGAAACACAGGCGTTTCAGGTGAGTTGAGATACTTGGGTTTATCATCACCCAGTACGCGTCCACCGAAACCTATAACACGACCCCGTCCATCTCGAATAGGAAAGATGATCCTTTCGCGCATGCGGTCATAGCGTTTGTCGTTTTCTTTCTCGCTGATCAGGCCCGCATCACGCAGGACTTGTAACTTTTTTTCATCACCACCAAAACGTTTGAGCACATTATCCCAGCCGGGGGGTGCGTAACCGAGGGCAAAGTCTTTGGCGATCTCACCACTCAGGCCGCGTTGTTTTAAGTAATCGATTGCGTGTTGTTTGGTGGGGTGTTCGCGTAGCTGTAGCTCGTAAAACTCCGAGACTTTTTGTAGTAAATCATAGATCGGTTTGTGATCTGGCCCTTTATTATTGAAGGTTAACTCGCGAGGGACTTCGATGCCTTGATCAGTCGCTAATTCTTCAATCGCTTCAGGAAAGCTCAGGCGATCGTATTCCATCAAGAAGCCAACCGCGGTGCCATGCGCGCCACAACCAAAGCAGTGGTAAAACTGTTTGCTCGGACTGACCGTAAAGGACGGTGTCTTTTCACCATGGAAAGGGCAACAGGCTTGGTATTCCTTGCCTTTCTTTTGCAAGGTGACACGACGATTGATCACATCGACGATATCGACACGACTCAGAAGGTCATCAATGAATTGCTGTGGAATGTTACCTGACATAGCTGAAGCGTATCAGGGCAGGGAAAAGGGCGACAGAGTTCAGCTTAATTTTTGCTTAACGATGCCTGAAACAGCACCCATGTCACCACGGCCTTGTACCTGTGGCTTCACGATACCCATCACCTTACCCATGTCAGCCATGCTGCTTGCACCAGTTTGTGCGATAGCGGCTTCAACGATTGCAGCGATCTCATCTTCGCTGAGGGCTGCGGGTAGGTAGGCTTGGATAATTTCGACTTCAGCTTCTTCGATGGCTGCCAGATCTTCGCGACCGGCATCGGTATACTGCTTAATCGAATCGCGACGTTGCTTGACCATCTTGTCGAGCACAATGAGCACTTGCTCATCGTCTAGCTCGATACGCTCATCCACTTCACGCTGCTTAATGGCAGCGGTTATTAAGCGGATAACGCCCAAGCGCGCCTTCTCGCCGCCTTTCATAGCGGCTTTCATATCGTCGATGATCTGTGCCTTTAGCACTGAATCAACCCTAAACGAAATGAATTAGTACTGACGCTCGAAACGACGAGTGTCGCGGCTCAGCTTTTTCTGCCAGCGCTTTACAGCAGCTGCAGCTTTGCGCTTACGCTCCCAAGTTGGCTTCTCGTAGAACTCTTTCTTACGAACATCTGCAAGAGTGCCAGCTTTTTCGCATGAACGCTTGAAGCGACGCATCGCAACTTCGAACGGCTCGTTTTCTTTAACACGTACGTTTGGCATTACTTCCTCTGGGCTCTAAACCCGTTAGACTATCTGTTTCAAGCCACGGAAAATTCGTTCCGGGCGGAAAGGCGCAGAATTCTACTGGGTTAAATGAAGTTTTGCAAAGGAAAGATTGCGTGTTAGTGCTGGGGATTGAAAGTTCGTGCGATGAGACTGGTGTGGCGCTTTATGACAGTGCTAAGGGTTTGATTGCACACGAAGTTTATAGCCAGATTGAGCTACATGCGGAGTATGGCGGCGTGGTGCCAGAGCTGGCCTCGCGAGACCATGTGCGCAAGCTCGCCCCAATGGTGCAGCAATTGCTCGCAGAATCTAATTTGAAAGGCAATCAAATCGATGGCGTGGCCTATACCTCGGGGCCCGGTTTAGCCGGTGCATTGTTAGTTGGTGCGGCCATGGGAAGGACTTTGGCGTGGAGCTGGGGTGTGCCTGCGGTTGGCGTGCATCACATGGAAGGACACCTGTTAGCGCCATTGCTCGAGGGAGATCGTCCCGACTTTCCTTTTGTTGCTTTGCTGGTCTCAGGTGGGCATACCCAGCTTGTATTGGTCGAAGGTATCGGCAAATACAAATTGCTCGGTGAGTCAGTCGATGATGCCGCGGGTG
>CAZEWM010000003.1:0-34782 GCA_964516045.1 uncultured Gammaproteobacteria bacterium
GCGATCTGCGGCTCGTGATCTTCAAAGGTTCGGATGTCTGACATGATGACCTCAGCAATAACGTGGAACTGACTATAGCAGTCAGGGTCAGAATAAGAACATGACAAACGCTGCTTTCCATCGGTGGGCATGCGAAAATTCACACATTAAACACAAGAAAAGAAGACCTATGAATAACCCCTTATTGGATTTCTCTGGATTGCCAAAATTTTCGACGATTGAACCGTCGCATGTTGAGCCTGCTGTCGATGAGCTACTCAAACGCAATCGCGAGCGTATCGCTGATTTGCTCGAGTCGATTGATCAGCCGACGTGGGAGAATTTCATTGAGCCAATGGATCAATGGGATGATGAGTTAGAGCGCGCATGGTCGCCGGTCTCGCATATGAACTCAGTGGTTAATTCTGATGCATTGCGTGAAGCCTATAACGCCTGTTTGCCGAAGTTGTCTGACTATGCAACAGAGATGGGTCAAAACGAAGCCTTGTATGCGATGTATAAAAAGCTTGCTGACAGTGATCAGTCGTTTGATGAAGGCCAACGTAAAGTGTTGGATAACGCATTACGCGATTTTCAATTATCGGGCATCGCACTGAGTGATGATAAGAAAGCGCGGTATAAAGAAATTACCCAAGCGTTATCGCAACTCACCAGTAAGTTTTCTGAAAATGTTTTAGATGTCACCAATGCGTGGTCAAAGGTGATTAGTGATAAAGCGGAGCTTGCCGGCTTGCCTGATTCTGCATTGGCATTAGCGGAGCAAACGGCACAACAACGCGAACTTGAAGGCTATGTCTTCACCTTAGATTACCCATCGTTCTATCCTGTCATGACCTATTGTGAAAATCGTGATCTGCGGTATGAGTTTTATCAAGCGTATAACACCCGTGCATCAGACCAAGGCCCACATGATCCTGCGTTTGATAATACGCAACTGATGGATCAGATCTTAGGCTTGCGCCATGAAAAAGCGCAGCTATTAGGTTTTGATAACTATGCAGAACGTTCGTTAGCGACAAAGATGGCGCACTCCACCGAGCAAGTGATGAGCTTCTTGGAGGACTTGGCAAAACAATCTAAGCCACAAGCAGAACAAGAGCTAAGCGAGTTACGCGCGTTTGCGAAAGTACAAGGCCATGATGATCTGCAGCCGTGGGACGTTGCGTTCTTCTCAGAAAAGCTTCGTCAGCAGCGCTATAGCGTTAGCCAAGAAGAAGTGAAGCCTTACTTCCCAGAGACAAAAGTTGTTCCTGGCATGTTTGCGGTCGTCAGTCGTTTATATGGTGTCGAGTTCGTTGAGAAGGAGGGTGTTGATGTTTGGCATAAAGACGTTAAGTTCTATGAGATTAAGGATCAGCAAGGCGAGGTCTTAGGGCAGTTCTACTTCGATTTGTACGCACGTCAAAACAAGCGTGGCGGCGCTTGGATGGATACGTGTCAGTCACGCTTAGTCACGTCTAAGCATCGCCAAATTCCTGTGGCTTATATGACGTGTAATTTCACGCCGCCAGTTGGCGGCAAGCCTGCGTTACTTACGCATGATGAAGTTGAGACTTTGTTCCATGAGTTTGGCCATGGTCTGCATCACATGTTGACTCAGGTCGACTATCCCGCGATCGCGGGTATCAATGGTGTCGCATGGGATGCTGTTGAGCTGCCATCTCAATTTATGGAGAACTATTGTTGGGAGCGTGAAGCGCTGGACCTTATTTCTGGTCATGTCGATACCAATGAGCCAATTCCAGAAGACCTATATAGACGTATGCTGGCAGCAAAGAATTTCCAGTCCGCGATGATGATGGTTCGTCAATTAGAGTTCTCATTATTCGATATGCGTATCCATCAAGAATACGATGTGAACAAAGGTGGACGCGTTGAAGAGATCCTTGCGGATGTACGTAAGATGGTTGCGGTGATTCAGCCGCCTGAGTGGCATCGCTTTGCACAAGGCTTCACGCATATCTTTGCCGGTGGTTATGCTGCGGGTTATTACAGCTACAAGTGGGCTGAGGTGTTATCTGCTGATGCTTTCTCTCGTTTTGAAGAAGAGGGCGTGTTTAATCGCTCGACTGGCGAGTCTTTCTTAAAAGAGATTATTTCGCAGGGCGGTTTACGTGATGCGGATGAATTGTTTAAAGCCTTCCGCGGTCGTGAACCATCTGTTGATGCCTTATTGCGTCATTCGGGTATTGCCGCATGAGTGATCACCTCGAACCTGAAGAGCTCGACAAACTACAAAGTGCATTGGTTGAGCACATCGAAGAGTCACACAGCATGCCGTTAGATGTGGCACATGGATTCTTAACAGCAGTTGCCGCACACCCTGAGGTTATCTCGCTTGCCGATGCTCGCCGACGCATTATGGGACATCTTGAAGATATCGATGGCATTGATCCTTTGTTGGTCAAGTTTCAAAATCAACTGATGCGTGATCTAGAAACCGGCGACTATGGCCCCTTAATCATGCAGTACCCGCGTGAAGATGGTAGTTACTTACCCATTCCTTATGGTTGGTGTGAGGGCTATGCCGAGGGATTGGGTGAGCTTGATGATAGTGCCCAGCAGAAAGCGATGGATGATCCACAATCGAATCAATTGCTGGCCATTATCTTTGCCTTCAATCTCTATAAAGAAAGCGATATGTTCGATCCACCGGATGAAGATTCTCACCGAGATATGGTGAGTAAGCTTGGAGAAGCCGCGGTTGGCCTGTATCGTTGGTGGTTGAATAAAGAGCAAAGAACCCTTCAATGACCAAATTTCTTTTTACCATCTTGATCAGCTGCTTAAGTTTTGCACATGCCGCTTATGTGACCGATCAACTCGCTGCTGGTTTGTATGGCGACAAGTCTTTAAGCGGCGATCCACTCAAAGTTGTCACTACTGGGCAGCCCTTGGAAGTGTTGTCGCGTGATGGCAAAGGCGTACAAGTTCGTTTGAGCGATAAAACCGAAGGCTGGATCGAGGAGTCTTATATTAGTGACAAGAAGCCTGCTGAAGTAAAGCTGCTCGAAGTGCAAGCAGAGTTACGCCAGTTAAAAAATAGCAAGACCTTGGCTGCTGCGAAAGATGCCGTGACTAGCTTGCCGAGTGTGCGCGAAGCTAAGTTAAAACAAGCACTCAAAGAAGCAGAAGATAAGCTGAATAGCTTTAAAACAGTTGAGGCAGAACTTAAGGTTGCTCGACAGCAACAGCTCGAACTTGAAACGCTTAAAGAAAAACTGAGTGTGATTCGTGAAGCAGTCAGCGTAGATAAAGTCGCAAAAGAAGATCTGGACTTACCTGTTTGGCAACAGATGTGGTTTGCTGCAATCAGTGTAGTGATTTTGTTATTTGTCGGTATAGCAATAGGTGCTTATGTGATTGATGCGCGGATGCGAAAACGTATGGGTGGTATTCGAATTTAAAAAAGGGCGGTTAGCGCCCTTTTTATTTCTTCAGTTTTGAGTCATCTGCATAATCGAATGAGTCATAGTGCATATGGTCATCCGAAACGCCCGCGGCTAAGAACGCATCTCGACCTGACTTCACCATAATGGGCGGACCGGCCATATAGATATCGTGATCAGCAAGGTTGTTGATGTCAGCTAAAACAGCTTCGTGTACATAGCCTGTGCGACCTTCCCAGTCGGCATCCGGTTCGGATAACACAGGAATAAACTTAAAATGATCAAAGCCGGCTTCCCACGTCTTTGGTAGCTCAGGCAAATACAGATCACGCTTTGAGCGTACGCCCCAGTAGAGTGTCATAGGCCGTGAGATACCCATATGGAAAGCGTGTTCAATCTGGCCTTTCAATGGCGCAAAGCCGGTACCACCGCCCATAAAGATCATGGGACGTTGTGACTTTTCATCAAGAACAAAAGAGCCATGCGGCGCTTCGATACGCAAGATGGCTTTTTCTTCCATTTGCGAGAAGGCCCAATCAGTGAACTTGCCGCCATCTACGTGACGAATGTGCAGCTCAATAAACGCATCGTCATGTGGCGCATTGGCAATAGAGAATGCACGATGACGACCATCGGCTAAAACAAACTCAATGTACTGTCCGGCTCTGAATTGCAGACGTTGGCCATCAGGCAGTTTAAGCAGTAGGCGAATAACATCATGTGCGAGGTGATCGATTTGGTGTACGCGGCAAGGCAACATACGCACCTTAATCTCATCCTTTTGACCAATGGTTTTTACCTCTAGGGTGACATCACCTTCGGGCTTGCACGCACATGGCAGACAAATATTAGGGTTGGTGGTGTCTAGGGCAATGGGCTCACCATAGGGATAGCTGATCTCACCTTCAACGATGTTTGCCACACAGGCACCACAGCGACCACTGCGACAACCGTAAGGCATAGTAACGCCTTGGCGGATTGCCGAATCCAAAATGGCTTCACCGGGATTAACGGTGAACTGCTCACCACTTGGCTTTAGTGTGATCGTAAAACTCATAGAAACTCAAAGGTCAGAATGCGAGAATCTGCGCATTCTCTAAGAAAAGACTCTGGATTAAAACCTAAGGCGACCATGTTAATCGTAGGATGCGGCTATATCGGGCAGCGAATGGCCCAACAACTTATTCAAAACAAGCAAACAGTCACGGGTGTTGTGCGCAGTGATGCAAGTCTTAATACGCTGCAGCAACTGGGTATCGAAGCTATCCAGTGCGATTTAGATCAAAAGGGTTTGCCACAAAACAGCACCAAAGACGAAACCTTGATGGTGTGTATGCCGCCACCCTCTGCAGGCACAGACGATACCCGCACGACTCAATTGATTGAGGGGTTTGCACACAGTGGCCAGCCAACGCGTGTGGTGTATTTGAGTACGACAGGCGTGTATGGCGATTGCCATGGCGAATGGGTTGATGAGACATGGCCGGCTAAACCTGAGGTCGATCGTGCGAAACGTCGTTGGTCAGCTGAACAGCAGTGGCAGGCATGGTGTGAGCAGACGGGCGGTGAGTTAATTATTTTGCGTGTTGCAGGCATCTACGGCCCTGATAAATTGCCATTGATGCGCTTACGTAAACAACTGCCGATGGTTTCGGAAGTGGATGCACCTTGGACGAACCGTATTCATGCCGATGATTTAGTTAACGCATTACTAACCGCGGCTGAAAAAGGTGAGAGTGGCTCTGTGTATAACGCTTGCGATGGGCAGCCGGGCAATATGACCGACTACTTTAATAGGGTGGCTGATCTTGCTGGCTTAGAGCGACCACGCATTATCTCAATGGAAGAAGCGCGCACCGAATTATCAGATGGTTTGTTGTCGTATCTTTCTGAATCGCGTCGTTTAAGTAATCGTAAGCTCGTCGAAGAGCTCGGTGTTACGTTGAAGTACCCCACGCTTGAGGAAGGCTTGCCAAGCTGCTTTTAAGGTTTGTCTAGCCCTAGCGATTCCCACATCGCATCAACACGCGCTTTAACCTCGGCATCCATCACAATTGGCGTTCCCCATTCGCGATTCGTTTCACCCGGCATTTTATTCGTCGCATCCATACCCATTTTGCCGCCAAGGCCAGAGATTGGTGAAGCAAAGTCGAGATAATCAATGGGTGTGTTTTCAACAAGCGTAGTATCGCGCACAGGATCCATGCGTGTCGTCATTGCCCAGATGACATCTTTCCAATCGCGAGTATTTACATCGTCATCAACAACGACAACAAACTTGGTGTACATAAACTGACGTAAGAAAGACCACACGCCAAACATTACGCGCTTAGCATGACCGGGATATTGTTTCTTAATGCTGACGACTGCCATGCGATAAGAGCAGCCCTCTGGTGGTAAATAGAAGTCAGTGATCTCCGGAAACTGTTTTTGCAATAAAGGGACGAAGACCTCGTTCAGTGCAACGCCAAGAATTGCGGGCTCATCCGGTGGTCGTCCCGTGTAAGTGCTGTGATAGATCGGCTTATCACGATGAGTGATGCGATCAATTGTAAACACAGGGAATTCATCGACTTCATTGTAATAGCCGGTGTGATCACCAAACGGCCCTTCTGGCGCATTATCGTTGGGATGCAGATGACCTTCTAAAACAAACTCCGCCGAAGCCGGCACTTGCAGCTCATTGCCAATACATTGGGTCAGTTCGGTGCGACTGCCACGAAGGAGGCCAGCAAATGCATATTCAGAGAGCGTATCGGGCACAGGTGTTACCGCACCTAAGATGGTTGCTGGGTCTGCACCTAGAGCAACTGAAATTGGGAAGGGCTCGCCAGGATGCTTCTGTTGCCAATCACGAAAATCGAGCGCGCCACCGCGATGGGCTAACCAACGCATGATCACGCGGTTCTTTCCAATGACCTGCATGCGGTAGATACCAAGGTTTTGGCGAGGCTTCTCTGGGCCTCGTGTTATCACCAAGCCCCAAGTAATCAGTGGTCCAGCATCACCTGGCCAGCAAGTCTGCACCGGGATATTTTTAAGATCGACATCATCACCTTCAATCACATGTTGTTGGCATGCTGCGTTCTTGATTTTTTTCGGTGCCATGTCGAGCACCTTTTTAAACATCGGCAATTGCTTCCACGCATCTTTCATTCCTTTCGGAGGGCTAGGCTCTTTGAGCATCGCAAGCAGCCTGCCGATCTCACGCAATGCCTCGACCTTGTCTTCGCCCATGCCCATCGCCACACGCTTTGGCGTGCCGAATAGATTCCCCAACACAGGCGTTGATGAGCCCTTAACGTTTTCAAATAACAGCGCAGGTCCTTCGGCGCGTAATACACGATCACAGATCTCTGTCATTTCGAGATAAGGATCAACTTCTTGTTGAATGCGTTTGAGTTCACCTTGCGCTTCGAGTTGCGCAATGAAATCGCGAAGATCTTTGTATTTCATAAAACTTACTGTGCGTCAGAAGTACGCGGATGGTGTCCGATATGTTCCGGCAAGGCGATCAAATGATCATGCTCAAGCGAGACCGCTTGACGATAAATACTTAATGCTTTTTCTGGCTCATCCATGTGCTCGAGTAACCTAGCTAGCTCTCGGTAAGCAGCGACTGGGCCGTCGTTACCCACACTCGCTTCAAGATAGGCACGGGCTTTGCCCCACAACTGCGAACGTAAGCAAAGTCGACCAAGACTCAACAGCAACGTTGCATCATTAGGATATTTTTTCAGGTAAGCCTCAACACGCGATAAGTGCTTCGCAGCATTAGGACATTCGAGCTGACCATAAAGCTCAACCAGTTCAACATCCCATCCTCGCTTAAGCGCTTGGCGTAAAAGTTCTTCCGCTTCTTGGTGGCGCTCACGTTCTTGCAAGTAACTGGCATAGTCAGCAATCAGTGCAGGGTCTTCACGTAACGCTTTTGGCACATTGCGCCAGCGATAGCTGAGTTGCTCAGGATCGCTGTCTAAAAAGCTCGCTTCTAATAACTTTTTATACGCTTTCTTTTCCAGCGACTTGAGTTGTTCGGCAGAAGCCACTTTGCGCTTACGAAGCTCTGGCATCAGTTCACTTAAACGCTCCCAGTCACCGACTTGATCATAAAGATCCATTAGCAAGCGCAACACATAGGTGTGGTTTGGAGCGACATCGCGTAAGTGACGTAGAGTATCGAGTGCTTGATCAAGCTGATGATCTGCCATTTGCAGTTCTGCTTGAGTAATACTGACAGCCACATCAGCTGAAGGCATGTGTTTATGTGCTAGGCGAATGTAACTATCGCGGCGTTCATGCGCACCTTGTAGCTGTGCTGCGCGAGCAGCAGCAAGGTAGTTCAATAAAGGCGTCTCTGAACGATCAGCAAATTTCACCAAACGTTTTTCAGCTTTACGCCATTGGCCTTCAGATAATTCAAGCAAGCCACGGGTCATTGCGTTCTGTGCAGCACGGTTACCACGACGTTGCGACCAATCTTTCACATCTGAGGGTAGGCGGTAGAAGCGTACTAATGCGCGAATGCTGAAATACATCACCGCAAAGAGCATGGCGATAATGATCAGCAATAAGACCAAGCTCATCTCAACGGTATATACACCGAAGGCCAACATGACATAGCCGTTATCACGTGTTGCGATGACGCCAATGCCAGCACCAAGCAGGATGACTAGCCAGATCTTAAGCAAACGTGTCATTGAGTCACGCTCGGCATCAGGTTCATCATAGGCGGCGCGATGGGTGCGCTAGGCGCCACCGGATGTGTTGGGCTGCCGGCACGCGAGAGATCTTCTGTCAGCTTTTTGCGCAACTGCAATTCATGCAGAGAGCGATTTAGGTCAGGCAGGCTAGGCTTGATGTTGATGGCTTTAAGTTCATTGACGTCATTCAACATTGCTTGCGCCAACTGATGACTTGGGTCGAAGTAAGTACCAAGCCAATTCGAAATCGTATTTAAATTATCTTGGAACAGCGATTGGTCACCTTTCGCAATCGCCAAGCGAGCGCCTTCTAGTTGTAGACGAAGGTTTTCGTAAAGGAAGTATTGCTGCTCTGGCGCTAGCATTGCTTGTTGCGGTTGATCATTGCGACGCACACGAATCGTGTTTTTAAAACCAGCAATTAAATTATCAAGCAAAGAGTCCCAAGTACGTGCTTGGTCTTTGGCTGTTACGGCATCAGTGGTAGGTTCGCTCGTTTTGCCGAGTGTGTTCTTGGTGAGCTTTAGTTGAGGCACTTGTTCAATTAACGCGCCCAGCTTAGCTGATAGGCCCGCAACATCGGGTAACGATGTGCCGTCAATGGTGTTGATGTCACGTGCTATCTGTTCACGAACCGCTAGCCAACCTGGATCACGCGTATCACGCAAACGTTGATCAGCGAGCAACAGCGCTTCACGGGCGGTGGCTAAATCACGTTCTAATGAAACGCGATGACTGGCAAGACGCAATAGATATTCTGCTTCAGAAACCATCCACTGACCATTGTCTGAGCGCAGATGCATTTTCATTTCATCGAGACGCGCAAGCAGGGCCTGTTCACGTGATTGCAGCGCGTTTTGATCTGAAGCGAGTTTGGTTTGTTGCTCGGAGAGCTGAGCACGCGTTTCTTCGAGAATTTTTTGTTGCTGCGCCGTAGTTTGGTTAACCTGATCTACCTGGCTCGCTTGCGAGCGTGCTTGTTGTTGTGTCTGTTGCAAGGCTGCCGTGAGTTGCGCTTGACGATTTTGGCTCTGTTGGAATTTCACATTGAGTGCATTCAGCTCTTCAGCCGTACCCTGCGTTGCTTGATAAGCAAAAATCAAAGCGCCAATGGCAAGCCCTAATGCCACAAAAGTGGTGATGATCAAGAGTGGGAATTTCTTCTTGGGAGGTTGCGCTGAGTTTGGCTCAGTCACTGAGTCCATTTCAGGTCCAGATTCAGGTTCTGGAGTGACATCAATGACAACATTTTCTTTATCTTTGGGTTCGGTCATATCTGCGTCAAAACTCTACCGGATTGTCTTCCCCATAAGACTAGCAAAGGCAGTGGTCTGCGTCTTGCTCTATTGCGCTTTGAGTAACTCGAGATTGATCTCGCAGATGGTTTTTAGTAAAGCCGAATCCGATGGTTCGTCGCTGACGTAAATAGCCTCGCAACCCATCTCGTCAGCGTATTCAGCAACACGTTCGCTGATGACTGCTAGTGGCGTTCGCTTGAGTCGCTCAACGCCATCAGCGCCGATGAGCTGACAAAGATTTTTAAGTAGCTCGACACTGGTCACGCTGACCACATCAACCCAGCTCGACCAATTCTGAACCAGGTTGTTGGCATTTCGCTGCGGAAGTTGGCGACGGTATGCCTCCGCATAGCTCACGCTAGCGCCACGTTCAGTCAGGGTATCCTTGAGAAGTTCACGACCCCCATTGCCACGCACGATGATGATCGTTTTACCGTCAACCACTTGAAGAGCAGGTAAAGCCAATAAGCCTTCAGAGTTCATCTGCTCATCGGGCAGCACAGTTGCATCGAGACCACACTCCTCCAAAGCAGCAGCAGTAGCTTTACCGACCGCGGCGACCTCTAAATTAAACGGAATGTTGTTTGGAAAATGTGGAAAGGCATAACGCACGGCATTCGCGCTAACAAAAATGAGTAGGTCAATTTTTGATAGGTCGGCAAGCTGTTGTTTCAAGCCTTTCTTATCTGAAGGACCTAAGATCTCTAGAGCTGGAAAGCGCACAGGACGGCCGTGTGCATTTTGAATTAATTCACAAAAAGCGTCGGCTTGTGCTTCAGCACGGGTAACCAGCACAGATAAGCCAGCTAGATCACAAGGCTTTTTGCTCATGCGTTTTCGTAAAGCTCACGCAAGATGGTGTCAGCGCCGTGAGCAAGTAGCTCTTCTGCTACAACAACACCTAGCTCGGCCGCCTGGTCACGCGAGCCACGAATTTCGGCACGAATCACTTCGCTACCATCGACGGTGCCTACCAAGCCGCGCATGAAGATCTCATCGCCCTCAAGGATGGCGTGGCCGCCAATCGGCACCTGGCAACCGCCTTCTAAACGAGCATTCATGGCACGTTCTGCGGCAACACGGTCGGCGGTATCTTTGTGGTGCAAAGGAGAAAGCAACGCGTTCACACGTGGATCATCAGAACGACATTCAATACCAACAGCGCCTTGGCCAATCGCTGGCAAGCTATCTTCAGTATCGAGCGCATGACGGATGCGATCGGCAAAGCCTAAGCGAATCAAACCCGCGGAAGCCAAGATAATGGCATCGTATTCACCGTCATCGAGTTTTTGTAAGCGAGTGTTCACATTGCCGCGCAGTGATTTGATCTCAAGATCCGGGCGTCGATCACTCAGCTGGCATTGGCGACGTAAACTTGACGTGCCCACAACAGCGCCTTCCGGTAACTCATCGAGTGAAGTGAACGTATTGCTAACAAAGGCATCCGTTGGATCTTCACGTTCCATGATCACGGCAAGGTGCAAACCCTCTGGCAGCTCAACCGGCACATCCTTCATCGAGTGCACAGCGATATCCGCATCACCTTCTAGCATACGAGCTTCGAGTTCTTTAACGAACAAACCCTTGCCGCCAATTTTGGCCAGAGGGGTATCGAGAATCTTGTCACCTTGGGTCGACATGCCGAGGATCTCGACCTCTAATCCGGGGTGCGCAGCTTTCAGCGCGGCAGCCACGTGTTCGGCCTGCCACATGGCAAGCGGTGATTTGCGAGTTGCGATACGAATCGTTTCAGACATGTCGAGGGGAGTGCTTAAAAATAAAATTTGGCGCAATGCTACTGACTTGAGCGGCTAAAAACAAAGCCTGTTGGCCATTGTGATAGCATCGCGGCCGCATTTTTGAGGAATCACCGTGACTGAATCGCACATTTTTGAAGCCAATCTGGAAGATTTTGAGCAAAGCGTTATAGCGGCATCCCATCAAACCCCTTTGTTGGTGGACTTTTGGGCAGATTGGTGTGGTCCCTGCCATGCGGTAGCACCCGCACTGAAGTCAGTGATTGCGGATCGAGAGGGGGAGATTCGTCTCGCCAAGATCGAGGTTGACGAAGGCGAGAATATGAAGCTTGCCGGTCGTTATGCTGTGCGAGGATTTCCAACCGTCATGTTGCTCGTTAATGGTGAAGAGGTGTCACGCTTTGCCGGAGCCAAGCCTGCGCATTGGATCGATCAGTGGATCGATGAGAATCTAGCTTAAGCGTTGAGCCAGTCTTTTGGTTTGAGATACACCTCGTAGAGTTCAGCTTCAGGTGTGCCTGCTTCAGGCGCATAGTCATACTTCCACGTCACTAATGGCGGCAATGACATCAAGATTGATTCAGTGCGACCACCGGTTTGCAAACCAAAGATGGTGCCCCGATCGAAAACTAAGTTGAACTCAACATAGCGACCACGACGATAAAGTTGGAAATTGCGTTCGCGATCTCCATAAGGCGTACCTTTACGACGTTGCACGATGGGCAGGTAAGCCGGCACATAGTGGTCACCCACGCTACGCATCATCGCAAAGCTTTTATTAAAACCGTCTTCGTTTAAATCATCGAAGAACAAGCCGCCAACGCCGCGTGGCTCATTGCGATGCTTTAGGTGGAAGTAGTCATCACACCATTGTTTGTATTTGTCATAGCGATCATCACCAAAAGGTATGCAGGCATCTTTAGCCGTTTGATGCCAATGCTTCACATCGTCGACATTGCCGTAGTAAGGGGTTAGGTCAAAACCCCCACCAAACCACCAGACAGGCTCTTCGCCGGGCTTTTCTGCAATAAAGAAACGCACGTTTGCATGCGAGGTTGGCACATACGGATTGTGTGGATGAATAACTAATGACACGCCCATGGCTTGGAATGAGCGACCAGCAAGTTCTGGGCGTGCGGCTGTTGCTGAGGGTGGCAAGCCATCACCATGCACATGCGAGAAGTTAACCCCGGCTTTCTCAAACACATTGCCATTTTCTAAAACTCGCGAGCGACCGCCACCGCCTTGTTCACGATCCCAAGCATCTTCAGCAAAGGTTTGCCCATCTTCTTCGGTTAAAGCAGCGCAGATACGATCTTGCAGGTCGAGTAGATAATTTTTTACGGCGTCTAAATCGGGGGTGTTACTCATATTGACTTAGCGTAAACGCTTTCCAGTCGTAATGTCAGTGATAGGTGTCGGTTTATCGAGTTGACCTAAAGCGCCACTCAAAATGTAGTCACATCCAGGGCAGTGAAGCTGTACTTCAAACGCGCTCTTTGCGGGCGCTTGGCCGCTACGATTAGCTGAAGTCGATACGATGGCGTGACCTGCCTCATCACATAATGCCGAGGCAATCGGATGTGTGGTAACGCGACAGGCAATCTTGTCATTTCCACCGTTTACCCAGCGTGGCAGATCATGTGCCGCGGGTAGTAGGAAGGTATGTGCACCTGGCCATTCCTTGCCAATCTTGTGTAACCACTGATCAAGATTATCAACAAACGGGCGCAGCTGTTCGGCATGTGATGCGATAAGAATAAGACCCTTGCTCTCGGGACGTTGCTTTAACTCAAGCAGTCGCGCGACAGCATGCGCGTCGAGTGGATCACAACCAAAGCCGTAAACCGCTTCAGTTGGATAAGCGACAACGCCTCCCTGATGGATGATGCGAGCTGCGAGATGTGTACGAAAACGTGACGACATACGCGCGGTGCTTATTCTTCAGGAGGTGCTTCGTAAGCTTCGGCGAAGCTGCATTCCTGCTGAGGACAGACCTTTTGCGTACCACTGCGTTTAGTTGTCTTGATGGTCACGATTGGCCAATGACAGGTTGGGCAGGGCTCGGCTAAGGGCATGTTCCAAGTCGCGTAGTCACACGTTGGGTATGTTGAACACGAATAGAAAACTTTTCCGCGACGTGAGCGACGTTCCATCATCATGCCTTTCTTACACTTAGGACATTCGACGCCAGTGTCTTTAGGTTTTTCGAGTGGCTCGATGTGCTTACAGTCTGGATAAGACGAGCAGCCAATGAACTTGCCGTAACGACCGGTCTTATAAATCAGCTCCGAGCCACACTCAGGACAATCACGACCGACTTTTTCAGGCTCAGGCGAATCGCCATCGTCATTCAGGTTACGTGTGTAGTCGCATTCAGGGTATGCAGTACAACCAATGAAGCGACCATTGCGACCTAAGCGGATCGATAATTGCTCGTTACACTTGGGGCATTTCTCATCGATCTTTTCTTGGGTGACATCTGAGCGTTGAACGTTTTCTTGTGTGTCTTCAATGCGATCAATGAAAGGCTTCCAGAACTTTTCTAAGAGTGGCACCCACTCTTCCTCGCCACGTGAAACAGCATCTAGCTCATCTTCAAGTTGCGCGGTGAAGTTGTAATCAACGTACTGAGTAAAGTAGTTGGTTAAGAATTTATTAACCACGCGACCTACATCTGTCGGATAGAAACGCTTCTTGTCGATCTCAACATATTCGCGATCTTGCAGTGTTGAGATGATTGATGCGTAAGTCGATGGACGACCAATGCCGAATTCTTCGAGCGCCTTAACCAAGCTTGCTTCTGAGAAGCGCGGCGGTGGTTCAGTGAAGTGTTGCTCAGGTCGGACTTTTAGTAACTTAACTTTTTCACCTTCGGTCAGTTCTGGTAGCATCTTTTCGTCATCATCGCCCTTGCTGTCATCGGTACCTTCAAGGTAGATCTGCATAAAGCCAGGGACAGCGATGGTTGAGCCATTGGCTCGGAAGGTGTGATTGCCCGCAGTCATGTCTGCCGCCACGGTATTGATGGTGGCATGAATCATCTGGCAGGCGACGGTACGCTTCCAGATTAAGGTGTAAAGCTTGAGCTGATCTTTATCCAGATGTTTAGCGATGCCATCGGGCGTATTTAAAACCGAGGTTGGACGAATCGCTTCGTGAGCTTCCTGCGCATTCTTCGATTTAGTTTTAAATACGCGTGCAGTTTTTGGCAGATTTTCTTTGCCATAGGTGTCGTTGATGAAGTCGCGTAACTCGCCGATCGCTTCGTCAGCTAAGTTAACCGAGTCGGTACGCATATAGGTGATCAGACCGACAGTCCCCTCACCGATATCCACACCTTCATAAAGACCTTGAGCAACACGCATTGTGCGTTGTGCGGTAAAGCCTAACTTGCGTGCGGCTTCCTGTTGCAGTGTTGAAGTTGTGAAGGGCGGCGCAGGGTTTCGTTTACGCTGCTTCTTTTCAACCTTAGCAATGGTCAGCTCACCATTGGCGGCTTCGTTTAATGCAGACTCAACCGTCTTTGCCCGTTTTTCGTTGGTGATTGAAAACTGGCTGAGCTTATCATTGTCGAAATGTGTCAGCTTTGCATTAAAGCCTTGGCCGTCTTTTTCGGTGTCCGCTTCAATAGTCCAATATTCTTTTGCTTTAAAGGCCTCAATCTCATCTTCGCGTTCACAGATCAGACGTAAAGCAGGGCTTTGCACGCGACCTGCAGACAAACCACGACGGACTTTCTTCCATAGCAGTGGCGACAGATTAAAGCCAACAAGGTAATCAAGTGCGCGGCGTGCTTGTTGTGCATTCACTAAGTCCAACGAGAGTTCACGTGGATTAGCGACCGCATCTTGTACGGCTTTTTTAGTGATCTCGTTGAAGACAACGCGATGCACGGTTTTGTTCTTTAGCTTCTTCTTCTCATTCAGCAATTCGTAAAGGTGCCATGAGATAGCTTCACCTTCGCGGTCGGGGTCAGTCGCGAGATATAGAGCGTCGGCATTCTTTAACTTAGAGATGATGGTTTTGACATGCTTGTCGTTTCGTTCGATGACCTGATACTTCATCGCGAAATGATTGTTGGGATCAACGGCACCTTCTTTAGGCACAAGATCTCGTACGTGGCCATACGATGCGTACACATCGAAATCTTTGCCGAGATATTTTTTGATCGTTTTCGCTTTTGCGGGCGATTCAACGATAACCAGATTCATAGTGATCCCAGAGTTTTTAAGATAAGAAATCGCCGGCATCAGCCGGCGTCCTATTTATACGGATATCTTTGATTGAGGGGTCATGTCAAGCCGGGTGGCAAATTAAGCTCCCTCAAGCGAGGCATTAATGAAGGTATGGGGGCTCGCCGTTGTAGACCAGTTCCTCCATCAAAGCGAAGGCGTTCTCTTGCCCTGGCTGATTCAATAAAACGAGTAAAACCACCCACTTAACATCATCTGTGGTGAGCTCTTCGGTCTCAATCGCCATGCAGCGCTCTATAACGAGTTCGCGGCTCATTGGGTCCAAAATGCACATTTGCTCAAGATTCATCAGCAAGCTGCGGATGTCCATGTCCATTTTCTGTTGTTCGAGATCGGTGTAAACACGGATCGCGCCATTAGGCTGAGCTTCGCGATATTCGCTCAAGCTACCTTGGCACCAGGCTAGTTCGTCTAACCAATCAAAGGCTTTGTTCACTTCACCCTTCTGGAAGCCGGCGCTGATCAATTCTTCTTCTAAAGTGATCTGATCGACAGGCACAGACTGCTCGCTATCCATGTAGTTTTCATAGATGTAAACCAGAACGTCGATAAGATTTTCGTTCATGCTGAGAGTCCTTTTCGAAGAGGGAAAGAGTGGCTGTGCGCCTGTTGGAAACGCTGTGATGAGGTCAGATTGTGATGTGTTCGATTGAACATTTACTGCCTTAACGTAGCCGAATGAACCGTCCACCTGATTCTGATAATACATGACCTTGCAGTTCGAGCAAGAGCAAAATCGATGAGACTTCCGCGGCATTGAAAGGGCTATTTTCAACGATTTGATCCGTGGTCACTGGATCAAATCCCATGGCATCTAAAATTGCCGCATGATCTTCATCTAGCTGAGCTGAACCTGCGAGTGTTTCTGATCGTTCAGCTGTACTTTTAAGAGGCGAGAATTTGGGGAGTAGCTCTTCGACGATATCTTCTGCCGTTTCGACCAGTTTTGCGCCCTGACGAATCAGCACATGGCAACCGCGTGCCATCGGGTTATGAATCGAACCTGGGATAGCAAAGACATCACGACCCATCTCAGATGCCAGTCTTGCCGTGATCAGTGAGCCGCTTTTTACCGCAGCCTCGACCACAAGGGTGCCCAGTGACAGGCCTGCTATCAGACGATTTCGTCGTGGAAAATTGCCAGGATGTGGACCTGTGCCGGGTGGATATTCGGTCAGAATTAAGCCGTTATCCGCTATCTGATGCGCGAGTTGTTTGTGCTCGGCGGGATAGATCCGATCAAGCCCGGTTCCCATGATTGCTATGGTTCCGCCATTAGCGGCTAAAGCGCCCTTGTGGGCGGCGGCATCGATGCCTTTTGCCAAGCCACTGGTTATCACAATGCCATTCCGGGCTAAAAATTCAGCAAATGCCCCTGCGTTCACTAAGCCACCTTGAGTGGCGCTTCGGCTACCCACTATTGCGAGCTGTGGAAAGCTTAAAAGTTCGATATCGCCACGGGCAAAGAGGGCAATTGGTGAGTCGGTCATCTCACGCAAAAATACAGGATATAGTGGCGAAAAGTAGGAAATGAGCTGATTTTCGCTCGAATCAAGCCAGTTCTTATCAGATTCAACTTTTGCCTCATCGATGCCATTGAGTGCTTTTTTGATACGCGTATCTGACGATTGACGCAGCTGAAAAAGTAGTTCGCTGACGCTGCTCGAACTATTTAAAAAAGGTTTGAGCGTCGCGGGCCCAAGACCGGGGGCGCGAATCAGCGATAACCAATCACGGGTGTGGTTATCATTGTTGGAAATGGCGGCTGATGAGGTATTCATAGGCGAACAGTTTAGGGCTGTCGTAGATGATCTCCAATCTGAATTCCACGATAGGACTCCATCACAAGGGCATAACTCACTTGACCGAAGGTTTTATACACCATCGCAAGACCAACAGATTCTTCTGGCAACTGTAATTTCGTTTGGTCTTTTGGATCGTTAATTCGGCGGCCATCACGCCAGAGCGCAAAGACATCGCCACGGGTCACACCAGTGTCCTGACCTCGATCAATGATTACTGTATCCATAGATGCGATGAGTAGGCCGGGCTTTGTAAAGCCGATTACATTGCCATCTTTGATCGATGATTTCTTCGGTTGGAAGTCCATTGGGGTATCGATCCCTTGATGTGGCACCAAATAATCACCTAGCTTCACTTCTCGCGGGCTTAGCGTGACCAAGCCGGCAGACACATCTGCAGAAGTATCGTTGGAGCGAGCGACAATGAGCTCGCCGATTTTGATCACCGTTTGACCTAATATCTCATCGCTGTCTGCAGCTTTGAGTTGCTCGGCGGGTCGAATGATGTCGTAAACGCCGCGCGGAGTGACATCGCCTCGGATAAACACACGCTGCTCGTTACCCGCTAATTGACGCTGCGCGCCATATTTAACAATGGAAGACTTATCGCCAAGAATCAAACGCTCAGAGCTCAGATCAACAATGCGTGGCAATGAGCCAAAGTCGGTTTCGCTAGCAACCACATAGCCTGATTCAAGCACGGGCTTAATCGCATTAATCGGAATGACATGAACCGGTTCGGCAACATCACGGATGCGCATCTGTGGCGTTAAGACAACACGACCACTCGCTTTGCGAAGCTGTGGTTTGCCATTGATGTAAACCAACTCCACAACATCACCTGGATAGATCCAATGAGGGTCGTCGATTTGTGGGTTGATTTGCCAAATTTCCGGCCATTGCCAAGGGTGTTCTAAAAAGCGACCTGAGATATCCCACAAAGTGTCACCTTTCACCACGGTGTAGCGTTCAGGGTGGGTCGGTTTGATTTTTAACACATCGGCTTGTGCCGCCACCGTTAATAAAAAGATGCCCGCAGATAGCGACAAAAGTGAGCTAAAAAGAGTTCTTTTCATGGGAATTCTTCCATTTTTACTCGTTGCAAAGGTCTCCATGACCACTGCTTTGAGGTATCATTTTCAGATGAAAGGCCTTTTCGGCAGACCTTGGTAGAACTAAATGGATTCTTCAGGCGTCGAATGAGTGCTGAAATGACGCTGATTCTGGTTAAAAACAATGGCTTTACTCGATATTTTGCATTTTCCTGATCCCCGCCTTCGTGAGGTGGCCAAACCTGTTGAGCAGGTGGATGCTTCAGTGAAGCAGCTCGTCGATGACATGTTTGAAACTATGTACGACGCACCTGGTATCGGCTTAGCGGCTATTCAAGTGAATGTGCCGATGCGCGTGATCACCGTGGATATTTCAGAGGATCAAGATGAGCCTTTGGCACTGATTAACCCAGAGATCACCAGTAAGGATGGCATTGAGGAAATGAAAGAGGGCTGCTTATCGGTTCCTGGCGTTTTCGAGATGGTGCAACGCGCAGACAAGATAACCGTCAAATTTCTTAATCGAGATGGCGAGTCGGTGGAGATGGAAGCAGAAGGTTTGCTGGCGGTTTGTATCCAACATGAGATTGATCATCTTGATGGCAAATTGTTTGTCGACTATCTCTCAACGCTTAAGCGTCAACGTATCCGTACAAAACTAGAAAAAGAAAACCGTCAACGAGCTTAACCGTTCGTTTCGCTGTTACGGGAAGCCGCCATGAGCAACTCCTTACGTATTATTTTCGCCGGCACGCCGGAATTTTCTGTGTTGCCGCTTCAGGCGTTACTGAACTCTGAACATGAGGTGGTTGCGGTATATACGCAACCTGATCGTCCGTCAGGTCGTGGTCGAAAGTTAACCCCAAGCCCTGTTAAAGCGGTAGCTGTTGATGCGGGCATCCCCGTAGAGCAGCCGATTAACTTTAAAGATGCCGCTGACGTTGATCAGCTGAAAAAGTATCACGCGGATTTGATGGTGGTAGTGGCCTATGGCTTGTTGTTACCCGAGAGTGTGCTCGAAGCGCCTCGCTTAGGGTGTATTAATATCCATGCCTCATTACTGCCTCGTTGGCGTGGTGCCGCTCCGATTCAGCGCGCTGTGCTTGCCGGTGATAAAGAGTCAGGAGTCGCAATCATGCAGATGGAGAAAGGCTTAGATACAGGCCCTGTCTATTTAATGGAACGAGTGACGCTAGAAGAAGATGAAACCGGTGGCACTCTGCACGACAAGCTGGCTGAGTTGGGCGCTAGCGTATTAATTAAAGCGCTACCGATGCTTGAAGATCCGAGCTTCGAACCTGCCGCTCAAAATGATGAGTTGGCGAATTACGCAAAGAAGTTGGATAAAAAAGAAGCGTCTATCGACTGGCAGCAATCGGCGCGAGACATTGAGCGATTGGTGCGAGCTTTTAATCCATGGCCTGTGGCACAAACGCGCTATGAAGATGCCTTTATGCGCATCTGGTCTGCTTATGCCATTAAAGGTGAGGCAGCTCAGCCTGGCATGGTAATGTCTGCCTCTCGGGAGGGCATCGATGTCGCAACAGGCGATGGGTGGCTACGCATTACGCAACTACAAATGCCCGGTAAGCGTGCGATGAGTGCGCAAGATTTTATCAATGCGCAAGATATTCAAGGCGTAATCCTAGGCGATTAATGCATGGCCTCTTCGCGTCGTCTTGTTGTCGATAACATCCTTGGCGTGATGGATGGCCGCTCTTTAGATGCAGTCATAGAACAAAACGCGAAAGACTTGTCTGAGCTTGATCGCCGTTCAGTGGCAGATAGTTCGTATGGTTTGGCACGTTGGTTTAGACAAAGCCATGCGATTGTTGCTGCCCGCTTACAAAAACCGTTTAAGGATAAAGATCGCGATGTGCATATTGCTCTGATGTTAGGTGTCTGGCAATTAATGCATAGCCGAACTGCAGAGCATGCGGCGATCTCTTCAATCGTTGAATTGGTGCGTGAGCTTGATAAGCCATGGGCAGATAAGCTCGCCAATGGCTTACTAAGAAAAGTTCAACGCGAGATCAAAGACGATGCATCAGAGTTAAATGCATTACTCGGTAAGGATTTATCGATTGCGTATGCGCAGCCGAAGTGGTTTGTGAAAGCTTTACAAAAGGCATGGCCAGATAAAATTGAGTCGATCTTGGAGGCACTGCAAGAACGCGCACCGATGACGTTGCGCGTGGATACGCACAAGGTGTCACGTGACGAGTACCTTAATCAATTGATCACACATGATATTCAGGCTGAGGCCTTAGCGGCAGTGCCTTCTGCCTTGGTGCTTGATAAACCTATGGGCGTGTTGCAGTTGCCAGGTTTCGATGAGGGAATAGTGTCTGTACAAGATGCCGGAGCGCAGCTTTCCGCTGAGCTATTAGATCTACAAGCAGGCCATTGTGTTTTAGATGCATGCGCGGCGCCTGGCGGTAAAAGTATGCATTTAGCACAGCATCAGCCAGAGATAACACTCACCGCTTGTGATATCGATGAGCAGCGATTAGAGCGCGTGGCACAAAACGCAAAGCGCTGTGGTGTGACCTTGAGTATGCAAGCTATTGATGCTGAAAACCCACCACAAGCCTGGCGAGATCAGCCCTTTGATCGCATCTTGTTGGATGCGCCTTGTTCGGCAACGGGTGTGATGCGTCGTCATCCAGATGTGCGCATGTTGCGACGAGCGACAGATATTGAGGACTTGGCCGTTCGCCAAGCTAAAATTTTAGATTCACTGTGGGAATGTTTGGCGCCGGGCGGTAAGCTTCTCTATGTGACCTGCTCTTTAATGCCAAAAGAGAATGAGCAGCAGATTCAAGCCTTTATGGGACGTCAGCGAGGCGCAAAGGTCATACCTATCGATGCAACCTGGGGGCATCCGCGCGCAGTAGGGCGCCAGACTTTGCCCGGAGAAATGACGATGGATGGATTTTTTTATGCCTTATTGGAAAAGACCAATGCAACGACTGCTTAGTTTCGTGCTGGTGATATTCCTGGCTGGCGCGAGCCGTGCCGATATGGCTTATGAAAACGTTAAGCTCAACGTGAGTGATGATCAGCGATTGATGCTGAATGCTTCGATGAAAATCACTTTGTCACCTGCTGTGATCGAGGCGTTGCAAAACGGTGTGCCAATTACTTTTGAAAAGCATATTCAAGTGCGAGAGCAAGGCGCATGGATTTGGACCAAAGACCTGGCTGAATATCGTATGCGCAGCGTCTTGCGTTACCGTTTGCTCGAAAAGGTGTATGAATTAAAACGTCTCGATAGTGGTAGCGTGACAAGGCGAGCAACATTAGCTGCGGCGTTAACTCAGCTTGGCGAAATTCAATCAATGCCATTGATTGAGGTGGCAAAGCTAAACAAGTCAGAGACTTATAACGTCGAGCTCGATGCAAAGTTAGACATTGAGGCGTTACCACTGCCGCTTCGTCCAAAAGCTTATATCTCATCAGATTGGTCACTTAGCGCAGAGACCGTTATACAAGGCTATAAACCATGATTGATCGCCGTCGCATAGATGTTCTTGCGATGCTGGTGTTGGTCGCATTGATCTTTGGCTCGCTTTATTTAATGAGTGAGGCAATCCAGCAGACCAGTGTCTTGGCAGACGATTGGTTTATCCCGTTGATGGTCTTTACGGCAATGGGTTTGATAACGCTGACCGGTGTAGTCGGCGTCAATTTGTTCCGTCTGTGGCGAGAGTACCGTCGCCGTGAGCCAGGCGTGCGTTTGAATGTGCGCTTAGCGCGATTATTTATCTTGCTGTCATTTGTGCCGGTTGCCATTGTGTATTTTTATTCATGGCAGTTCTTGTCTAAGGGTGTTGATAGTTGGTTCCAAGTCTCGATTGAGGATGCGATGAATGGCGCTAATGCACTCGGCCAAACTGCACTCGACCTGCATAAAAAAGGATTGGTTAAAGAGACTGAACGCATCTTGGCGCAACTTGATGATGCATCAGAGATGGCGCTGGGCTTTGCTTTGGATGAAGCGCGTCTTAAGTCCGATGCGGTTGAGCTAATTGCCTATCGTTTATCGGGCGCGCCGGCAGCGACGAGTCGTGAAAATACTGAGATCGTTTCGCAGCTATTTTCGGACGAGGCTTTTGTCGCCGTTCGTGAAGGTGCAAGCCAAGCTATGTTTGAGATGGGGTCGGATCAGCAAAGCTACATCAAGGTGCTTGCCGCAGATCCACGTCAACGTGGTGAACTGATCTTGCAAGCCTTGTATCCCATGCCTGATCGTTTGCAGGCGTTAATTAAACAGGTTCAAGGTTCGCTAGAGGAATATAGAAGCACGAGCACAACCCGAGACGCGATCTTTGACATCTTTGCTGTCACCTTAGCGCTAGCTGCGGTACTGGCAGTATTTGGTGCGATATGGGGTGCGTTATACACCTCGCGCCAACTGGTCCGTCCGGTCAGAGATATCTCGATTGCGACACAAAAAGTCGCTGTGGGCATGTATGACACTCAAGTGCCAATGCCTAAAGTGGATGATGAGTTGAGCTTTCTGGTTGATTCGTTTAACCAAATGACGCAAAGAATCGGTCGTGCACGGTATGCCGCTGAGATGAGTAAAAACGAATTACAGCTACAGCATAACTACCTTGAAACAGTGATGGGTGCTTTGACCACAGGTGTTATTGCGCTCGATAAGCATGGCAAGATCACCACCGCAAACTTAGCGGCAGAGATGGTTTTGGGCTTGCCGCTGAGTGAGTTTAAAAAGCGACCATTAACGAGTCTGAGTGAGAAAAAGCCGGTGCTAGATCCCTTTGTTGATCGCATGTGGCAATCGATACAAGGCGAAGCATTGCCCGCTAATACTCAGATCACTTTATATCGTGAGAATGGACACCAGACATTATTATGTCGTCACTCTGTATTGCCCGCTGCGTCAGCTAAAGACCAAGGCCATGTATTGGTATTTGACGATGTTACTGAGCTGGTACATGCACAGAAAGATGCAGCATGGGCAGAGGTTGCGCGACGCTTGGCGCATGAGATTAAAAATCCACTTACGCCAATTCAGTTAGCATCTGAGCGTTTGCGACATCACTACCTTAAGAAGATGTCCGAGGAGGAAGCGCGCGTGTTGGATCGCTCGACCACGACCATTGTTAATCAGGTTGATGCATTGAAGTCGATGGTGAATGATTTTTCTGAGTACGCGAAGCCATCGAAGATGGATAGTCGCTTAATCACAATTGATAATTTTATCGGCGATGTTTTAGCGCTTTATGAAACAGCGCAATCGCCTGTTGCTTTTACACCCGGTGCAAAAGGCGTGAAGATCGAAGGTGATCCGGTGCGGTTACGACAGGTTATTCATAACTTGGTTAAGAACGGCCTTGAAGCACTAGGTGATAAAGACGGTAAAGTTCGCGTCATCACTGAGATTGGCCAATCTAAATCCAGTGGTGCGTTGCGTTTTAGATTACGTATCGAGGATGATGGTAGCGGTTTTGATGTCGATTCTTTAGGTCAAGTGTTTGAGCCTTACGTGACGAATAAACCGAAAGGCACAGGCCTGGGTTTGGCGATTGTGAAACGTATTATTGGTGAGCATGGTGGCACCTGCCGCGCATCAAATCGTCAAGAAGGTGGTGCTAGTATTCAGATAAGCTTGCCGGTGCGTGAGCGAACCCAAGAAGTGTTAGAGGTCAGTAATTCATGAGCGCGCCAAATGTCCTTGTTGTTGATGATGAGCCCGATATTCGTGAACTCGTTGGCGAGATTCTCGAAGACGAGGGTTATCGTGTCTCAACTGCTGAGAATGGTGAGCAAGCTCGTCAAGCATTACGCGATAGCAAGCCAGATCTCATCTTTTTAGATATCTGGATGCCCGAGCTTGATGGCATTACCTTATTAAAAGAACTCAGTGAAGAAAAAGGTCTGCCTTGTCCTGTGATCATGATGTCTGGCCACGGCACTGTTGAGACAGCCGTTGAAGCAACGCGTCTTGGCGCCTATGACTTTTTAGAGAAGCCTATTTCACTGAATCGTCTGACTACCACAGCAAAACGCGCTTTAGATGCACATCGCATGTCGATGGAAAATGAAGGCCTGCGTATTAAGGTGGGTGACTTTGTTGAGCCGGTAGGTGTCAGTGCTGTTATCACTCGACTGCGTGAGCAGGTTCGTCGAATTGCGCAGCATGATAGTTGGGTTTTGATGACTGGTCAGCCGGGCTCGGGTCGCGAGACCTTTGCGCGTTATTTGCATCATCACAGTGGCCGTGCAAGTCAACCCTTCATCGTGTTGAATGCATCCGGTGTGACCAAAGGTGGGTCAGCTTTTGAACTTTTTGGTCGCGAACAAGACGGCAAGGTGGAATACGGTAAGCTTGAACAAGCTGCTGGCGGTACTTTATTTTTAGATGAGATCGCAGAGCTAGAAATTTCAGCTCAAGCACAGTTAGAAGCCGCACTTGAAACCGGAGAGTTCTTGCGTGTCGGTGGTGCAGCGCCAGTGAAACTCAACGCACGTGTTGTCGCTGCAACGGCAAAAGATTTATTGAGATTGGTGTCCGAAAATAAGTTTCGTGAAGACCTGTTTTACCAGCTAAACGTTGTACCGATTAAGATCCCCTCGCTTGCTGAGCGTAAAGAAGACGTGCCGATGTTGCTGCAAGAAGCGGTTGATCGCTTCACCTTAGTCGATCGATTGCCATTTCGAGAATTCTCATTTGCTGCACAAAACTTCCTGCGTGATTACGACTGGCCAGGCAATATCCGAGAGTTGCGTAACATGGTGCAGCGTGTATTGATCTTAGGCTCAGACGAAGAGGTTAGTCTTAAAGAGGTGCAAACCGCCCTGGGTCAAGTGCGCGCTGAAAGTACAGATGCGATGCCAGTAGGTATCAGTATGGATCAGCCAATGAAGGAAGCGCGTGAAGAATTTGAAAAGTTGTATTTAGAGCATCATTTCTCATTGGCAGAAGGTAACGTCAGTCGCATGGCGCAAGCAGTAGGTATCGACCGAGCTAACCTCTACAAAAAATTGCGTGATCGCGGCATTGAGATTAAATCGCGTTAATGACTCCAGCGATCAAGCTGCTTGAGAAGCAGGGCATAGCACATGCCGTTCATCCCTATGATCATGACCCCAATAGCGAGGCCTATGGTCTAGAGGCCGCCGAAAAAATTGGCGTACCTTATACGCAGGTTTTTAAGACCTTATTAGTGGCGCTAGAAGGCGATACCAAAAGGCTCGCGGTTGGCATTGTGCCAGTCGACAAACAACTAAACCTGAAAGCATTCAGTAAGGCGCTTGGCGTTAAAAAAGTCGCTATGGCAGCTCCTCAACAAGCTCAACGAACCACCGGTTATGTCGTTGGTGGGATTAGTCCTCTTGGCCAGAAAAGTCGTTTGCCGACGGTCATTGCCGAGTCAGCCCTAGATTTAAACGAGATGTATGTCAGTGGCGGAAAGCGTGGTTTAGATGTCTCATTAGCGCCGACTGATCTTGCTAAGCTGCTTGATGCAAAGTTTGCTGATATATCGAGTTAAACGCTGCCATCTGAGATCGTTCAGGCGTAGAATAATCGTATGACAATCATCCAACGTCTGATCACGCTATGAAGATAATCATCTTAGGCGCAGGCCAAGTCGGCACAACGGTCGCACAGAACTTGGCAAGTGAAGCAAACGACATCACGGTCGTCGATCATAATGCGGGCCTTTTGCGTGACATGCAGGACCGTATCGATATCCGCACAGTACAAGGCCAAGCCTCACATCCCGATGTGTTACGCCAAGCTGGCGCCGAAGATGCTGACATGTTGATCGCTGTCACCAATAGTGATGAAACCAACATGGTAGCTTGCCAATGTGCTGCAACCTTATTTAAAACACCTCGCAAAATTGCGCGGGTACGCGCGCCCGAATATCTCAAGCATCCTGAACTGTTTGCACCCGGCGCGATCCCTATCGATGTTTTGATTAGTCCAGAGCAATTAGTAACCGACTACATCTTGCGTTTGATTGAACATCCGGGTGCGTTACAAGTGCTCGACTTTGCCGATGGTCGCGTGCGACTGGTTGCAGTCAAAGCTTATTACGGCGGCCCGCTAGTGGGGCACGAGTTACGTGACCTGAATGATCATCTAAAAGGTGCCGAAGCGCGTGTCGCAGCGATTTATCGTAAAGATCGCGCCATCATGCCAACGGGTCGTACTGTTATTGAGGCCGATGATGAAGTGTTTTTCTTAGCAACTGCTGAAAATATTTCATCTGTGATGAAAGAACTGCGTCGAGCCGAGAAGCCTTTCAAGCGTTTAATCTTTGCCGGAGGTGGCAACATTGGCCGTCGCCTTGCGTCAGCCTTAGAGAATGATTACCGCGTTAAATTGATTGAGCACGATAGCCGTCGTTCAAAGCGTGTTGCAGAACATCTGCCAGAGACCATCGTGTTACATGGTGATGCGGCAGATGAAAACTTACTGCTCGAAGAGAACATCGAAGATACCGATGTATTCTGCGCAATCACCAATGATGATGAAGCGAATATCTTGTCAGCCATGTTGGCTAAGCGACTCGGCGCGCGCAAAGTTATGTCGTTGATTAACCGTGCAGCTTATGTCGATCTTGTGCAGTCAGGTGCAATCGATATCGCGATATCACCACAGCAAGCCACCATTGGTTCATTGCTCACGCATGTGCGTCGTGGTGATGTAGTGATGGTGCATTCGTTGCGTCGCGGTGCTGCAGAAGCAATCGAAGCAATTGCGCATGGCGATAAAAGCTCATCCAAAGTCGTCGGTCGTCGCATTGATGAACTGAAGTTACCAACCGGCACCAGCATTGGCGCGATCGTGCGAGGTAATGAAGTACTTATGGCGCATCACGATGTGGTCATTGAAGCGGAAGACCATGTGATCTTATTCTTGATCGATAAACGCAAAGTCGTCGACGTTGAGCGCTTGTTCCAAGTGGCGGTCACCTTCTTCTAAACATGTCGTTTAAAGCCATCCAACGTATCTTAGGTATCTTGTTGACCGTCTTTAGCGTCACCATGTTGCCGCCGATTGTGGTGTCTTGGATCTACGACGATGGTGCGATGCTTGCCTTTGCAATTGCATTCGGCATCATCATTACCGCGGGCATGTTGATCTGGTTGCCTGTCGCACACGTACGTCGCGAAGCACGCGTACGTGATGGCTTCATTATCGTGGTCATGTTCTGGACCGTATTAACGGTAACCGGTGCGTTACCTTTTATCTTATCGACCGATCCACATCTCTCCATTACCGATGCGATCTTTGAATCGGTATCCGGTTTAACCACAACCGGCGCAACGGTCATCACGCATCTGGATGAGCTGCCCGAGTCGATCTTGTTTTATCGCCAACAGCTTCAGTGGTTAGGCGGCATGGGCATCATTGTTTTAGCTGTCGCCGTACTTCCGATCCTCGGTATCGGTGGTATGCAGCTTTATCGTGCAGAAACACCAGGCCCTATGAAGGACTCAAAGCTCACGCCTCGGATTACCGAAACAGCTAAAGCTTTGTGGATGATCTATTTGTCGTTAACGGTAGCCTGTGCTTTTGCCTATTGGGTAGCGGGCATGAATGTCTTTGATGCGATCGGACATGCCTTCTCAACGGTGGCGATCGGCGGCTTCTCAACACACGATGCCAGCATGGGCTTCTTTGATAGCACCGCGATTTATTTGGTTGCGGTTGTCTTCATGTTGTTAGCCGCTGTTAACTTCTCGCTGCACTTTGTCGCCTTCCGCTCAAAAAACCCTAAAGGTTATTGGCACGATGATGAGTTTAAGTTCTATATCGTGATTCAACTGATCGTCATTACCGTGACTATTCTTGGCCTATGGTTTACAAAAAGTTACGATAACTGGAGCGATGCATGGGTACACGGATTATTCCAAGCGGTATCGATAGGTACAACGGCTGGCTTTACCACGGCAGAGTTTTATAACTGGCCGGGCTTTATTGCGATCACCTTATTGTTTGCTAGTTTTGTCGGTGGCTGTGCTGGATCAACCGGTGGTGGCATCAAAGTGATTCGTTTGTATCTGCTGATCAAGCAAGGTATGCGAGAGATAACTCGATTAATCCATCCAAGCGCACAAATCCCAGTCCGAATTGGTGGCAAGGTGGTGCAGTCGCGCATCATTGAAGCAGTGTGGGGTTTCTTCGCGCTTTATGTGGCGAGCTTCACTGTGATGTATCTCGCACTTGCGGCAACCGGACTTGATCTGATGACCGCCTTCAGCGCAGTTGCGGCAAGTATTAACAACCTTGGCCCTGGTCTTGGCGAGGTGGGTTTGAACTATGCTCAGATGCATGATCCGGGCAAATGGATTCTGTGTTTTGCCATGTTGCTTGGCCGACTTGAGATCTTCACCTTGTTGGTACTGCTGACGCCAACCTTTTGGCGTAAATAGCCAAAATCTATCATTCCGATATAAATATAAAATTTTACCTATTATAGATTTCTATCAATAATCCTCTCCACTTAGTTTTTACCTAATAACAGGAGAGGTGAAATGAACTCAATGGTTGGTCAGCGCGTCCCAAGCGCAACATTTAAAACCCGTCAAAACGGTGAATTCGTCGATGTGACATCTGAGCAGATCTTCAACGGTCGAACTGTTGTGGTGTTCTCGCTACCCGGTGCTTTCACCCCGACATGTTCTTCAACCCACTTGCCGCGCTTCAATGAGCTTGCGCCAGTGTTTAAACAAGAAGGTGTCGATGAAATCGTCTGTATGTCAGTGAATGACGCCTTCGTGATGGATGCATGGAAAGAGCACCAAGAAGCAGATCAGGTGACATTGATTCCAGACGGTAACGGTGAATTCACCCAGGGTATGGGCATGCTGGTTGATAAGTCAGACCTCGGTTTCGGTCAGCGTAGCTGGCGCTACTCGATGCTGGTGAAAGATGGCGTGATTGACCAGATGTTCATCGAGCCCAACGTACCTGGCGACCCTTTTGAAGTCTCAGATGCGGACACCATGCTGAATTACATCAATCCTCAGGCGCAAAAGCCTGCTGCGATCAGCATTGTGACAAAGCCGGGTTGCCCATTCTGCGCAGAGGCAAAGAAGCAACTTTCCGAGCGTGGTATGGCCTTTGAAGAGATCAGCCTAGGCAAAGGGATCGGTATTCGTACGGTTCGTGCATTAAGTGGAAAGGAAACGGTTCCTCAGGTGTTTATTGATGGTGATTACATCGGTGGATCAGAAGCGTTAATTGCTCACTTAGAAGCGGCAGAAAAGAAAGCGGCATAAAAATGATCGGGGTAGTTCGCTACCCCGTGAAGTGGAGAGTAGCCATGACAACAAAACATTATGACTTGATAACGTTGGGCGGCGGTAGCGGTGGTCTTGCAGTGGCAGAAGTTGCTGCAAAGTTAGGCAAACGTGTTGCGATCATCGAACCACAGGGCTTGGGCGGCACCTGCGTTAACCAAGGTTGCGTACCAAAGAAAGTGATGTGGTATGCGGCGCACTTGGCGCACGCAGTCGCTGATGCATCAGGTTTTGGCCATCATGTTAAGCATCAGGGTTTTGACTGGTCACGCTTGATTGAAGGTCGCGATCGATACATCAATGACATCACAGAATATTGGGATGGCTATGCTCAACAGCTAGGCATCGATGTGATCACGGGCTATGGTCAATTTGTTGATGCGCATAGCGTACGGGTCAACGACATGATCTATCGCGCAGACCACATTGTTGTTGCAACCGGTGGTACGCCAATGGTGCCACCGATACCCGGTGCTGAATTAGGCATTACCTCCGATGGGTTCTTCGAACTCAAAGAACAGCCTAAGCGTGTCGCTGTGATAGGCGGTGGCTATATCGGTGCCGAGCTTGCAGGTGTCCTGCTTGCTTTAGGCTCAGAGGTGTCATTGTTTGGCTTGGAAGATCGTTTACTGATCGCCTTTGATGAAATGATCAGCGATACCTTAGCGGGCGAAATGGTGAAGCAAGGCATCTCGCTGAACTTAGGTGTTGAGGTGAATGCCCTAGAAAACCGTGAAGATGGACTCTGTGTCGCCACAAAACACGGTGAGCAATATGCCGGTTTTGATAGTGTCATTTGGGCAATTGGTCGTCGTCCGAATACAGCAGGTTTAAACCTTGAGCTAGCTGGTGTGAGACGTTTAGATAACGGCATGATCCCAACCGATGATTATCAGAACACGAATGTTGATGGCATCTACGCGATTGGTGATATCACGGGTCGTGCAGCGCTGACACCGGTTGCGATTGCGGCTGGGCGTCGCTTGGCCGAGCGGCTTTTCGCGGGTCAGGTCGAACGTAAGGTCGACTACGACAACATCCCGAGTGTTTTATTTACGCATCCACAGATTGGTAGCGTGGGTTTAACCGAGATACAGGCACGTCGTTTAGGTAAAGAGATAAAGGTCTATGAGACAAGCTTTACGCCTATGCGTTACGCCTTAAATGAACATGGCTCCACCACAGCAATGAAGTTGATTTGCGCGGGTGAGCAAGAGCGCGTGGTCGGTATTCATCTGATTGGTGAAGGTGTTGATGAGATGCTGCAAGGTTTTGCGGTGGCGCTCAAAATGGGTGCAACCAAAGCGGACTTGGATAACACCATCGCGATTCATCCGGTCAGCGCTGAGGAATTAGTGACCTTGAAGGAGGCGCGAATTGTGCAGTCAGAAGAGCAGCTAAAACTCGCCAGTTAACACAGAAAATGTCATGCCTCAGAGATACAAGCAAGGTATCCTGAGGCCATGAATTCACAACCTCCCTTTATCCTTGTCGACGGCTCGTCGTACCTGTTTCGCGCGTATCACGCGCTCCCGCCACTGACCAATTCGCACGGTGAAGCGACCGGCGCGATCGTTGGCGTACTCAATATGTTGAACAAGCTGATCGATGAATATCAGCCAGAACATATCGCCGTGGTCTTCGATGCCCCGGGCAAGACATTCCGTGATGAGATGTACAGCGAGTACAAAGCGCATCGACCACCGATGCCTGATGATTTACGTCAACAGATCGAGCCGCTACATCAGATCATTCAAGCCATGGGGCTGCCATTGGTCATGATCTCCGGTGTCGAAGCCGATGATGTGATTGGCACCTTGGCACAACAAGCGGCAGATAGAGGCATGCCATCGCTAATCTCAACCGGCGATAAAGACATGGCGCAGCTGGTTAACGATCACATCACCTTGATCAACACGATGAATGATGTGGTGATGGACCGACAAGGCGTGATCGATAAGTTTGATGTCACTCCTGAGCAGATCATTGATTACTTAGCGCTAGTCGGTGATAGCGCCGATAACATTCCGGGCATTCCTAAGTGTGGCCCTAAGACGGCGGCAAAATGGCTCGGCGAATACGAGACGATTGATAACTTGGTGGCACATGCCGAAGAGATCAAAGGCAAGATTGGCGAAAACCTTCGCGGTAATCTCGAGCAACTCAAACTCTCACGTGAACTTACGACCATAAAGCTCGATGTAGCGCTGCCTGTCACGATTGATCTGCTAAAGCCAAGCGCAGCGAACACAGATGAGTTGAGAAAACACTATACGCGGATTGAGTCGCGTCGCTACTTAGCCACACTCGATGGTGCAAAAGGTGAAAAGATATCTTCGGAACAGTCGCAGCCCGAAAAGAAGGCTGAAAAGATCGATGCCCAATACGACATCGTACTCACACAGGCTAACTTTGATGCATGGCTAAAACAGCTTAAAAACGCAGAGTTATTTGCTTTCGATACCGAAACGACCAGCCTGGATTACATGCAAGCCGAAGTAGTTGGCGTATCGTTTGCAATAGAAGCCGGTAAAGCAGCATATGTGCCACTCACCCATTGTTATCCGGGTGCACCAGAACAGTTACATCGTGATGATGTGCTCGCCGCATTGAAGCCCATCTTAGAGTCGGATGGACATAAAAAAGTGGGTCAGAATCTGAAGTACGATAAAAGTGTACTTGCTAACCATGGCATCGAATTAAACGGTATCGCTTACGACACGATGCTCGAGTCCTATGTGTATAACAGCAGTGCAGGCCGTCACGATATGGACTCACTGGCCGAGCGTTACCTTGAGCTTAAAACAATTCACTTTGAAGATATCGCAGGCAAGGGCGCTAAGCAATTACGCTTCGATCAAATCGATATTGAACAAGCCGGTCCCTATGCTGCAGAAGATGCTGACATCACCTTGCGTTTACATCAGCATTTGTGGTCCAAAGTAAAGCAAGAGCCAAGCTTAGCTAACTTAGTCACTGATCTTGAAGTGCCGCTGTTATCAGTGCTCTCGCGTATCGAACGTCAAGGCGTGGTGATTGATAGCACACAACTTAAACAACAAAGTGCGCAGCTCGCCGAGCGATTGCATCAACTTGAGCAACAAGCCTATGAGATTGCAGGACGCAACTTCAACATGGGCTCACCAAAACAAATCGGTGAGATCTTCTTTGATGAGTTAGCGCTACCGGTTATCGCAAAGACACCAAAGGGAGCGCCATCAACAGCAGAGAATGTGCTGCAAGAGCTTGCCGAGATGGGGCATGAGTTACCAAGCGTTATCTTGGAGCATCGCGGCCTTGCCAAGCTTAAGTCGACTTATACCGATAAGTTGCCAGAGATGATCGATGCGCAAACCCAACGCATTCATACCAGTTACCACCAAGCGGTTGCAGCAACCGGTCGTTTGAGTTCATCCGATCCAAACCTACAGAACATTCCGATCCGAAGCGAAGAAGGTCGACGTATTCGTCGTGCGTTCATTCCACAGAGCGGATGGACCATGGTGGCAGCTGACTACTCACAGATTGAGCTGCGTATCATGGCGCACTTATCTGCGGATAAAGGTCTGCTTACAGCTTTCTCTGAAGGTGCGGATATTCACCGCGCTACCGCAGCCGAAGTGTTTGCTGCCGATAATCCAGAGAGTGTTACCGACGATCAACGTCGCGCTGCTAAAGCAATTAACTTTGGTTTGATCTATGGCATGTCGGCGTTTGGTTTAGCTAAACAGCTCGGCGTTGGGCGTAACGAAGCGCAGGACTATATCGATCTGTACTTTAATCGTTATCCCGGTGTGCAGGACTATATGAATCGCACGCGCGAGCAAGCTAAAGATCAGGGTTATGTCGAAACCTTGTTTGGTCGTCGCTTGTATCTACCTGAGATCAATGCGCGCAATGGAGCGCGTCGCGCGGGCGCTGAACGTGCGGCGATTAACGCACCGATGCAAGGTACAGCAGCCGACATCATCAAACGTGCGATGCTTAAGGTGGATCAGTGGTTGGTGAACGACAAACCCGATGTGCATCTGCTGATGCAAGTGCATGATGAGCTGGTGTTCGAAGTCGCGCCAAACGAAATGGATTCAGCGACAGCCAAAATCAAAAGCTTGATGGAATCGGCAGCTGACTTGAATGTACCGCTACTTGTAGAAGTGGGCAGTGGGGCTAATTGGGAAGAGGCGCACTAAGTTAAAGCTCAAACCATTGGTCGAGCTTTTCATGTGCCTCATCAACACCCCAGCGCTTAAGCGATGAAAACAGCTGCACACTAAACTCGAGACTAAACTCTTTCAGTGCGGCATCTACGCGCTCTAGCGAGATAGCTTGTTCTTTGCGATTTAGCTTATCCACTTTGGTGAGTAACACATGTACCGGTATCTCAATGTGGTTGGCCCATTCGAGCATTTGGATGTCGTAATCTTTAAGCGGATGACGCGAATCCATCATCAAGATCACGCCACGTAAGCACTCACGTTTTTCTAAGTAGTCGGCTAACGCACCTTGCCAATCGGCTTTGATATCTTGTGCGACAGCCGCATAACCATAACCGGGTAGGTCAACTAAACGACGTTGATCATCAATGCGAAAGAAGTTCAGTAACTGGGTACGACCGGGTGTGCGACTGGTGCGTGCTAAGGCCGTTTGTTGGCACAACGTATTAATCGCACTCGACTTGCCCGCATTCGAACGACCGGCAAACGCGATCTCGTAACCGGTGTCTTCGGGTGATTGGGATAATTTCGCCGCGCTGGTAATAAAGCTGGCTTGAAAATAGGTTGAGTTCACTGAGCGCGATTCCATTCGCCAGACTTACCGCCGGACTTATGCTCTAGCTGAACATCCGAAATTACCATGCCGCGATCAACCGCTTTACACATATCGTAGATCGTCAGTAGAGCAACTTGCAGCGCACACAGCGCTTCCATCTCCACGCCGGTTTGACCACGTGTTTCAGCACGACATGAGGCATCAACTTTATGGTTTTCCTCATCGATCTCAAACTCGATCGACACATGCGTCAGTGGTAGTGGATGACACAAAGGGACAAGATCACTGGTCTTCTTCGAGGCCATGATGCCCGCTACACGCGCAATGCCCAGCACGTCACCTTTCTTGTGACCGCCTTGTGCAATCAAGGCTAAGGTAGCAGAATCCATCTTGATCGAACCGCTCGCCACGGCAACACGGTGCGTACTGTCCTTACCGCCAACATCCACCATGTGGGCTTGGCCGT
>CAZEWM010000004.1:0-26325 GCA_964516045.1 uncultured Gammaproteobacteria bacterium
TATACGGTAAAAAAGCCGGCGATACGATCGAGGTCGATATCGATATGACGGCTGTATATGGCGAGCGTGATGAATCGTTGGTGTTTACTGATCACATCGAGAATGTGCCAGAAGAGTATCGCGAGATCGGCACCACTATCACCATGGAAAATGAAAAGGGTGAGATGAAGAGTTTCATCGTGACCCGTTTCGATGACAAGACCTTGACCGTTGATGGCAATAATCCCTTGTGTGGTCGCGAGGTGCGTTTCGTACTTGAGGTGTTGAGCATCCGAGAAGCCACTGATGAAGAGATTGATTTGGGTGGCGCAGTTGATGCTAACCCAACCCTAGATCAAATACTTGAGCGCGCGGAATGAGCTATTCCAACGCGTACATTATTTATCCGATTAACCGAGCACTTGAGAAGTCAGTTGCTGGGGCGATTGGCTTGCTGCCAGAGAGCATGGCGGGTTCTGTTGCACGTGATGGCAGTGTCACTATTGCGGACATCTTTTTCCACGCACGTGGCAATTATGAACAAAAGACCTTCAATGCGAATATTCTTGAACCATTAAGTGAGGCAATTGAAGCAACAATCACTGATGAGCTTAAAGCGGATGACGCTTTATCTTGGGCGGATAAGCAAAACCGTTTAGGTAATGTGTGTGCTGCTTTAGGTCAAAAGATGTTTAGTGTTGAGCACTACGAAAAAGCGCTAGCGTGTTTTGATCAGGCGTTAACGGTCTATAGCCAAGAAGAAACACCGGCTGAATGGGCGTTAACCCAATATAACATTGGTACTGCCAAGCAGGCGTTGGGTCGCCAAGAGAGCTTGGGTAAGGTGCTCAATGAAGCAGTTGATGCGTATATTAATGCGCTATTAGTTTGGAATAAACAAGACAACCTTGAAGAGTGGATGCTCACCATGCATCAGCTTGGCGTGACTTACCATCAACATGGTTTGGCACTCAAGGGTAATCGCACCTTCCAAAAGGCAGTTGTTGCACATAAGAATGCTTTGTCTGTCTTAAATGCCGATGACTATGCGTTGGAGCTAACCGCCACGCACAATAATCGTGCGGCTGTATTGCAGCATTTGGCTGAATCTGAGAATAACCCAGACCGCGTTGAAGAAGCGTTGCGCGCTTATGAAAAAGGTCTCGCTGTGTGTATGGAACAGCAGTTGCCATTCCATTTGGCAGTGATGATTCGAATTAATAAAGCGACAGCTCAGCTCGTCTTGGCTGAGATGACAAAGAATGCTGGCTTAGCTGAAGAAGTCGCAGATGAACATGAGTTAATTCTCGAATGCTTCCCGCACGCATTACAGCCTTTGTCTAAAAAGCATTGTCAGGCACAAGAAGAAAAAGCCAGAAAGCTCGCTGAAGAGTTGGCTGCTTAAAAAAAGAAAAGGCGCGTTAAACGCGCCTTTTTTATATCCGCTCCGAAAGCTCGTATTCAACGTTTATAAAAGCGCCGATTTCAGAGCAAAACTTCACAATTCGCGAACCAAAACCGACCTCTGGTACGTCCTCATCCTTATCAACTGACAGTGTGAGCACAACACCAACACGAGGTGAAAGATTAAGATTTTTACAAATCTCAATGATCTTCTCTTTCGAAGGTTCAATCTTTTTTAATAGGTCATCATCAATCAGCTTATACAGATCAACCACTTGCTCATCCGAGTTGATCGTTTTGGTTGAGAACTCCCAAGAGCTCAATGCGGGCTTATCAAGACTGCCACGAGTGCCTCCGTCATTGGTGGCTGTTGGTTCTAAACCAATGAATTCTGTCACTTGCGCCGGGTCGAAGTGATAACCGTAGATGCCAAAGTAAGCGCGTCCAATATTCGCAGCCACAATAAACTCCTCGTGGGTGAAATCTAAAAGCGAATTATAACGGACAGCCTGCGCCACAGAACGATTCGCGCGTCCGAAACAGGCTTATTGTTCAAGAATCCACGTTAAAGCCGTGTCGAGATCGGTTTTGGTAAATCCGGTGTGGCCACGATCACTAAAATCATAGAGGCGTTTCGGTGCTTGTGCGTGCTCGGCGAGCTCTTTGCCAAGTGCAAAAGGAATCACGCGGTCATCACGGCTATGCAATATCGCTAATGGCTCGGTCACCTGGGGAAGTTTCGAGAGTGAATCAAAAGGGTGTTTGAGTAATAACTCAATAGGCATCCACGGATAATCACGCTTCGCCATCTCGGTAATGCTGGTATAGGGCGCGCCAAGCATCACGCCTTTGAGTTGGCGATGGGCTGCCATTTCAATCGCCACGCCACTGCCCAGTGATTCCCCGTAAAGCACGATATCCGTATCTGGAATGCCTTTGTGATTGAGCCAATCCAGTACTGCTTTGGCATCGGCGTAGAGGCCGACTTCGGATGGAATACCAGGATTATTACCATATCCGCGCCAGCTGAAGATTAAAAAGCCACGCTCTGTATCACGAAAATTATCGATGTGTTTTTTGCGAGTACTCAGATTGCCAGCATTACCATGCAACATGACAATCGTGATGGCATCTTTATGACTCGGTGGTCTAAACCAAGCTTGTAGGGATAGGGTGTCATTTACTGGAATGCGGTATTCGGTAGCTTCAGGAAATATCGCGCTTTTATTTGCCACATGTGAGTCGGGCTTAAAAAGCAAGGATTCTTGAGCAAAGAATAAGGCTGCACATACGCCAAGATAAACAACAAGACTTAGTGTGAGTAGCTTTTTAACAAAGGCGAACATCAAAGAATTTCGAGCATCACCATAACGCCGATTTTATCAACGATATTCTTATCACGGAGCTCATCGGTGGCCTGGTCAATACTGAAAAACGACTCACCAAGCGCTTCGGCTAATTGACCAATGGATGCAGAGCAGTGCTCTTCCAGGTGCTTGATGATTAATTCATGCAGTTCGTCGTCAAGCATTACTTGGGTTTTGTAGGTGCGACTGGCTGCATTGGCTGAGAAATGTGGTTTGGCATGCGAGGCATCATCTCATCAATTAAGCGACGGGTTTTTGCGCTCCACAGGAGATAGTTCTTTTCACGCAGATAAGCTTTACTAGAGATGTAGTTAAGAACATTACGTAGACGAACAAACTGTACAACCGAATCAATACGTAAAATTTCTTTGCCTTTCTCATCAAAGAACAAAATTGAAGGTGCGTAGAAAAGCCCTAGCTCTTTAGCCCAGTCTTTTGCTGTCGTCGCCTTGCCGCTTGGCGTAACGACTGGCACATCACTCCACATGTCTAGTTGTACAGAATCAAAGTATTGATCCATACGGCGTTGAATCTGTTGTTTACGGAGTGGATCAGTATGCAAGATGTCACAGGCGTGACAATTACCTTGTTCAAAGAATACTGCAAGTGGTCTTGAACCAGGAATAATGCTTCGATCTAGGTGGAAGGGTGGCTTTTCAAAGAAGGGTTCTTCGACCATATCTTCTGCTTCGAAGCGTAAGGTTGAATCTCCGCGTGCGAGATAGTCCGGGAAAGATTCGACCAGGTAATGTTCGTCAGCAACATATTCGAGAGCCGCTCTAAATTGATACGCAGGGTAGTAGCCACGTAACCGAAGTGCGATATCACCGTTAGGTTTATAAAAAACTAAAGAGGGTGTGAAGTTGGTATCAAGACTGATCGAGTAATCTCGCTCACTCATAACCTGCCCTTTGGGCGTAGTTAACTCTTCAGGGCTCCAGATATCTAAGGGAACAATGTCAAAATGTTCACGTGTGTATTTCACGATATCTGGCAGCTTGAAGTTGGTTTCCATGAGCTGCTTGCAATAAGCGCAACGCTTTTGACCAAAGTAGGTCACTAGAACTTTGCCATTCTTATTAGCTTCGGCGAGGTCTTCATCAAGCTCTAGGAAGTTTTGTTTGAACCAGTCAGGATAAGTGACTAGGTCGCTAGTGGGTTGGTCATCAAAACTAAAAGCATCACCCGCAGCCAGTGCCATGCTCATAGGTAGTGAGAGCACAAGAATGAAAATTAGTGAGGCGATTTTGATCAACATTTCAGGGTGTTAGGTTTTTTCTTTTTATCTTTCTAAGTGTTCGCTAGAGTGGGCGTAATTGCAAGTGAGGTAGATCAAGTGTTGGACTGGGATTCGATAGATACAGTATTGCTCGATATGGATGGCACCTTGCTGGATCTACATTTTGATAATCATTTCTGGCTTGAATTTGTACCTCATAAATATGCCGAGCTTAAGGGAATTGGCATTGAAGAGGCTAAGGCTGACTGTACGGCTCAAACCACGGCGGTTGCGGGTACGCTCGACTGGTATTGTCTCGATTATTGGTCAGATCGACTCGGGCTAGATATCCCTGAGCTGAAAGAGGAAGTCGCTCATCTGATCAATGTTTTACCGGATGTAACCGAATTCCTCGATGCATTGGCCGCGCGAGGTAAACGTCGTGTGTTGGTGACCAATGCACATCGAAAATCGCTCGATCTAAAAATGCGTAAAACCCATCTTGATCAACATTTAGATTGCTTGATTAGTTCACATGACTTTGGTCATGCGAAAGAATTTGATGAATTTTGGCCAGCGCTACAGCAGATTGAGTCCTTTGATCCAAAACGAACGCTTTTTGTTGATGATTCGTTGCATGTACTGAAGTCAGCAGAACGCTATGGCATTGCAAATATCGTGGCAATTACCTTCCCTGATTCGCGGCAAGAAAAGCGCCAAGTAACTGATTTTATTCCAGTTGAAGGGTTCTCTGAGCTGCTTCCTGGGTTGCTGAAGGCTTAAATTAATCCTTTATTAGCGTTTAATTAATAAGCTAATACTTATATACTATCGCGTCATAAATTTCCTATGTGGTTGCAGTGGCAACCGCTTCGGCAGCGACTAAGGAGTCCTCCCCATGAATATGAAGCCGGGTCAAACTATCACCCATTTCCTTATTGAAGAGCAGCGCCAAATCAAAGGTGCGACCGGTGAGTTCTCTGAGCTTGTCAGTGACGTTGTGACCGCCTGTAAGGTGATCTCAAACCTGGTGAATAAGGGTGAGCTGATCGGTGTGCTGGGCTCTGCGGGCAGCGAGAATGTTCAGGGTGAAACACAGAAGAAGCTCGATATTCTGACCAATGAAGTGTTCATTGAAGCAAACGAGTGGTCAGGTAATTTAGCGGCAATGGCATCAGAAGAGATGGATGACATCTACATGATTCCTAAGCAGTACCCGCGTGGTAAGTACTTGCTAACGTTTGACCCACTGGATGGCTCTTCAAATACTGACGTTAACGTGTCAGTTGGTACGATATTCTCAATCTTGCGTTGTGATGGTGAAGACGGAACCTGTGATAAAGAAGGTGCATTCTTGCAACCTGGTACTAAGCAGGTTGCAGCAGGTTACGCCTTATATGGCCCATCAACTATGTTGGTGTTGACCACCGGTCACGGCGTTAATGGCTTTACCTTGGACATGAACATTGGTGAGTTTATCCTGACTCATCCAAACATGCAGATCCCAGAAGATACACGTGAGTTTGCAGTGAATATGTCGAACATGCGTCATTGGGAAAAGCCTGTTCAGCGTTATGTTGAAGAATGTTTGGCTGGTAAGACAGGTTCGCGTGGTGAAGACTTCAACATGCGTTGGATTGCTTCAATGGTAGCAGAGGTTCATCGTATTCTTACTCGTGGCGGTATCTTCATGTACCCAATCGATCAGAAAATGAAAGATAACGGTACTGAAGGTAAGTTGCGTTTGTTGTATGAAGCAAACCCAATGTCGATGATTGTTGAGCAGGCCGGTGGTGCATCAAGCACCGGTTATGAGCGCATCATGGACCTTAAGCCAAAGTCATTACACCAACGTGTGCCAGTGATTTTAGGCTCTAAGAATGAAGTTGAGCGCTTGGTGTCATATCACGCTGAATAAGCTCTTAAGCAGTAAAAAGCCCGGCATTGCCGGGCTTTTTTCATGTGTGATGGCTAAGCTCAAGCCGCAGGCTTGTCGCTTCGCGGTTTGTTATGGTGACGATGCTTTTGGCCATTGCCACCTTTACCGCCCGTGCGATTATTATTTCGGGGCGGGCGAGGTTTACGCTCCATCTTTACCTTACTGCCCGGGTCAATCTCAGCGATCAGCTCACCGGTCACAGGCTCCATTGGGATCTTATGGCCGATGTAGTCTTCAATATCAGGGAGTGAGAACGCATAGGTTTCACAAACAAATGAAATCGCATCACCTTCTGCACCAGCGCGAGCGGTACGACCAATACGGTGAACATAGTCTTCACGATCATCCGGTAGATCGTAGTTGTACACATGACTTACTCCATCAATGTGCAATCCACGTGCAGCAACGTCAGTGGCAACCAAAACAGATAATTCATTGGCTGCAAATTCTTTGAGCAAGCGCTCACGTTTCTTCTGTGGCACATCGCCTGAAAGGATAGCGGATTTAAAACCATTGCCCTCAAGGAAGCCCCAAACGTTTTCGGCTTGGCGCTTAGTGTTTACGAACACAATACTGCGAGCTTCACCAACTTTACGCATCAAGCCAATCAAAAGATTGACCTTTTCATCGTTGGCGACCATGTAACCAACTTCGCGAATCGCCTTAGCGGTGACTTGCTCAGATTCGATCGTCACCTTGGTTGGGTTGTTCATGTGCTCGTAAGCCAGCTCAAGCACGCGATATGACAAAGTCGCAGAGAACAGCATGCTAGTGCGATCTGCGGGTTGAGGGCAGCGCCGTAATAAATAACGAATATCTTTAATGAAGCCAAGATCGAACATGCGATCCGCTTCATCCATGACCAAAACTTGCAGTGCGCGAAGATCGAAGACGTGTTGCTTGAAGTAATCGATCAAACGACCTGGGGTGCCAATCAGGATATCCACGCCATCTTGTTCAATTTGATTACGCTGTTTCTCATAGCCGGTACCACCATAGACCACCGCCACTTTGTGCTCGGTGTGTTTGGTAACCACTTCGGCATCCTTACCGATCTGGATAGCCAGTTCTCGAGTGGGGGCAAGGATCATCACGCGAGGCTGATTAATCTTGCGGTTCTCGGCCGCTGGGCGCTCAGCGAGTAGTTGTAAGGTAGCGACTAAAAAGGCAAGAGTTTTGCCGGTACCTGTTTGTGCTTGTCCGGCGATATCTTCGCCATTCAGGATGTGCGGCAGGGTGGCTTCTTGAATTGGGGTGCAGTATTCAAAGCCAGCATCATGTAGGCCTTGGAGCACATTTTCAGGTAGTGAGAAGCTGTCGAATCGGGTTTCTGTTAGGTGTTTTTTACTCATGGGGGCGAAGCATACCGGAAATCAGTGCTTTGCAGCGCTCAGGGGCTTGAAAATAAATGACTTATGAGCTCAAATGACACTATCAGTTGTCGAAATTGGCATTCCAACGCCAATCAATGCGAGCGAATAGGCCGCCTCGACATCCCCTTTCAAAAAATTGGAGAAACTCTAGTGAGTGACAAAATCGTTCATGTGACCGATGACACTTTTGATGCAGAAGTCTTGCAGTCGTCTTTACCTGTCTTGGTCGATTACTGGGCAGACTGGTGTGGTCCATGCAAAATGATCGCTCCGATCCTCGATGAGATTGCTGACGAATATGACGGCAAAGTGAAGATCGCGAAGCTAAACATTGATGAGAGCCCAAAGACTCCACCAAACTATGGTATTCGTGGTATCCCAACCTTAATGTTGTTCAAGGGCGGTGACGTCGAAGCAACTAAAGTTGGTGCAGTTTCAAAGTCACAATTGACCGCATTCATTGATAGCAACCTCTAACATTTCATCAGCCCCTTTTGAGGGGCTGAATTCATTTTCACACTTTTTTATCCCGCACCTGATCTGTTTATCTAACAGACACGCCTCATAAATTTCTTACAAAGGCCAACTATGAATCTTACTGAATTGAAAAGAATGCCCGTTCCAGAACTGCAAGCACTCGCTGAGTCTATGGGTATTGAGGATATGGGTCGCTCGCGTAAGCAAGACCTTATCTTTGCCATCTTGAAGTCACATGCTAAAAAAGGCGAAGACATCGGTGGTGATGGCGTTCTTGAGATTTTGCAGGATGGTTTTGGTTTTTTGCGTTCAGGTGAGCAGTCTTATCTCGCTGGGCCGGATGATATCTATGTGTCGCCAAGCCAGATCCGCCGCTTTGGTTTACGTACGGGTGACACGATCGTCGGTAAGATTCGTCCACCAAAAGATAACGAGCGCTACTTTGCTTTGTTGAAAGTTGACGAGATCAACTATGACACGCCAGAAAATGCAAAAAACAAGGTGTTGTTTGAAAACTTCACGCCGTTGTTTGCCAATAAAAAGTTTAACCTTGAGATGGGTAACGGTAGTAGTGAAGACATTACTGCACGTACGATCGAGTTAGTTTCGCCGATTGGTAAAGGTCAGCGTGGTTTGATCGTTGCGCCACCAAAAGCGGGTAAGACCATGTTGATTCAAAATATTGCGCAAAGCATCGCAATGAATCATCCAGAGTGTTACCTAATTGTTTTATTGATCGACGAGCGTCCTGAGGAAGTTACCGAAATGGCGCGCTCTGTTCGCGGCGAAGTTATTTCATCGACCTTTGATGAGCCAGCAGCGCGTCACGTTCAGGTTGCTGAGATGGTTATCGAGAAAGCTAAGCGCCTCGTTGAGCACAAGCGTGACGTGGTGATTCTGCTCGACTCAATAACCCGTTTGGCACGTGCGTATAACACGGTTATTCCATCATCAGGCAAGGTGTTGACCGGTGGTGTGGATGCAAATGCTCTACAAAAGCCAAAGCGTTTCTTTGGTGCGGCGCGTAATGTTGAAGAGGGTGGCTCTTTAACCATTATCGCAACTGCATTGGTTGAAACCGGTTCTCGTATGGACGATGTTATTTACGAAGAATTTAAAGGCACCGGTAACATGGAAGTGCATTTGGATCGTCGTATCGCGGAAAAACGCATCTTTCCTGCAATCCATATCAATCGTTCAGGCACGCGTCGTGAAGAGCTCTTGATCGGCGAGAAAGACCTGCAGAAGAGCTGGATCCTACGCAAGATTCTGCATCCAATGGATGAGTTGGCTGCTATGGAATTCTTGTACGACAAGCTCAAAGCAACAAAAACGAATGGTGAATTCTTCGACGCAATGAAGTCGAAGTAATTTGTAGCAATCGCGATGTTGATCAAACCGACTGTCGCGATGATCTTGGCCGCAGGGCGTGGTGAGCGCATGCGGCCTTTAACTGACCACACGCCAAAGCCCCTACTGATCGTTCACGATAAGCCACTGATTGTTTGGCACATAGAGCGATTAAAAAAGGCAGGCTTTTCTCAGCTAGTGATTAATCATGCCCACCTCGGCGAGCAGATTGAGCACGCGCTTGGCGATGGTTCGGCGTTTGGCGTAAGCATTGCGTATTCACCCGAAGAAACGGCGTTAGAAACCGGTGGCGGTATTGCTCACGCTCTGCCTTTATTAGGTGAGCGGCCTTTCTTAGTGGTGAATGGTGATGTCTGGACGGATATCAACTACGCAGCGCTTGCGCTTGATGAAGGGGATACCGCGCATCTCGTGTTAGTGAATAACCCTAGCCATAATCCAAATGGTGACTTTGCGTTGAACAAGGGTCGAGTCTCAGTTAATGGTTCGGATAAGTTGACCTTCAGTGGCGTCGGGCTTTATCAACCACACTTGTTTTCCGATCAGTCGGAAGAACGCTTTCCTTTGGCACCTTTACTGCGAAATGCGATGTCACAGAACACGGTCAGTGGACAACATCATCAAGGTATCTGGACCGATGTAGGCACGCCTGAGCGACTTGCAGAGATTAACGCGAGCTCTCAATAGCTTCGAGCACACCATCCCAAAAAGCGAGTCTGGCGTTAACGGCCTGATCAGCTGCTGCAATTGATTCCTCTTTATCACTTTCAGATTGGCATAAGCCGTTCAGTAAACGCAATGAAAGCGGCGCGTGGAAATCTTCATCCAAGTGAATATGGCGATTGAGATACCAATGAAATATCGGTGCTTGAGCTTCAGTTACACCCGTCTTGGAAAGTATCGAGCGAAACATGCAAGGAATGATGTGCTCACGTCCTAGTGCTAAGGCGGCGGCTACCTGATGTGGCTTGTCTGCCTCGATGAAGCTAAAAGTTAAACCTGTGAATTTAGTAGAGGGGGTTGGAATGCCCGGTAACGCAAGAGCAGACTGAATGCCCTGGCTTGGAAGGGCTGCAATAAAGTGTTCAATAACGGATGTGTCCGCACCAATTTCCTTCATCGCGTGTTGGTACAACTCAAAGTGGCTGGTGAAGCCTTTACCATCAGGACGCTCATCGCTTTCTTCTTCAAGAACCAATTCGTTAATAAAACGCCGCACGTCCGGATCACCTTGCGGCACCCAAGGGTACATTGTTGGTGCAACACGAGATTGCAGATACTTGATAAGCGACATGAAGTCCCATACCGAGTAGACATGGTGCTGCATGAAGATCTGTAAATCCTCAAGACTCGAAACTGCGTCGTAAATCGGATGATTTTCGAGCTGAGTTTTAAAGTGAGCGATAGTGTCTTGGCTGATCACAGAATAGTTCCTAAATAATTTTCCTGAAGGATACTGAAATAGTGTCGGCTAATACCGCAAATTCGGACGGTAATTGTGCAAGATCAATCGAAATGCTACCTACACAATATGATGACCGACAAATTTGCTCATATTGTCGAGAATCATGGCGCCTCGCCTAAAACCTAAGCCGCAAGCCTCGTAGGCATAAAACACGCCCGCTTGATAAGCGTTGCCATCGCGATCTACGGGTAGCTTTGTATAAGCTTGGTAAATAGAAGGGTGATGCGCATATTCGCCCTGTGTTTCACAGATGACATTGCCTGAAGCATCAGTAATGCGAGTATTTTGGCCTTCGCGTCCAAACAATTTCTTCTCTACCTGGGCAATACCATCCATTGGTTGAAAGCTGGCAGTTAGTAGATAAGGTGAATCTGGGAAAAGCTCGCTGAGAATAGGCAACAAGCCCTTACTTTGAAAAAGTAGGGTGTAGGCGGGATTGATAATGCTCGTGCTATTGAGCTGACTGAAACTTTGAAATATCGAAATAAGCTCAGGCTCTTCTGAGGCGATGTCTTCCCAAGGGAATAACTTAAACCAAAAGTCGGCGCGCTGTTGGTCACGATTAAACACACCCTGGTTTTCCAGAAAGCCCGCTTCGTCTAAGAAGCAAAAGTCAGTGAAAAGTCCTGCTTCGTGAGCAACGTGTTGAAGATAACGAACAGTGCGTTCATCCTCATCAAGACCGGCAATGCTTGAGAAGAGAAACTTTTCTGATTGATAGCTACTAGCAAAGTTAGACTGGTCTTTGGTGATCAAGCGACGGAAGTTTTCTTGCAACATGGTGTGAATGTTATTGAACTGAGCTGCCTCATCCATGTTGTTTGCTTTGAGTAATGCCCATTGCAGAATGGCTGTTTCATAAAGCGATGTGGGCGTGTCTGCATTGAATTCAATTAACTTAATGGGTTGGCCATCAAGTCCACCGGCAAGATCGAATCGTCCATAGAGGTGCCAATCATCACGTTCCCAGCTGTCTTCAATAAGTGGTATGAGAGAAGGATCAATGCCTAACTCGGCATATCGCTTTTCAGTGATGACATGTTCAGCAGCTTCGACAAAGAGGTCATATAGAGCGTTACTGGCATCGTAAAAAGCCTGTGCCTCAGCTTCACTAACGTCAACTAATTCAGGCGCAAGGTAAGCGCTGCCATCAGTATCGGTATGCCACGTCATACCGATGTCTTCGAGAGTGATTTGTGGGATCGGTTGAACTTTAGTTGTAGTTACCATTAGCCACCAAAACTAAAATTACGATTACTTTTAGATGATGAGTCGCTACGGCTACCGAAAAACCCACTGCGGGCACGGTTTGTATTGCCTCGTGAGCTTAAGGAAGTAGCGGGCCTTGAGGATTGGTATCGGGATTGGTTGGCTTTAAAGTTTTTATTACCCATCAATGCATTTGCTAGCATGCCGCCAATAAGTGAGCCGGCTGCTGCTGAGAGTAAAACTTCGCCAAGTGATAGTCCGCCATCGGTCATTTGCGCCCCCTCTTGTGCAAGACGTGATGTGCCGGTCTCTACCTTTCGAGCTTCTTCTTCGGCAATAGCTTTTAATTCAGCTTCGCTTAAAAAACGTTCGATACCATTGCTATCTCGTAGGATGGCCCGGGTAGCACCTGATGTAGGGTACTGCTCGATAACGTTATAGGTGTCAGGGTTGGTGCCTGTTTGTTCAATCACCATGAATGTATTTTCGTTGCCAATGTTTTGCATGTCATTGGGAGGCGTAACCTGTTCACAACCGGTTAGGCTGCCAATAACGGTTACACCGAGTGCGCCTGCAATGGATAAAGAGAGTGCTTTTTTAATGTGTTTCATGAGGAGCTAATGCAGCTTAAAAATAGATTTATATTGTAACGACCCTGAAATCTGATGTTGCGCTGACGGCCGTGAAGTTTGTCTGGTTATTGGCTAAGTTGGTACCACCATTGTCCAATCCACTCATGCAGCAGCGCATCGGTCGAGCTGATGTGCACACTCTCAGGCACAAAGGCTTTCCAAGTGGGGAGGTGGTCACTGGGGAAGGGGTAGCGTGCGAGATAACCAAAGGGGGCTCCAATAGCGTTCACGCCTGTACGCTCTGCCGATTGAAGGGCTCGTGGCATGTGGTAAGCATGCGTCACGAGCAAAACGCGTTGATAACCTAGACGCTCGATGATCGGTTTGCTGAACTGAAGATTTTCCAGGGTGTTCGTTGCGCGATCCTCAATCGCAATCGGTTGAATGCCAATCACATCCTGTAGCCATCGAGCAGCACTGCGAGCTTCATGGGTTTGGCCTTTATAGACAACGCCACCGGTCACGATGATAGGTAAGCCGGTCTCGCGATGGAGTCGTGCGGCATAGCTGGCGCGTTGCATGGTGGCTGCATTTACACGTGCAGCCCCGTTGAGCTCAGGATTGCTGCCCGTGTTGCCACCCGTGAGTAATAGGATAGCTTGTGGTTTGAAGTCGCTAAGCTCTTCGTTGGTCAGCGGAGTAATCGTTTCGAGCTTTTCGCCTAGCCATTGGACAGTGGCTGGTATCGATGAGGCATATAACAAAGCAAGGCTACTGATAATCGATAATTTGCCAATCCAACGTTTGTACAAAAAGATGCCAAAGAGTCCCAAGAGTAAAAAAGGGACAGGTAATTCGAGCATGAGTTTTAGCAAAGGCTTGATTGCCTTGAGAAGCTCAACAAGATCCATGGATTAGCTACCGAGTAGCGGGTTAGCTTGAAGGTCGGCATGATAAGACGAGCGCACCATGGGGCCACTCGCTACATTCGAGAAGCCCATCGCTTCACCTAACACACGAAGTTCATCAAATTCTTCTGGGGTGTAGTAACGCTTTACCGGCAGGTGATCCCGGCTTGGCTGAAGGTATTGGCCAAGCGTCAGCATGTCGCAGCCATGATCGCGAAGATCTTGCATGACCGCTTTGACTTCATCTATCTCTTCACCAAGGCCAAGCATGATGCCGGATTTGGTTGGAACCTCAGGGTGCTGTGCTTTGAACTGCTTGAGTAGGTCTAATGACCATTGGTAATCGGCGCCGGGGCGGGCTTGCTTGTATAAGCGCGGCACCGTCTCTAGGTTGTGGTTAAACACATCAGGTGGCGCTACCGCCATCTCTTCTAACGCGACTTCCATTCGACCGCGAAAATCAGGTACTAAGACCTCGATGGTTGTTTGTGGTGATAAGCGGCGTGTCTCTGAGATACACGAAGCAAAATGTGCAGCACCACCATCACGTAGGTCATCACGATCAACCGAGGTCACCACGACATACTTCAAAGACATGTCAGCAATGGCTTCAGCGAGTAGTTTAGGTTCTTGTTCGTCGAGTGGCTGAGGTTTGCCATGTGCAACATCGCAGAAGGGACAGCGACGCGTGCAGATATCCCCCATGATCATGAAGGTGGCGGTACCATGGCTAAAACATTCGCCTAGGTTGGGGCACTGACCTTCTTCGCAGACTGAGCTTAAGTTGCGATCACGCAATATGCGTTTGATGCGCGAGACTTCTGGACCTGACGGTAGCTTGGCGCGAATCCAGCTGGGTTTTCGTAAGAGCTCAGCTGTCTTTTCGACTTTCACAGGAATACGGCTCACTTTGTCGTGACCGCGTTGATGGGTTTCGGGTGTGGCGCGTGAAGGCGCGTTGAGCTCTTTTTCTGACATGGCGGCAGTTTAGCGGTTTCTATGCAGGAGAAAACAAAAGAGTTTTAATGTTTATTCCACGACTTTCGCCTGATGATTGATGCGAGAACATAGCTGCTCAAGAATAGCGTTAGCCACTTGATCAAATGACAGGGATAAGCCTAATTCAGAACCTTGAGTCACGGCCAGGCCTTGGTAGCCACAGGGGTTGATTTGCTGAAAGGGTGACAGGTCCATGTCGAGGTTGAAAGAGAGTCCGTGATAGGTGAAACCACGTTTTACGCGCAAACCAAGTGCAGCAATCTTAGCCTCATCCACATAAACGCCTGGCGCGTCTCGACGTGAAGCAGCATCGATGTTGTGCTCGGCAAGCATCGCGATAATACTGTCTTCAATTGCGGTGACTAGGCCACGAATACCCATGCCGGTATCACGTAGGTTGAGTAGTAAGTAGATAACCACCTGGCCAGGACCGTGATAAGTGACTTGTCCGCCGCGATCGCTCTGTACCACTGTAATCTCATTAACCTCTATAAGGTGTTCGGGCTTGCCTGCTTGACCTTGGGTAAAAACAGGGGGGTGCTCGACGATCCAAGCTTCAGATATGGATCCTTGCTCGCGCGATTCGGTGAACTGCTGCATGGCGCGCCAAGTCGGCTCGTACTCAACTCGCCCTAGATGTTTAACGAGCAGTGTGCGCGCGTCACTCACAGACGCATTAAGACCTTTTCGTGAGCGGTTAGCTCGTCATAGATGCAATCAAGATGTTCTTTGCTTTGCGCTTCGATCGTCACGCGAACAGATACGTATTTCCCGTTTTTACTCGCAACACATTCGATACGGTCGTGATCAATCGTGTGACAATGCTTGCTTAAAATTTCAACTACGACATCTTTGAAAAGACCATCATCTAAGCCCATGGCTTTGACTTGGTAGTCGCAGGGAAAAACAAAGCCTTCTGGTTCTTGCTCGTCAGTCATTAGCGCTAGTTTATTCCATGCCAAGTAACTGATAGATGAAGTCAAGGAAGCGACGCCATAGGCTACCTTTCTCAACGTGTGTCAGTGCAACTAAGGGTCGGGTGGTGACAACATCATTGCCTAGCATCACCTTGACGTTGCCCAATGAGTCGCCTTTATTGATAGGGGCTTCAAGCTTGGCTTTTACTTCAAGGGTTGGTTTGAGGTTGTCGTAATCACGACGTGGAATCGTCACATAAACATCTTCATCAATGCCCAGTGCTAAGGTTTTTTGATCACCAAACCAGACGCGGTTTTCAGTGAGCTTTTGACCGGTTTCATATAAACGATGCGTTTCGTAGAAGCGTGAGCCAAACGCTAACAATGCTTGGCTTTCTTTAATGCGTGCTTTAGCGCTTTCGGTGCCCATCACTACAGCAATCAAGCGCATCTGATCATATTTAGCTGATGAAACTAAGCAGAATCCTGCAGCTTCAGTGTGGCCTGTTTTTACGCCATCAACAGCATTGTTGCGCCATAACAAGTTATTGCGGTTGTATTGTTTGATCTCGTTATAAGTAAATTGCTTTTCCGCATACATCTTATAAAAATCAGGATAGTCGCGAATTGTCGCTTCAGTCACTTTGATGATATCACGGGGCGTTGTGTAGTGATCAGGGTGTGGCAGGCCTGTTGAATTAACAAAGTTGGTGCTTGTCATGCCTAGTTGTGCAGAGTGTGCATTCATCAGTCCTGCAAATGCGTCTTCACTGCCAGCAATGTGTTCTGCGAGAGCAACTGCTGAATCATTACCTGATTGAACAATCAAACCGCGAAGTAGGTCTTCAACCGAAACATCCGAGTTCACTTTGACAAACATGCGCGAGCCTTCGGTCTTCCAGGCTTTCTCGCTGATATGCACCATGTCACTTAGTTCGAGCTTGCCTTTTGCAATCTCCTCAAACACGACATGCGCTGTCATGATCTTAGTTAGGCTGGCGGGCTCTAAGCGTTGATCGGCGTTCTTTTCTACTAAGACTTTGCCGCTGTGCATTTCCATCAATAAATAACCAGAGGCGTTAATCTCTGGGGCTTCTGGCACAACAGCCTGTACGTTAGAAATTAAGAAGAGAGGGAGTAAAAGCGTGCGGAACAGTTGCATGAAAAGGCCTGTTTTCGTTTGTTTTTAATAGTTGTTAGTTTACTTGCTTCTGCAATTAGATGCGCTACCGAAGCAGCAGTTGGATGTGGTAAATATTCAAAGGTTCTAGCTGAGCGGTAACCTGGTCGGCAATCTCAACCGAAACAAGTGGACCTACTTGGACGCGATGGATCAGACCATTGGCAGTGTCAGCGGACTCAAGTCGAACGGGGCGATTCAGGTGGGTTTTAAGACGTGTTTGTAGTCGTTGAGCGTTATCAAGATCGCCAAAAGCACCGACCTGCAGGTATAAACGGGTCGATTTGCTGACTTTTGCATGCTGGCTCGCGGCTTTTTGGCTCGCTTCAGGGTTGCGCGGATCAATAGCACGTACCTCGACAAGCGCAGTGCCTTTTCCAAGCATACCGAGTCGGCTGGCAGCTGAGTAGGAGAGATCAATGATCCGGTTGCCATGGAATGGGCCACGGTCATTGGCACGCACCACCACAGTTCGGTCATTTTCTAAGTTGGTGACGCGCAAATAAGTCGGAAGCGGCAGGGTTTTGTGTGCTGCGGTCATGGCGTACATGTCGTAACGCTCGCCGATGGAGGTTTTATTGCCATGGAATTTATTGCCATACCATGACGCTACGCCCTCTTCGACATAACCTCTCGCTGAACGTAGCGGGGTGTAGTGCTTACCTAAAACGTTATACGGGCGAAGGCTATAAGGATAAATGCGCTCAATTTTAGGCACGGCATCGGGCACATGACTCATGTCGGGCAGGCCGCTCGGTGCACTGTCGTTCTCATCAAAGATAGAGGGCATGGAAGGCAAGCCAAAGCTACACCCTCCGAGTGTAGAAACTAACGCGAGTAGTGCACTAGCTCTCAGCCAATGCCGCATATCAGCGCCCCATGCGTTGGCGAATGGCTTCGCTTAGCTGGAAAACAGCCATTGCATAGAGTGGGCTATGGTTATATCGAGTGATTGCGTAAAAGTTTGGTGAAGCAACCCAATACTCATTACCATCATCAGATTCCATTTCGAGAAGAGCGACCTTGGCATCTTTATCTAGGGAGCTGCCTAAGATAATGCCTTTATCAATTAGAGCGTTCACGTCCAAGCTGGGTTTGTAGCCAGCTTTGATTTCTTCATCGAAGCCTTTTTTAGCGCCAGTGACAAGCTGTGCAACAGGTTCTCCTGCTTTCCAGCCATGACGTTTGAAATAGTTCGCCACACTGCCAATTACATCGGCATTGTTTTCCCAAATGTCGCGTTTGCCATCCTTGTCAAAGTCCACCGCATAAGCACGGAAGCTTGAAGAAATGAATTGTGGTCGACCCATGGCGCCAGCATAAGAACCTAGAGGTTCAGTGGGGGAGACGCCTTCTTCACGGGCTAGCTGAAGAAATTCTTCAAGCTCGCTGCGGAAGAACTTAGCGCGTGGCGGATAGTGAAAACCCAGGGTGTAGAGCGAGTCGAGAACGGAGTATTTGCCGGTAATTCGGCCGTAATAGGTTTCGACACCAACGATGGCGGTAATGATTTGTGCGGGCACGCCATACGTTTTTTCGGCCTGCTCAAGAATGGCTTGGTTCTCTTTCCAGAACGTCATGCCGCCTTTGATGCGTTTATCCGTAATGAAGATTTTGCGGTATTGACCCCAGTTCAGTCGCTTTTCAGCCGGACGTGACATCGCATCGATAATGGATTGCTGTTTCTTTGCCTGATTTAACAAGGAGCTGATTTCGGCGGCATCAAATTGATGCTCTTTCACCATCTTATCGATGAAGGCTTGTTCGTCTGTATTAGCTAAAGCGGCGCTACTTAAAAGAACGCTGGTGATCAGTAATGTTGTCAGTTGTTTTTTCATCGCGGTAAAAGTTTGCGGTGTGTGTGAATGGACATCAGGATACCGAAGCCAGCCATTAAGGTCACCAAGGAGGTTCCCCCGTATGAGACAAGCGGTAGGGGTACCCCAACAACGGGTAAAAGACCTGAAACCATGCCAGTGTTTACAAAAAGATAAACGAAGAACACTAGGATCAGCGAGCCTGCCAGAAGACGGCCAAAGGTTTCTTGTGCTTGAGAGGCGATATACAGGCCTCGCAAAATCACAAAGAGATAAAGTGAAAGTAAAAGCAGCACGCCGACTAAGCCGAATTCTTCAGATAAAACCGCAAAAATAAAATCGGTATGACGCTCAGGTAAAAAATCCAGTTGAGATTGCGTGCCATTAAGCCAGCCCTTGCCAAATAAGCCGCCAGATCCAATCGCAATTTTTGATTGAATAATATGGTAGCCCGAGCCAAGGGGATCTTTTTCAGGATCTAAAAAGGTGAGTACACGTTGCTTCTGATAATTATGCATATTCATCCATACCACCGGTGCTGCAGCGGCCGCAAGACCAAACAGAGTGATGATGAATCGCCAGCTAATCCCTGCGAGGAAAAGCGCAAAAATTCCCGCACTGCCGACGAGTAATGAAGTGCCAAGATCAGGTTGCTTTGCGATCAAACCAACCGGAATAGCAATCAAGATGAAAGTGAGCGCGATGGTTTTTAGCTTGGGCGGCAAAGGTTGTTTGGCTAAGTACCAAGCAATCATTAGGGGTACTGCAAGCTTTACCATCTCCGAAGGTTGAAACTTAAAAACACCAAGATTCAACCAACGTTGCGCACCCTTTCCGATATCACCAAACAGCAATACACCAATTAGTAACAATACACCTAAGCTATAGATCCAAGGAGCCCAACGTTGCAGTGTATGCGGATTGATTTGAGCAACAATCACCATGACAAAAAAGGCTAAACCAAAGCGAATCAGCTGGCGATTAATTTGGCCAAGATCGCCGCCCGAAGCTGAGTACAAAATACCTAGGCCAAAAACACATAAGGCGAGAATGCCAAGCAGTAGCGGCAGGTCAATGTGCAAGTGCGCAAGACTACCTTGGCGTTTATTTGGATTACTTGGTGTGAGGTCTCGACTAAATCCCATGTTTATTCCTCACCCAAAATGAAACCCGCAGGTATCTCGGTCGATTGGTTCAGTGACATGCCAAGCTTTGGAAGTAGATAAGCATCCATCAGCTTTCTTGCGATGGGTGCTGCAGTTGATCCACCGTGACCACCGTTTTCAACAATAACGGCAACCGCGATCTGTGGTGCATCAGCAGGAGCATAGGCAACGAAAAGCGCATGATCTCGGAACTTCTTAGCGATCTTTTCTTCGTTGTACTCCTCGTCTTGTTTTACCGTGAAGACCTGCGCTGTACCTGTTTTGCCGGCAATACGATAAAGCGGTGTACGAATACGTTTTGCGGTGCCGCGCTTTCCTTCTGTGACATTCACCATAGCATCATGCACTTCTGTCCAGTTGCGCTTATTCGTTATGCTAACGGGGTGATGATCGGTATCAACAGCTTGCGCGCTAGCTTGTTTGGTGTCGGATATGTATTTGACTAAGCGTGGTGTTAAGCGGTCACCATTGTTTGCAAACGCCGCCGTCGCTGTAGCAAGCTGAAGAGGCGAGGTTAAGAAGTAGCCTTGCCCTATACCCATGATGACCGTCTCGCCGGCATACCAAGGTTGATTGCGTGCAGCACGTTTCCAACTGCGCGAAGGTAATATGCCACTCGCTTCACCAATTAAATCAATGCCGGTTTTTTCACCGAAGCCAAACTGCTCAAGATATTTGCTCAATGAGTCGACGCCCATGTCTGAAGCGAGTTTGTAGTAGTAAACATCACACGATTGTGTGATCGCCCCTTTGAGGTCCATGGCGCCATGGCCGGTTTTTTTCCAGTCACGATACTTGTGTGAATGATTGGGTAATTTGAAGTGACCAGGGCAGTAGATGTTGTCGTGATAATGAATGCTGCCTGTCTCTAAACCTGCAAGGCCAACAAACGGTTTTACAGTTGAGCCAGGTGGATAGACGCCTTTAAGTGCACGATCATAAAGCGGACGATTTTCATCTTGTTGTAACGCGCTGTAATCCTTGGTGCTGATGCCTTCAACAAAAAGATTTGGATCAAAGCTTGGGTTGCTGGCCATTGCGAGAATGCCGCCATCAACCACATCCATTGCGATAACAGCGCCGTTAAATTCTCCGAGAGACTCCATTGCAATCTTTTGCAGATCAATATCGAGATATAGGTGAATATCTTGGCCATTAACGGGAGCTGCTTGGTTAACAACGCGTGCAATACGACCGACGGAGTTCACCTCAACTTGTTGGTTTCCTACAGTACCGTGCAGAGTATCTTCATAAGAGCGCTCGAGACCAATCTTGCCGACGTGTGAGGTGCCGGAATAATTTGCTTCATCTAGCTTTTCAAGATCCATAAGACTGACTCGACCGACATAGCCAAGTACGTGAGCTGAGATATCGCTGTAGGGGTACTCGCGTAAAAGATGAGCGCGAACTCCAACGCCAGGAAAACGATGTGACTCTACTGAAAATTTTGCGGCGTCTTCATCAGATAGGTTGACGCGAATCGGTAAGCTTTCAAAGCGACGGGAGCGCTTACGTAAAGAGTGGAAGCGATCGATATCCCGTTCGGATAAGGTAATTAATTGAGAGAGCTGATCAATGGTTTGATCAAGATTTGGCACTTGCTCAGGAATGATTTCAAGATTGTAAGCAGGTCTATTGTTAGCAAGTAAGCGCCCCTTGCGGTCATAGATTAAGCCCCGAACAGGTGGTATGGGCTCAAGTTTTAATCGGTTATCTTGTGAAAGTGTTTTGAAATGAGAATGCTCTATAACTTGAAGTTGATACAAGCGGCCCGCGATGACGCATAAGGCAATAAACACAATGCCGGCCGCGATAACAGCTCGACTTAAAAACTGACGTTGTTCTTGGTAGTGGTTACTGATGCGCATGCCAGTAGATTAGCGTACGCGCATGCGGCGTCGTATTTTGCGTAGTAGGAAAAAGATGGATGGCCAAAGTAGAGTGCCAATAAGCGGCGAGACCCAATAGCTAGTCTCTGTTGTCATACCTAATGTGATTCCCAGTACAAGGAAGCTGACAATTTTTTGGATCAACAAAAGTGCCCATACTGAAAGTGCTTGTTGAAAATACGGAGAAATGCGCAATCGTGTATGCGCTTGATGGGCAACAAAAGTGATTAGCGAGAGACTGAGTGCATTTTCACCCATAGTTGTTCCGGTCAGGACATCTAATAGAAGCCCAAACAGAAAGCCATGACCAACACTGATGCGCTCAGGTAGCGCAATAGTCCAGTAAATCAAAAACAGCGCTAGCCACTGAGGTCGATAGATTTCAATGGCCGATGGAATTGGCACGATGGTTAAAAGCAGTGCCGCCAATAAACTCAGCCAGACAACCCAAATACGATTCTGATCTTGCGCCATGTTAGTTGCTCGCTGCGCTTTGATCGTTACGCCAAACTAATAAGACTTGTCGGCTACGTTCTAAATATGCAGTCGGCGTCGCACTGACTTGAGCAAAGCCTGAATTGGTGTCTCGATTAATCGAGCTGATATTCGCAACTGGGTAACCAGCTGGGAACTTGCCGCCCAAACCTGAGGTCACTAACACGTCACCCACTTCAATGTCACTCTGAGAGGGGAGGTGGGGTAACTCGAGTGAGTCAATTCTGCCCGTGCCAATCGCGATGCTTCTTTCACCGGTTCTAACAATCTCAATTGGAATAGAGTGGGTGGCGTCACTGATCAGAAGCACGGTTGCGCTTAAGGGTGTGACCTGGATGACCTGACCCATCACGGCATCGGCATCAAGGACAGCTTGACCAACAAATATACCGGATGCAGAGCCTTTGTTGATCATGACTTGTTGTCGATAAGGGTCGAGATCAACCGAAGTGATCTCTGCGATCAAAAAGCGGTCATCCACTTTTAACGAAGCATCGAGAAGATTACGTAAACGAGTATTCTCTGCTTGCAGCGACTCAAATTTTTGTATTCTTGCATGTAAGCGAAGATTTTCTTTCTTTAAGAATTCATTACTGCTTTGTAACTCTTCACGAGTGCTTGCGATATCGCTCAACCAGCTACTTGCAGTTTTGGGAAAGTCGGCAATTAGGTACAGTGGGTGAAGGACAACAGTGAGGCTGTTTCTCAAGTACTGTAATTGTTGAAAGCGAAAATCCATCACCATCAAAACCAACGATGCGATCAGAGCCATCACCAGTCGGATTGGCTGTGATGGACCCTGTGCAAAAATGGGCTTAATGGTTTATCTCCTGTCAGACAACCTTAAGAAATTAGTCGACAGTGAAAGAGTCGTTACCGCTTTCGTCGATTAACTCAAGTGCGCGACCGCCACCACGAGCTACGCAAGTCAGTGGATCTTCTGCAACAATTACCGGCAAGCCGGTTTGCTCTTCAATCAAACGATCAAGATCACGTAATAAAGCACCACCACCGGTTAACACGATACCGCGTTCTGCAACGTCAGCACCTAGTTCGGGCGGGGTCTGCTCGAGTGCTTTTTTAACCGCATCGACGATGCCAGCTAAAGGCTCACTGAGAGCTTCTAAGATTTCATTTGAGTTCAGAGTGAAGCTGCGTGGAATACCTTCCGCAAGATTGCGACCTTTCACTTCAAGCTCAAGAACCTCATCCATCGGGTAGGCTGAACCAATCTTCTTTTTAATACGTTCAGCGGTAGCTTCACCAATCAGGGTGCCATAGCTACGACGCACGTAGTTAATGATGGCTTCGTCGAACTTGTCACCACCAATGCGTACAGATGCGGAATAAACGATACCGTTTAATGAAATGATGGCCACTTCAGAGGTGCCGCCACCGATATCCAGAACCATTGAGCCTTGAGCTTCATCCACTGGAAGGCCCGCGCCAATCGCTGCAGCCATTGGTTCTTCAATCAGATAAACCTCACGTGCACCTGCCCCAGCGGCTGATTCTTTGATTGCACGACGCTCTACAGATGTTGCACCACAGGGCACACAGATCAAAACGCGTGGGCTTGGACGAAAGATTTTTGCTTCGTGCACTTTATTAATGAAGTACTGGAGCATTTTTTCAGTGACGGTGAAGTCAGCAATTACGCCATCTTTCATCGGACGAATAGCGGTGATGTTCTCAGGCGTACGACCTAGCATGCGCTTTGCAGCATGACCTACTGCTGCGACAGATTTGTTGCCACCACGGCTACGGTCTTGTCGAATCGCGACGACAGAGGGCTCATTCAAAACAATCCCCTTGTCGCGGGCATAAATCAGCGTGTTAGCTGTTCCAAGGTCAATTGAAAGATCGTTTGAGAAAAGGCCGCGAAGACGCTTAAACAACATAGTTTTCCATCCAAGGTTTGGTTTCCGACGAGATTGGGCAGAAACGGCTATTTCCAGTGTCTTAGGGCACTGTTGATTTAGCTCGCTAATCTACAAGCGAATGGCCTTTGCAGCAAGCTTTTCAGGGGTAAATGCTGCCAGTTTGCAGCTGTTTATGGTAATTTCCCATCCCTTTCCAAAATCCTATTTTCTGAGGCAAACGCATGTCGTTAACTTCTGATGATGTCGCAAAAATCGCGCACCTTGCTCGTCTGGCTGTGGAGCCTGCCGAAGCTGAGGCGTTGAGCGGTGATTTGTCGAATATCCTAGACCTAGTGGCACAAATGGAGTCGGTCGATACCGACGCGGTGGAGCCGATGGCGCATCCATTAGAAATGAGCCAGCGTTTGCGCCTCGATGAGGTAACCGAAACCGATCAGCGCGAGCTTTACCAGAGCAATGCACCAGAGGCAGAGAAAGGTCTGTTTCTTGTGCCAAAGGTTATTGAGTGAGGTCATGACAATGCATACCAAGACGCTAGCGCAATTGTCAGCAGACTTAAAAGCCGGTGAATATTCGAGTGTTGAGCTTACTCAACACTTTTTATCGCGTATTGAGCAATTCGATTCGACGCTCAACAGTTTCATTACAGTGACACCTGAGCAGGCGCTTTCACAGGCGAAAGCAGCCGATTCGCGCCGTGCAGCGGGTGATTTTACTGATCTGACCGGTATCCCCATCGCACACAAAGATATCTTCTGTACCCAAGGCGTGCGCACCAGCTGCGCATCAAAGATGTTGGATAACTTCATCTCACCCTACGATGCGACCGTGGTGACAAAACTAGCCGAAGCGGGTGTGGTCTGTGTCGGTAAAACCAACATGGATGAATTCGCGATGGGCTCATCGAATGAGACCAGCTACTACGGTCCAGTGCGTAACCCTTGGAATACCGACTGTGTGCCAGGTGGTTCGTCAGGTGGTTCTGCGGCGGCAATGTCAGCAAGTCTCGCTGCAGCTGTCACCGGTACAGATACCGGCGGTTCGATTCGTCAGCCTGCGGCATTGACCGGCATTACAGGCCTCAAACCAACTTACGGGCGCGTTTCTCGCTACGGCATGATCGCGTTTGCTTCGTCGCTTGACCAAGCAGGTCCTATGACCAAAACCGCAGAAGATGCTGCGATGATGTTGCAAGCGATGGCAGGTTTTGATGTTAAGGACTCAACCAGTGCGGATCGTCCAGTAGATGATTATGTGAGTGGCTTGAATAACCCTATCGCCGGACTAAAGGTCGGTGTGGTTAAAGAGTTCATGACCGGTGATTTAGATAGCGGTATCGCGGCATCTACTCAGGCAATGATTGATGAGCTGAAGCGTCAAGGTGCTGAGATTGTTGAAGTCAGCCTGCCGAATGCGCATCTCTCTGTGCCGGCTTACTACGTTGTAGCGCCTGCCGAGTGTTCATCTAACTTATCCCGGTTTGATGGCGTACGTTTCGGTCATCGTTGCGATAAGCCTAAAGATCTAACCGATCTTTATGAGCGTTCTCGTTCAGAAGGCTTTGGCTCAGAAGTTAAACGACGCATTATGATTGGCGCATATGCTTTGTCTGCGGGCTTCTATGATGCTTACTACATCAAAGCTCAAAAGATTCGCCAGTTGATCGCCAATGACTTTGCAGAAGCCTTTAAGCAATGTGATGTTATCGTCAGCCCAACTGCGCCGGATACAGCGTTCAAGTTAGGCGAAAAGACGGACGATCCAGTATCCATGTACTTGCAAGACATCTACACCATCGCGGTGAATTTGGCGGGTCTACCCGGTATGTCGATTCCTGCACAACACGCAAATGGTATGCCTGTGGGCTTCCAGCTAGTGGGTAATTTGTTTGATGAAGCACGACTGCTTAATGTCGCGCATCAGATTCAGCAGGCAACCGATTGGCACTTAGCAACACCGGAGGGCTTCTAATATGAAATGGGAAGTCGTCATTGGTTTAGAGATCCATACGCAGCTTGCGACTAACTCTAAAATTTTCTCTGGCTCATCTACCGCCTTTGGCGCTGAGCCCAATACGCAAGCCAACCTCGTGGACTTAGGTATGCCAGGTGTGTTGCCGGTGTTGAATAAGCGTGCGGTGGAGTTTGCAGTTCGTTTCGGCACCGCGATTAACGCGCATGTCGCTAAGAAGTCGATCTTTGAGCGTAAAAATTATTTCTATCCTGATTTGCCTAAGGGCTATCAAATCAGTCAGGCCCAGCTACCTATCGTGGGCGTGGGTCAGGTTGAGATCGTGATGGAAGACGGTGAGACCAAAACAGTTGGCGTGACACGTGCGCACCTTGAAGAAGATGCGGGTAAGTCATTGCACGAAGAATTCCCTGATCAAACAGGCATCGATTTGAACCGTGCAGGAACGCCATTGCTTGAGATCGTCTCTGAGCCAGACATGCGCTCAGCAAAAGAAGCTGTCGCATACGCGCGCAAGATCCACCAGATTGTGACCTACATTGGTATTTGCGATGGCAACATGCAGGAAGGTTCTTTCCGCTGTGATGCTAACGTCTCAATTCGTCCAATGGGTGAAGAGAAACTCGGAACGCGTACCGAGCTGAAAAATATCAACTCTTTCCGTTTTCTCGAGAAAGCGATCAACTACGAGATCGAACGCCAGATTGATGTGATTGAAGATGGCG
>CAZEWM010000005.1:0-26146 GCA_964516045.1 uncultured Gammaproteobacteria bacterium
TCAACTCAAAGCAAAGTTGGATGACGCAGATGCGCCACGCGGCTTTGTGCAATCGCTAAACGATAAGATCGCAGCGGGTCAATCCGGTGTTATCGCTGAGATTAAAAAAGCCTCGCCATCGAAAGGTGTGTTGCGTGAGCATTTTGTGCCCGCTGAGATTGCACAGAGTTATGCGAATCATGGCGCGGCGTGCTTGTCGGTGCTCACCGATGTGGATTTCTTTCAAGGTGGCGATGCGTATTTAAAGCAAGCGCGTGCGGCGTGTTCGCTACCGGTGATTCGTAAAGATTTTATTGTTGATCCGTACCAAGTCTATGAAGCGCGCGCGATGAATGCGGATTGCATTTTGCTGATCGTGGCGTGTTTAACGGATCGTCAGCTGGCTGATTTAAATAGCTTGGCGATGAAGTTGGGTATGGATGTGTTAATTGAAGTGCATGATGCTGAAGAGCTAGCGCGTGCGCTGAAAGTGCCCAATCCGATGATTGGAATCAATAACCGTAACCTGCGTACCTTTGATGTGTCACTGCAAACCACATTAGATTTGTTGGCCTCGATTGCTGATGATCGTTTAGTGGTGACGGAAAGTGGTATTCATGCCCCTGAAGATGTGGCTTTGATGCGTGAACATAATGTGAATGCTTTTTTGGTCGGTGAGGCGTTTATGCGTGCGGATGAGCCGGGTGAAAAATTAGCGGCTTTGTTTGCTTAAGAGAGAATCGTGATGAAAGCAACAGTGAAATGGATTGACGGCATGATGATGGTGGCCGAGTCACCTTCTGGTCATGCGGTTGTGATGGATGGTCCTGAAGATCTTGGTGGTCGTAATTTGGGTATTCGTCCGATGGAGATGCTGCTACTGGGTATGGGTGGTTGCAGTGAGATCGACGTAATTCACATTCTAAAACGCGGTCGCCATGAAGTGAGTTCGTGTGAAGTTGAGTTGACCGCGGAACGTGCTGAGAAAGAGCCTAAGGTCTTCACGAAGATTCATGCGCACTTTCGTGTGGGTGGTGCTGAGCTGCCTGAAGCGGCAGTTGAGCGCGCTGTGAAGATGAGTGCAGAAAAGTATTGTTCTGCATCGATCATGCTAGGCGCGATGGCAGAGATCACACACAGTTTTGAGATCGTTTAAGCGACTTTTTACTTTTACCGACGGGCTTTTTACGCTAACTTGCCCATCCTTTTTCCTCTAAACAGGAGTTTTGGTCGATGAAAAAACGCATGATGCTTCACGGCTTTAACAATCTGACCAAAACCTTAAGCTTTAATATCTACGATATTAACTATGCGAATTCGCCTGAAGAGGAAGAGGCGTATATCAAATATATCGATGAAGAGTACAACGCCGATCGTTTGACTCAGATTCTGCGTGACGTGAGTGACATCATTGGTGCGAATATTTTGAATATTGCACGCCAAGACTATGAGCCAAGTGGCGCGTCAGTCACCATCTTAATTTCTGAAGAACCGATTGTGGCTGAAGAGTTATCTAATTCGGAAGCGCCGGGTCCTTTACCTGATGCGATCGTGGGTCATTTAGATAAGTCGCACTTAACGGTTCACACCTATCCTGAAAGTCATCCGGATAACGGTATCTCAACGTTCCGTGTGGATATTGATGTATCAACCTGTGGTCGTATCTCGCCGTTGAAGGCATTGAACTATCTGATTCACCAGTTTGATTCTGAGATCGTGATCATGGACTACCGTGTGCGTGGTTTTACGCGTGATGTAAACGGTAAGAAGCATTACATCGATCATAAGATTAATTCGATTCAGAATTTCTTAGCGCGTGATACACGTGAGCGCTATCAGATGGTCGACGTGAATGTGTATCAAGAAAATATTTTCCATACCAAGATGATGCTCAAAGATTTTGATTTGAACTCGTATATGTTTGGTACGGATATCGATGATGTTTCGCCAAAAGAGCAGCGTGAGATTTCAAATAAGCTGCGTCATGAGATGTTGGAGATCTTCTACGGTCGAAACATGTCGCGGAGCAAGAAGCTCAGCTAAGACTTAGTTGATCGCGGCGCTTGCCTGACAGTCCAAGTGAATGGGTTTTGGCGAGTCTTTCTCTAACGCGATCGCGGTGAGTTTGCCGCCCCATAAGCAGCCGCTATCAATCGCCCATACGTTATGTTGATGGCGATAGCCTAGCGTTGACCAATGACCAAAGATGATGCGTGTGTCGGTGCTCTGACGTTGTGGGTGTTGGAACCAGGGGGTTATCTTTTTATCGTCAATATGCTCTGGCGCGAGTTTTTCTTTCATCGAAAAACTACCATCCGCTTTGCAGTAGCGTAAGCGGGTAAAGCAGTTAGTGATGTAACGATGTCGGTCCATACCGCTTAAGGCGGGATCCCAGTGATTCGGTTTACTGCCATACATGTTGGCAAAGAAGTCGACCGCACCATCGCCATGAATAATGGCTTCGACCTCTGCCGCATAGTTAAGCGCTTGATCAAACGTCCATTCTGGACTTAAGCCGGCATGCACCATGCCATAGCCGAGCTCGGCATCGTAATGTGCGAGCTTTTGATGGCGTAACCAATCGATGAGTTCATCTCGATCAGGGGCCTCGAGAATAGCGTTCAGGGTTTCGCCTTTATGTGCTTTGCTGTCATTACCAAAGGCGATGGCTAATAAGTGCAGATCGTGATTACCCCAGACGCAGGTGACGCGATCACCAAGTGATTTTAAGTGACGTAAAGTTTCGAGTGATTTTGGACCTCGGTTGACCAAGTCGCCAACAAACCACAAGTGATCCTGTTCGGGCGCGAAATTGATTTGGTCTAGCAAAGCGATCAGCTCGTCGTAACAGCCTTGGATGTCACCGATCGCGTAAGTCGTCATTAGTGCAACGTTCGCGGAATGGCTAAGGAGAAGCGATCAATCGGTGCTAAGAAGGTGTCGCCCTCGTCGGTAACCATTTCGTATTCACCTTCCATGATGCCAACCGGTGTTTCAAGCACTGCGCCGCTGGTGTATTCAAAGAATTCGCCAGGATTGAGATGCGGTTGCTCACCCACTACGCCTTCACCGCGCACTTCTTGTACTTTGCCGTTGGCATCAGTGATCAACCAATGACGATTGAGTAATTTGGCAGGTATCTCACCACTGTTATTGATTGTGATGGTGTACGCAAAGACATAGCGGTCGACGGCGGGGTCTGACTGCTCGGCGATGTAGTCGGTGACAACATTAATATCAATCTGTGCGTTATCAATTTCAGACATACTGCTTACCTAAAGTGAATAACTGCAAAGTAAAAGGACTTACCGGCAAAAGCAAGCCGATAGCGTTCAGGGTTTAGTCGTTAGTTGAGTGGTCACTTGTCATCAGCACCGCTTGCTCGATGGCGGCCATTAAGCTGCCCATGTCGGCTTTGCCGGTACCCGCAAGATCTAAGGCGGTTCCGTGATCAACCGAGGTGCGCACGATAGGTAGCCCCAAAGTGATGTTCACGGCATGACCAAAGCCCATGTGTTTCAGGACGGGTAGACCTTGATCGTGATACATCGCCAGCACGGCGTCGGCTTCGACAAGGTGGCGAGGCGTAAATAAGGTGTCGGCAGGTAGTGGCTTGCTGAGCTGAATGCCACGAGTACGAAGCTCTGCAAGTGTTGGCTCGATAACCTCAATCTCTTCGCGACCCAGGTAGCCATCTTCGCCAGCATGTGGGTTTAGGCCACAAACTAAGATGTTTGGTTGACTAATGCCAAAGCGCTCACGCAGATCTTTATCGAGTGCGTTGATAACTAATGTGAGCACATCAGGGGTGATCGCTGTAGGCACATCTTTTAATGCTAAATGGGTTGTCGCAAGTGCAACACGTAGGCCCGGGCAGGCGAGCATCATCACCGGATGACCGCCACTGATCTCGGCGAGAAATTCGGTGTGTCCGCTGAACGCAATGCCGGCTTGGTTAATGATGCCTTTGTGCACAGGAGCGGTAATCATGCCGGCGTAAGTACCATCGACACAGCCTTGCGCCGCATGCCGCAAGGTGTCGAGCACATAAGCACTGTTGTTTGGATTCAGCTCACCGGTCTTAACGTCATCACGTAGCGTTATCTCATGCACATACAGCGAGCCGGCGGCTGCAGGTGTAGTTTGACCTTGGTAGGGAATGGCTTGGAATGTAAGACCGAGTTGTTCGGCGCGTTGAGTCAGTAACTCTGGATCGGCAATCGCGACAAGCGGACGGTTATGCGTTTGTTGTGCGCAGCTAACAACCAGGTCAGGGCCAATACCCGCGGGCTCGCCGGGTGTCAGCGCAAGCGCTTGGCTCATCGCAAATCGTCCAAGCGCAGATCGATGAAGGCTTCGTCACGCAAACGACGCAGATACTCTTCTTTGGCTTCTTCACTTTTGCGTTTAATCACCGCTTTACGAGCAGCAATGCGACGAACATCGTCGGACTTGTCATGCTGACGACGATCGATGACTTGGATGATGTGCCAGCCAAAGCGCGATTTAAACGGTGCGCTGATGGCGCCTTTGGCGGTTTGATTCATCACCTCTTCAAACTCGGGCACCATTTGATCTGGGCTTACCCAACCCAGTTCACCACCTTTGATGGCAGAGCCTGTGTCCGATGAATGCGAGCGTGCAAGGTTGGAGAAGTCTTCACCTTGCTCGGCGCGTTCACGCAGTTGCTCGAGTTTGATCTTGGCATCGCTATCTGAGGTCACCTCGTCTGTACGGATGAGAATATGACGCGCTTCAGTTTGCGTCACGATCTCTTGCGAGGCCTCTGGGATACGGAACTCTGCCGCTTTGAGAATATTAAAACCGTTGCTGCTTCGAAAAGGACCGACCACATCGCCCGCATTCATTTTGGCAACGATCTCTTGGTAGCCACGCGGCAATTGGGCAAAGGCCAGCCAGCCTACATCACCACCTTGCAGTGCGTTAGAGGCATCTGAGGTGCTAATAGCGACTTGCTCAAACGATTCACCCGCATCAATGCGTTTGCGCGCTTTATCCGCTTTTGCTTCGGCTGCTTTTGCTTCGTCTGCTGTTGCGCCATCGGGTGTGCGCACCAAGATGTGGAACAAGCGAACTTCACGACGTTTGGCTGCATTGGCATCTTGTGCGGCAATCAAGCCATCAATTTCAGAGTCGGATACCTGAATACGACCGGTGACTTCTTTATCGATTAAACGTTGCAGCGTGAGCTGGTTTTTAATTTTGTTGCGGAAGGCATCAAAGCTCGTACCTTCTTTAGCTAGTGCGTCTCGTAATTGATCAAGCGTGAGTTTGTTGTTCTTGGCGATCTGCGCCATCGCTTCAGCTACACGATCAGAGGAAGCGGTAATGCCAAGCTTTGCGGCTTCAGCAAGTTGAAGCTTCTCTAAGATGAGGTCATCAAGGGTGCTGGTCAGCACTTGCTCTTGCGATGGCAAGGCATTGGGATTGCGCTTAGCGAGTTCCGAGTAGTTTTGTTGAGCACGTGACTTGAGCTCACTGAGCATCACCACGTCTTTACCCACAACGGCAATGATACGGTCTACGAGCTCAATGGCAGCATGTGCAACGGAGAGTGTTGCCCCTAACAGCAGGGCAGCGATCAATTTTTTAGTCATCTTCTCGACGGTATCCGTAGATGCGATCGTTTAATAGGGTTTCAGTGTCATCACCAATACGACCTAAGCCGTTAAGTTCGAATTCAACCGTGAAGGTTGGTGATTCGTCACCGGTTGCGCGACTCGCAAATGTGCGCACACGCCAGCAGCAACTGCCGTATTCAAAACCAGCCAAAGCATCAAGGTCTTTGTCGTCTTTTAACGAGCGATTCAAACGAGCAAACACGTTGGTTTTTGGTGCGACAGACCAAATGCCACTGATGTCTAACTGTTGGTTATTATCAGTCGCTGTGGTCGATGAATCGTTATAGATGTATTTGATGTTGAATAGTTCCGTGTTGCTCGCATAGTAATTTGCAGAAGCGGTTGCTGTTTTTAAGTCATCTGTATTGGTATCAAACAACGCGTTCAGCTTTGTTTCCCAGTTTTGCGCAGGTTTCCACGCGATCTCACCAACAAGATCTGATTTGTTAGTGGTTGTTTCCGATATGCCAGTTGCTAATGTGTCAGTGGTATTAACTTTTCTGTCTTCAAAGTAGAAAACTTCACCGATGCTCGCGCGGAAAATTTCAGCACCGTTTTGATCGCTGAGTGTGCGGCTGGTTAACGCTAAGGTTAACTGGTTAGCATCACCGACGCGGTCAGGTCCGTTGAAACGGTTGTCGCGGAATAGCTGCGCAAAGTCAAAACCATAAGCGGCTGTATCAAATAGGTTGATATTGCGTTGATCTTTGTATGGTGTGTACAAGTAATAAGCACGAGGCTCGAGAGTTTGAAGGGCACCTTCGCCAAACCATGAGGTATTGCGTTCGAAATACAGGCCGCTATCGATACTTGCGGTATAGGTGTCACGTGAAACTGAGTTGGTCGCGTTATTCACTTCGTAAGAAGTATGGCGAACAGAAAGCGCAGGCTTCAAGTGATACCACGGCTCACGCAGGTCTAGAGCTACGCGCGGTTTGATATCGTAACGCTCGCCTTCAATATCCCCATCTTTTGAAAAGCTAACAGCTTCCGCATCCAGCTCCATAATCAGTGGGCTGTCGCCGCGAAGCTTGTCGTTATCGCCATGGAACAAGACTTGTGGAAGACGCGCATATTGTTCAGTGGCATTCAGTGCTTGGTAGTCTTGGAACTTAACCAGCGAGTACCAGTTGTCGGCTTGGTACTTCATCTCAGCGCGACGCTCAAGTTGCGTTGTATTTGCTACCGCAAGGGTGCCGCCAAAGTCATCGAGGTAATCGTTATCGGATACTTCGTTGAATAAGAAGTTACCTGTTAAGCGGTCATTAAAGGTCGCAGAGGTATCGATCTTGAAAGAGCTACGTGAGCTATTGCCGGTGTATTTGTCGTCACTAATCGCATCAGCAGAGATGGTGCCTTTTGCCATTTCAGTGAGGAAGCGATATTCGCCGCCCAACATTGCGCCACGCTCGGTTAGATAACGCGGATACAGCGTTAAGTCATAGTTGGGTGCAAGGTTTAAATAGTAAGGCAGTGTAAAGTCGAAGCCGTTCTCTTTGCTGTTGCTAAAAGTCGGGCGGAGTACACCACTGCGTCGACGATCGTCTAAAGGAAAGCTCATCGCTGGTAGGTAAGCAATCGGCATGTCGCCCACATTGATGGTGGCATGTGTTGCCCAAGCTACGCCTTCCTCTTGGTCCATGATGAGTTTGTCAGCATGTAGTGACCAAGCGTTATCACCTGGCGCACAGGTGGTGTAGGTTACGGTGTTATGTTCGCTGTGCAGATCATCGATGATGTTGGTGCTTTCAGAGGTGCCGCGACCTAAGATGCCCGGCATACGGTAAGTCACATCAGTGGCATCGCCACTACGGGTCTTGGTGTTGTACGACACGCGTGGTGCACTCATGCGCATGTCTGGTGTGATCATCAATACATCGCCTTGCGCATCCATCTGACCTGTTTCTTGGTTGTAGCGCATTGCCTCAGCAAACATTTGCTGTGAGCCTTGAGTATGCTCTACCTTGCCGAGGAAAATATTTTCGTTAGTGTCACGGCTCAGTTCAGCGGAGTCCGCCACGATATCCATCGGAGCATTTGCATTGTTACCATCAAAGCTGACAAACGTCGGTAGCTGATTGGTTTCTACACCACATGAGCCCCAGTTAAGTTTTTCATCAAGGCGACTCGCATTACTCGCTGAGCCGACTACCTTGGCGACAGGGTCCGTGGTAACGGTTTCAGCCTTAGGCATAGGCTTTTGTGCAGGTTGTGCAACAACTGGCTCGGGTTGAGCGACAGCTTGTGGCTGACTTGGAACCGGCTCTGGAATCACCACGGGTTTTGGTTCTGCAGCGGGCTCGGCGACTTTAACCTCAGGTGCTGCTTGGCTTAACCCCACAGTCGCTTTCGGTGTGTAAGCCGGTGCAGCTGTTGGCTGCTCAGCAATCGATAAGGCAGCCGGTTTGGTTAGAGTCGGTAGTGCTTTTACAACCGGTGCTGCTGGGCGATCTTCAAGCACGCCATTTTTGTAACATTCCCATTGGCCATCAGCTCCGGCTTTACACTCCCAAGCGCGACTGTCGTTAGCGAGAGCAGCCTGACTAAGTAATGAGATCGGCATCAAAATCGTCGCGATCGCGACTGATAATGGGCGAATTTTTAGAGAGTTTGCAGTATGAAAAAGCATCGGCCGGTTCTATTTTTATGGTTATGCGGAAGCTATTTCCACAGGAAGTCTCCGAAGGGTGGGTAAAATCTCATAAAATGCCCATATTTTCAATGAAATTGAGCCGAAATGGCCCCAAGGTTAGGTTTTGATGGATGAGCGACTTTCGCTTTTAAAACAATGGCTTAGTGATTCTCTTCAGCTCGAAGATTTTGAGTTAGTCATGGCCTCTGGGGATGCCAGTTTTCGACGCTATTTTCGACTCACTCAATCGGGCATACCGAGTCGAATTGTGATGGATGCACCCCCACCTCAAGAGGACTGCCGTCCGTTTGCTGAGATGACCGCTCGTCTGCGAGATGCCAGGGTGCATGCGCCAGAGATTTTGGCGATGGATCTCGAACAAGGTTTTATGGTGCTGGAAGATTTCGGCGATGCCACCTTGTTGCCGAATTTGACTCAGGATTCTGCAGATCAACTCTATGGCAGCGCGATGACCTCATTGCTTACCTTTCAGCAAAGCGCGAGGACCGAAAACTTACCCGCCTATGATGAGGCGATGTTGTTGCGCGAAATGCAGCTCTTTCCGGATTGGCTGCTAGAAAAGCATCTTGATCTGAAGCTGTCGGATGACAGTAAAAAAATGCTCGCTCGCACGTTTAATGCGTTAACGGAAGCGGCGCTAGAACAGCCTAAGGTGTTTGTTCACCGTGACTACCATTCACGCAACTTAATGCTGCTGTCGGATAACAGCTTGGGTGTGATTGATTATCAAGATGCGGTACTAGGCCCTGTGACTTATGACTTGGTGTCCTTGCTGCGCGATTGTTATATCGAGTGGGATGACACGCAGGTGTCGCGCTGGTGCCATGCCTATTTGGAAGGTGCTATTGCAACAGGTGTGATGAATGAGTCACATCGTCTGCGTTTTAAGCGATGGTTTGATTGGATGGGTGTGCAGCGCCATCTCAAGGCGAGTGGTATTTTTGCGCGCCTTAATCATCGTGATGGTAAACCCGGGTACTTGGGTGATATCCCACGCACGCTTAATTACATTGTGAATGTGGGTAAGCAATACGATGAACTCATGCCTCTAAGTAAATTCGTGTCACAGCGTGTATTGCCAGCGTTATAAATGTCACAGCTCACCAACATCAAGCTGATCTCTTTTGACTTGGATGACACGCTGTGGCCCTGCATGCAGACTATTCGTGTCGCTGAGGCGCGCACCTATGAGTGGCTGCAACAGCATGCCCCCGTGATTACTAACAATTACACGCTCGACACCATGCGCGAAAAGCGGATGGCATGGGTTAAAGCAAATCCTGAGTTCGCGCACGATTTGACGCGTGTTCGTCTTTCAGCGCTGCAAGCGCATTGTGATGAGTTTGACTTGCCCCATCAAATTGCTGAACAGGCTAACGCAATTTTTCGTGAGGCGCGCAATTGGGTTGAGCCATTTGACGAGGTGATTGATGGCTTAAAGCAGCTCAAACAGAATTACCGATTGGTTGCGGTATCTAATGGCAATGCGCAAGTTGAGAAAACTCCGTTACAAGGTTTATTTGATGCGGCTTACATGGCTGAACAGGTGGGGGCGGCAAAGCCACATCCTGCACTGTTTCAAGCCAGTGTAGATCGGTTTGGTGTGCGAGCGGATCAGTGTCTTCATGTAGGTGATGATCCCGTGCGCGATATTGAGGCGGCCGCTAACTTCGGAATGAAAACAGCATGGATGAATCGCACAGAACAAATGTGGCCAAGTTTGACGAAGTCGGCCGATATTAGCGTTTCGAATTTAGAAGAGCTGATAAAGCTCTTACCTCGGTAATCATCGTGAGCCCTATCGTGAAAATTTATACACCAGCCGTGTTACTAACGATTGCTGCTTTTTTCTTAGCAGCACAGTTTATTAAGCCGGCGCCCCCTGCAAAAGTCACTATGGCAACAGGTTCTGAGAGCGGTGCTTACCATAGCTTTGCACAGTCTTATCAGCGCTATCTCGCAGCGGAAGGTGTTGAGCTTGAGCTCATTCCAACAGCTGGATCAGTTGAGAATCAGCAACTTCTGCGCGAAGGTAAAGTGGATATGGCGTTGGTTCAAAGCGGCATACCTGACCCCTTTGGTATTCAGTTAATCGAGTCGATGGGTAGTGTGTTTTACGAACCGCTATGGGTGTTCACATCAGCCAGTCGACCTATTGGAGCTTTGCGTGAACTGTCGGGGATGCGCATGGCAATTGGTGGTGAAGGTTCAGGAACTCGCGCGTTAGCTACTATGCTGCTCAGTGATAACGGCATTTCACTCGACACTACACAACCACTGGGTGGTCGTTCCGCCTATGACGCGCTGAAAGAAGGCAAGATTGATGCAGCATTCTTTGTCAGTGCGCCACGCAGTTTGTTGGTCCAGGAGATGTTGCGCGATCAATCGCTAAGTGTCATGTCCTTTGATCGTGTACAAGCCTATGCAAAACGTTATGGCTTTTTGAGTCATGTGGTATTGCCACAAGGCATTGTTGATCTTCAACAAGACATTCCTGCTCAAGATAAAGCGCTGTTGGCCCCCGCAGCAAACATTGTTGCGACCAAAGAGATTCACCCTGCGATTATCGACATCATGTTAATGGCGGCGAAGCAACAACATGGGAATGAGGGTTGGTTTGCTAATAACGGACAATTTCCACAACCTAAATTACTGGCGTATCCCTTAGCCGATAGAGCAAAAAAGTTTTACGAGAAAGGCGAGCCTGTTTTGCAGCGTTACATGCCGTTCTGGGCAGCGTCACTGATAGATCGCCTGTGGGTGATGTTGTTGCCGTTAGTGCTAATGATTTTGCCGTTGATGAAAGTCATGCCGCCGATTTACAACTGGCGTATGCGAGCACGCGTGTATCGTTGGTATGAAAAACTTGAGTCAATTGATGAGCAAGCAACGGATGCTGATCACGCAACGAAAGAAAGCCTACATCAATCACTGCGCGACCTTGAGAAGGAAGTGCGTCAGTTAAAGATACCCTTAGCCTTTGCGCATGAAGCCTATCATCTGCGCCAACACATCGAGCTCGTTAGGCAGCGATTGCTTTAGATCTCACGTAAACCATCGGATGGTGCAATGCGTGCAGCACGCGCGCCTGATAGTGCAGCTGAAATAATTGCAGCTAAAACGGTGACAACGCCTGCCGCCGCAAAGTGTTCTGGAAGGAGTACACACACCGATTGACCTTCGGTTTGATCAGCCATCATTGTATTGATGGTGATCGCTACGGCTTGATATAAGCCAATCGCTAAGCCCCAGCCGAGTACAGCGGTATAAATAGCTTGAGTCATGGGGAACCACACAATATCTCCAGTGCGGAAACCTACTAAACGAAGAACCGATAATTCTTTGCGTTTGCGATCAACATTGGCCCATAAACTGGCACCTAAGGATAAGGAGAAGCCGAAAAGGCCAATGATTGCAATTGCCCAATAAACCATGGTGAGGTTGCGATCCATCTTCATCACAAGCTCGATATCTGAGCTCTTGGTCCGTACTTCGACGCCGACGGCATTAAGGGCTTTTTGCAGGCCAGCGACATCGTAGATAGAACGACTGAACAAGCGAAAACTTGGGTAGGTGCGCTCTAATGGGGCTTCACTGCCTGACCATTTGAACTGTGTTACCGCGATGCCATCACGATAGTTTTCGATCGCCTCCATCAGCTCAAGGTTCACAAAGGCGCCATCCCGGGTAAAGGCGTCAGCATCAGCAATGCCAACAACGGTAAGCGGTAGCTCAACGCGTTCTGCTTCTCCGAGATAACGACGAGTTACGCTGCCTTTAATTTGATCGCCAAGCTCAATATTAAGTTTGCGTGCTGCGGTAGGCGACAACACTATTTGGTTGATTGTTTCTGGAGCTGAAGTTTTTTGGAGTAATGGATCTCCAGACGCTGTCGGTATCATTTCGACATTAACAAAGCGATTGGCTTTATCAGAGCTGAGCTGCACGGTTGCAGCGATGCTACGTGTGCGTGGCAAGATAAATTCAACATCTTTACGTGCACGCATTTGGTTAATCCAGTTGTCATCAAAGCGCGCACTACTGACTGGGCGAATTTCACGATTAGTCGGATCTTCAATCAGCTCATCAATCATGCCGCCAATAATGCCGAACTTAAGGCCGAACAAAACCAACATAGGGCCAAGCACAGCGGCAAGTGCGAGCACAAAACAGATCGATACTTGCCATTCGTGCAGATAATCTTTGGTCGCTAAACGTAGTGTTTTAAATAACTTCATGGCTTATCCATTCACTACGGTTTCGGTTGTGCGCCCATCTTCAGAACGTGAGGTATGGTGCGCTAAACGACGTAAACCTAAACGCTTGATGTGACGCCATGCATGACTAGCAACAATGACGGTAATGTTGCGATCTTCTGCTAGCTCCATGAATAAGGCCATTATCTTTTCCGCTGCAAAGGGATCAACCGAGGCAGTGGGCTCATCGGCAATTACGATAGATGGCTGGTGTGCAAGACCTCGAGCAATGGCAACGCGTTGGCGTTCACCAGTGGATAAGGTGCCGGGTAATTTATCGAGATGACGTGCAATACCTAGCTCGCGTGCAAGTGTGTCGACGGTGTCGTCTTTTTTCATCTTTAACACGTTACGGGAAAGATTGATGTTATCTCTCACCGTAAGGTAAGGCAGAAGACCGCCGGTTTGCATCACATAACCAATATGCTGCTTACGCATATCGCCAAGGGCGTTCAGTTGTTTTTTATCCCATAAGGCGCCGATGTCAGTGGGGCTATCTGCAAGGTTTGGGCGAAAACGGAAAGAATCAATTTCGCTAGGTTTGGCAATAAAGGCCAAGATGTCGAGCAAGGTTGATTTACCACAACCTGATTCCCCGATAACCGCAATCTGTTCGCCTTGGCGGATTTGCAAAGAGGGTACATTGAGCCGGAAAGACACACCCTCTGATTTCCGATCTAAAACAACATTACGCAGATGATAGATGGTGCCACCTTCACGCTGGGTGGCATCCGAATGCGGTTGCGTTTCCAAAGTTTAGTCCTGCTTTTAAGGCAACATTTCAATCGCGATAGGGAAGACAGAGTCGCCATCCACTGGGCCGCCATCAAGGCTCACCCAAAGGTCGGTGTGATCGTGCAATGCACGGTAGTAATTAATCTTTGCTTCTAAGCGATGTAAAAAGTCGATTTGATCGCTAGCTGGCCAAGCATCCCATTCTTCAAGCGACAAGCCCATGACTTCACCGGTGTAAGGCAAGTCATCAATGTATTCACGCATAAAGCCAAGGTCAGCCAGGCTGTTACCTGTGCCCGCAGTGGTTGCGGTTGTTTCGCCCAACTGGCTTGCATCACGCGTTACAGTTGCTGCTAAGCTTTTTAATTCATTGAGGAAGTTGCTTGGTGATAGAAGGCCTTCTTCGGCAGTATTCAGCACCTGTTTTAAGATGTCATGCAAATCAGAAAGTTGATCGCGAGTGAGCAACACCTGCACATCGAGTGAAGGCATCTCTGGATTACGTAAGTCACGGTCTAGGACCCATGCGTTAAAAATGCGGGGCGTTTTACCACTGGTTGTGTCTTGTAGATAACGCATGCGCAAAGCGTAACCAAGCTTGCTGACTTTTTGTTGTAGTGATGCCAATTGCGCATCGTTGGTTTGCATGGTGTTTTGTTGCGGAGCCATTGCGCCACCCATCTGAACCTGCATGGTGATTTGACCTGCCAGAGTGTCGAGTACACGACCAAAGCGATTAACATCACCTGTGGATACGCCGTAGTACAAGCTACCGATGCCTGGGAACTCAGAAAGCTCTTTGTATGTTTTAGCGGCGTTAGCATGGTCAGCTTTTGTGGCTGGCGTCAGCAAGTGCAACACAAAGATAGCGATACCTTTCTCACGCGCTAAGTGTTTGAGCTGTTCAGCAGAAAGGCCCGTGCTTGAAAGTGGGTCGGTTTTGTCACGAGGGCCTGCATCAGTCACGAGAACAAGATAACGAGCGGCATTACCTTCCCATGACATTTTATCGATAGCTTCTTTTAGACCGGCGTAGGCATCTTCTTTAAACCCTTGGCTTGAAGCAGAGGCGGCTTTAAGTGATTCCACTTGTGTCATAAAAGCTTGTGGATCACTTCCTTCCTTTAGGTCGACATAAGTACGGGTGAGATATTCCAATCCCGGCGCTGCGTCTGGATTATCACGGAAAGCGACTAAACCAAAATTCACATTACCGAGAAGGTTGGCTGATTCAAGGCTGCCATAGATCTTACGAACAGCTTCACGCGTTCTATTGATGTAAGGATCCATCGACAAAGTTGAGTCAATCGCGAACACTAAGCCTGCACGGTAGTCTGAGGTTTTCTTTGGTTCTGCATCACGTAAGGGCACGGACGCCACTTCCAGCATGCGCGCTTGTTGGTTGCCCACATAGATGTCTTTATGCTTTTGAATTGGCACTAAATAGAAGTCATCTTGGATATCGAGTTTTTCAGCAGGTTGAATGGCCGCAACGGGCGATGATTTTCGTGTTTTACCTGCGGTTGCTTCCGAATACAGGCGCTCGTAATTTTTTAAACTACGATCTTGTGCAACATCTTCGAGAGATTTGGCATCTTTAAATAACAAGGCGCGATCTTGGTATGCAGGGTCGCGGAAGGCAACGGTGAGGCCTTGATTCCATTCGATGGTGTCATCGCTTTTAAGCCAACCTTTTTTATCACCAAAACGATCAGTGCCAACGTTTAACCATTCTTGAGCGGCGACTTTAGTGCGAGCGTAAACGTAGTAAGCCGTAAATGGAGTAGTGGCGGTGCCAGTACTTTTCAGTGTTTGATGCAGCTGCGCGCCAGGAATGGCAAGTACACGTTGATAAAGAGATTGTTTGCCAGCCAGTAACAATGGCTTGTCAGCGGCAAAGACATTGGCATTACCAGCAAGTAGTAAACAGGTGGTAAAAATGATGTGTGATAGTCGTAAGGTCATCCGGCTTATCTCCACAACAGCAACAGACGGCGAGCATTGCTGTCGCCAGAGCGTGCTTTATCTTCGTAATATTTTTTGAGTGCATTTAGCGCATCGGTCGCTTCGCTTACACCCGCGCTTTCTGCTTTACGGTACCACTTGATTGCTTGTGTGGCGTCCGCACGATAGCTAGCCTTGCTGATGATGTTGTCAGCCAGTTGGCCTAGACGATAAGCCGAATTTGCGTGGCCTTCACGCGCAGCAAAGAAGTACAAAATGTAGGCCTGATCGAGCTGACCTTTTTTACGCAGCGTTTCGCCAGCGTTATATGCCTTGTTGTAATCGGGCTTGGATGCAGTGCGTAATTCGGTGATTAGCATGCGTGCATCAATACGGTCGGATTTGCTTGCAGGTAAAGGCGTGGGTGCTGGCGCAACAGGAGTTGATAACAAAGGCGCGGGAGCAACTTCTTCATCATCAGATGGCACTAGCCAAACAGCCAGTAGTGTTACGATGACAACGGCAGCAATGGCTGGCCAAGGGCCTTTTGTTAGCGATTGCGAATCAGAGAATTCGGACACGGGGATAACTCACAGTGCATCATTATTTTAATGATCCTTATTATGCAAGGTCTAAGCGGATTCTGAAACGCGCTGTTCTCTTTTTTTTGATCTATTTAAGCCTTGTTTCGCCGAACTTGGCCGCAAAACCGCAAAACTACCTCGAACAGATCGCCATTTTTTGGCAAACCCTTTACCCCAACGGTGGAACTGATCTGTATTGCGCCAAGCGATTTGGGCCGTATGACCGTGGTTACAATATTGAGCATGTGATGCCGATGGCGTGGGTGAAAAAAGAACTTAAGTGCGGCACACGTAAACAATGTCGCGAACGTAGTACGCTGTTTAATCAAATTGAAATGGATATGCACAATCTTTACCCAAGCGATAAAGGTGCAAATCACGAGCGACTGGCTTTTGCCTTTGCTGAAATTCCGGGCGAAAACTGGTGGCGAGACGATTGTGATTTAGAGATCGACAAACGTAAGCGGCTTGCCGAACCTCGCGAGGCAGTGCGTGGTGATATCGCGCGGGCAGCTTTGTACATGGAGGAGCGCTGGGGAATTCCTATCTATCAACGCCAGCGTGCACTATTACTTAAGTGGCATCGAGAAGATCCGCCAGATGGCCATGAGCGTTGGCGAAACGACCAAATAGAGGCTTATCAAGGGAACCGTAACCCATGGATTGACGGCCAGCGACCATAAAAAAGCCCGCGTGAGCGGGCTTCTTCGCGTGGAGTGATACGTTTTACTGCGTATCGATTTTGCCCATCAAGGCAAAGCTTTTGACAAAAGGTCCTGCCATACGAGGATCTTTGATCATGCCTTTGAAATCACCCACGATGAACTTCAATTTACCCATTGCGAAGGCGGTACCGAGGCCGGTCATACCGATGCCGTCAGATGCCCACTTGATCCAGTTAGCTTTGTCTGCGCGCATGTCCCAATCAGGTGCGGTGCCATCGTAGTCACCAGCACGGGTACACACACCATTTTCAACAACAAAGACACCGCGAGGTTGGTCTTCGCCTTTGAAGCCACAGGTGATAACAGAGTTGAAACCGATTTCTGAGAGTTTGCCACTGACTTCTGCGTCAGAGTTCCATTGGTCCTTAAGAGCATTCATCCAATCAGCTGAGAAGAGTTCGGCCATTTTTATACCTCCAAAATACAACAAGAGTGGCGTAATCTTTGAGAGTCCTACGCCGGTTATTAGATGCCGTGTAACGGCGTTTGCTGGCCTGCAAACGGGAGCTATAAAACCACGAATAAAAGTCCCTGCAAAGCAGCAATTTCCCTCAATCTGCATCTGCCCGATTTACTTAGATTTTTTGTCAGAGCGGGAGCGGCAGGCAAGGTATAATCGCGCGTTTTCAACCGGCAGTTGTTGTTCAGATGTCTCAAAACCGTACCGCAGAACTCGAAGCATTGATGGCTCAGCGCATCCTAATTCTGGATGGCGCAATGGGTACGATGATCCAGCGATACAAGCTCAGTGAGGCAGATTATCGCGGCGAGCGGTTTAAGGATTGGCACACAGACCTTAAAGGAAACAATGACTTACTGGCGATTACCCGTCCTGAGGTGATCCGCGAAATCCATGAGCAGTACCTCGATGCAGGTGCCGATATCCTCGAAACCAACACCTTTAATGGCACACGTGTGTCTATGTCGGATTACGACATGGAGGAGCTGGCTTATGAGATCAATCTCGAAGCAACACGCTTAGCCCGTCAAGCGGCTGACAAGTACAGCACTCTGGACAAGCCGCGTTTTGTCGCCGGTGTCTTAGGCCCCACATCGCGCACCTTGTCGATTTCGCCGGATGTGAACGATCCGGGTTATCGCAATGTCACTTTTGATGAGTTGGTTGAGCAATACACTGAGTCGACCGATGCGTTGGTGCAAGGTGGTTCAGACATTATTTTGATTGAAACCATTTTCGATACGCTAAATGCAAAAGCGGCGATTTTTGCGGTTAAGAAATACTTCGACGACAAGGGCGTCACCTTGCCGATTATGATCTCTGGCACCATCACTGATGCCTCTGGTCGCACTCTGTCAGGGCAAACGACCGAAGCTTTTTATAACAGCTTGCGCCACGCCAAGCCGATCTCGATTGGTCTTAATTGTGCATTGGGCCCAGATCTGTTGCGTCAGTATGTTGAAGAGATGTCACGCATTGCTGAGTGTCATGTGAATGCACACCCGAATGCGGGCTTGCCAAATGAGTTTGGTGAATACGATTTAATGCCACCTGAGATGGCCGCACAGGTTGCTGAGTGGGCAGAAGCTGGGTTCCTCAACATCATTGGTGGTTGTTGTGGTTCATCGCCAGATCACATTCGAGCAATTGCTGAAGCGGTCGCGGATAAAGCACCGCGTAAAAAACCTGAGCTTGCTGTTGAATGTCGCCTGTCAGGTCTAGAGCCACTCAATTTGGGTGAGTTGAGTTTGTTCACCAATGTGGGTGAGCGCGCGAACGTTACAGGTTCAGCTAAGTTCAAGCGATTGATCTTGAATGAAGAATACGAAGAAGCTTTAGATATCTGTCGTGCGCAAGTGGAAGATGGCGCACAGATTGTCGATGTCAATATGGATGAAGGCATGCTGGATGGTGAAGCAGCGATGGTTCGCTTCCTAAACCTGATTGCCTCTGAACCCGATATCGCCAAAGTACCTTTGATGATTGACTCGTCTAAGTGGGAGATTATCGAAGCAGGCTTGAAGTGCTGCCAAGGTAAGCCAATCGTTAACTCGATCTCGATGAAAGAGGGCGAGGATAAATTCCGCGAACAAGCCAAGCTATGCCGTCGTTATGGTGCTGCGGTTATTGTCATGGCATTCGATGAAGTCGGTCAGGCGGATACGCATGCGCGTAAGGTCGAGATCTGTACGCGCGCTTATCGCATCTTAGTGGATGAGATTGGCTTCCCGCCGGAAGACATTATCTTCGACCCAAATATCTTTGCTGTTGCTACAGGTATCGAAGAGCACAACAACTACGGCGTCGATTTCATTGAAGCAACTCGCGAGATCAAACAAACCCTGCCATACGCCATGATTTCAGGCGGTGTGTCTAACGTGTCATTTTCCTTCCGCGGTAATAACCATGTGCGTGAAGCGATTCACGCCGTCTTCCTCTATCACGCGATTCGCGCTGGTATGGATATGGGTATCGTGAATGCGGGTCAGCTTGCAGTGTATGACGAGTTAGAGCCTGAACTGCGTGATGCGGTTGAAGATGTGGTCTTGAATAAAGATCCAGAAGCAGGCGATCGCTTGGTTGAGATTGCGCCAAAGTATGCTGGCGATGGCAGCGGTGTTGAATCTAAACAAGATTTGGAATGGCGAACTTGGCCAGTGAATAAGCGTTTAGAGCACGCACTGGTAAAAGGTATTACTGAATATATCGATCAAGACACTGAAGAAGCGCGTGCTCAAGCTCAACGCCCATTGCATGTCATCGAAGGTCCGTTAATGGACGGCATGAATGTGGTTGGTGATCTGTTTGGTGAGGGCAAGATGTTCCTGCCGCAGGTCGTTAAGTCAGCGCGGGTTATGAAAAAAGCGGTGGCCTATCTGGAGCCTTATCTTGAGGCGGAGAAAGCTGATTGCGCAGTTGAAAGTAGTGGCAAGATTTTGATGGCTACTGTTAAAGGTGATGTACACGACATCGGTAAGAATATCGTTGGTGTTGTGTTGCAATGTAATAACTATGAAGTCATTGACCTCGGCGTTATGGTGCCCGCAGAAACGATTCTGCAACGCGCGAAAGAAGAGAAGGTCGATATCATTGGTTTGTCGGGACTGATCACGCCGTCACTCGATGAGATGGTGCACGTTGCTAAAGAGATGAAGCGTCAAGGTTTCAACATACCGTTGATGATCGGGGGTGCAACAACTTCTAAGGCGCATACGGCAGTGAAGATTGAGCCGCAGTATGAACACGGCGCTATTTATGTTGCCGATGCTTCGCGTGCAGTAGGTGTCGCATCAACGTTACTGTCGAAAGAACAAAAACCTAAATTCTTAGCTGATCTGCGTGATGAATATGACGTAGTGCGTCAGCAACGTGCTGCTAAGAATGAAGCGAAAAATAATGTGCCGCTTGCAGAAGCTCAAGCCAATCGAACACCCATTGATTGGGCGGTAGCGCCGATCGTTAAGCCAAACAAACTTGGCATAACAGTTCTAAGGGATATTGATCTCAACCAGATCACTCCGTTGATCGATTGGACTTTCTTTTTCCATGCGTGGCAGTTGAAGGGTCGCTTCCCGAAAATTCTCGATGATGCTGAGAAGGGTGAAGAAGCGCGCAAGCTGTATGCCGATGCAACAGCAATGTTACAAAAGATCGTTGATGAAAAATGGTTGAGTGCAAATGCGGTAGTCGGTTTATTTGCTGCGAATGCCGTTGGTGATGACATTGAGGTGTACAAAGACGACTCGCGTAATGAGTTGCTCACCACGCTACATAATTTGCGTAAGCAAGGTAAGCAGCCAGAAGGTAAATACAACGAAAGCTTAGGCGACTACATAGCACCTAAAGACGCCGGCCTGAGCGATTACATTGGCGGCTTTGCTGCAACTGCAGGTATTGGTATCGATGAGAAGCTCGCTGAGTTTGAAGCCGATCATGATGATTACAACGGCATTATGCTGAAAGCACTGGCCGATCGTTTGGCTGAAGCATTAACCGAATGGTTGCACCAAAAAGTCCGTACTGAGTTTTGGGGTTACGCATCTGATGAAGCGCTTAGTAACGAGCAACTAATCGAAGAGATCTATCAAGGTATTCGACCTGCAATGGGTTACCCAGCATCACCGGATCACACAGAGAAGGATTTGTTGTGGTCTTTGTTGGATGCGGAAGCTAATACCGGTATTTGGCTAACCGAGTCGAAAGCAATGGTGCCGACGGCGGCTGTATCGGGTTTATATTTTGCCCATCCTGATGCGCGCTATTTTGCGATTGGTCGTATCAATAAAGATCAGGTCGAAGATTACGCAGCACGTAAAGGCGTTGATGTTGCCGAGATAGAAAAGTGGCTCGGCCCTAATCTCGCGTACGATCCCGACGCCTAAAGTCCTATGCCACAGCTGATGCAACACAGTCACCGACAAGCCGTGCTGCTGTGGGGCGATCTTGCTTGGGCTATCGATCAGCTTGATGTGAAATCTTTAGGGCATTGTTTTTGGTATGGGGGACAAGCCCCAGCTGCGATCGATACAGTTGCTGCTAATCACGTAACGCAAAAGTTAGGCCAGCAATGCGATAGCTTGGTAGTTGAGTGTCATCAAGGCTTAAAGCCTGATCATCTTGCTGCATTGCTAGGCACTCTACGTGGTGGTGGCGTGTTGTATCTATTGCTTCCTGAACGTCAGAGCTTCGTATGTCATGGCTTATATGAGCAACGTCTAGCAAAGCGCTTTGATGCAGATAAACATCTCATCTCAATCACCCAAGGTGATGATCAATCGCTACCTGCGCCGCTTGAGGTTAAAAAAGAATCGTTTGAGTTAACGCAAGGTCAAAAAGATACGGTAGAAGCCATCAAGCGCGTTGGGACTGGGCATGCGAAGCGACCATTAGTCATCACGGCAGATCGTGGTCGCGGCAAGACAACCGCATTAGGAGAAGCGATTGCTGACCTGATTGAAGCTGACGAGAAAAAAGTTGTCGCGGTTATCAGTACGAATCGTCGATCAGTCGCCCCGCTCTTTGATGTTTTGAAGCGACGTAGTGTGGCCGAGGGAGCTGTGCATTGGATGCATCCCGATGAGTACTTATCACAGGAGCGATCGAGTTCGCTGTGTGTAATAGATGAAGCGGCAATGGTGCCACTGGCCACACTCGAAAAATTTCTTCAGCGAGAGAATCGTCTCGTTTTTAGTTCGACCGTGTATGGCTACGAGGGGAGTGGCCGTGGCTTTGTGACGCGATTCGCGAAGCTGCTAGATAACTATTCCAATCAAGTTAAGCAAATTCAATTAGATCATCCTGTGCGTTGGGCAAATGATGACCCCCTGGAGATCGCTTCGAATCAATGGCTGATGTTAAATGCTAAGCCGGATGAAATAGATAAGTGTGTCGGAGTAACGATTGAGTGTTTTAACAAAGCGACATTAATTGATGATGAGTCGCTATTGCGTTCTGTGGTTGGACTACTCGTTGATGCACATTATCAAACCCGTCCTTCTGATCTATATGCCTTATTAAACGATCCGATGCAGCAGCTTTGGCTTGCTCGGGACAATGGTCGGGTCGTTGCGTGTGCAATCACGATTGAGGAAGGCGGCATATCAAAAGAGTTAGCAGAACAGATTGCGCAGGGTTATCGACGACCTAAAGGTCACATGTTGTTGCAATCACTTGCGCAACATTCTGCCTATACTGAAGGTCTAGATAAGAAGCTCTGGCGCATTATGCGTGTTGCGACACATCAGCAATGTCGACGCCAAGGTTTGGCTAGTCAGTTGATCCAATCCATCTTCAAAGAGGCAAGCCAGCAGTCAATTGACTTTCTAGGGACTTCTTATGCGGCTGATATCACCAGTCTTTCGTTCTGGCAGTCGCAGCAATTTAAATTGGCTCGTATCGGACACCGTGTTGATGCCAGTAGTGGTGCGCAATCGCTCCAAATGCTGTTAGCGATATCTCCGAATGGCACCGCAGATGTTGAGCAACTGAACGCGCAGTATGTAAAAGATCTGCCGTATCGATTGTCTGATGATTTATCAGGGCTTGAGCCAGTAGTGGTGAGTGCTTTATTTCTTACACAGTCTGCTTCAGATGAGATAGATCAAGCAGATAAAAAATTACTGATGGGTTTTGCTGAGCATCGCCGTGAGTTGCAGTCGGTCGCCCCTGCTATGCAGCGGGTTCTTATTGCTAAGTTAAGTCAGGGCTGGGCTGAGAAATCTACAGCACTGAATGTTGCGATAAAACGGTTACTGCAGCGCCAAACGCACCAGCAAGTCACCCTGTCCGAGGGAATATCAAAGAGTGAGCAAATAGAGCTCTTGCGGCAGCTGTTTTTAGGCCTAATAGCTAACAGTTGACCTGCGCAAATTAGGCGCCTACATTCAGAGCCATCACAGAGAAAGCTAGGGGGAAATGAGATGCTTTCAGTTGGCGATAAAGCACCCGCGTTTGAGCTACCAGATGCAGATATGAATATGTGTCTGTCACAGGATCTTGAGGGCTCAAATTACGTTATTTACTTCTACCCAAAAGATGACACGCCGGGTTGCACGATGGAGGCACAAGAGTTCTCTGACCTTTTAGATGAGTTCGTAGCGCATAACACTAAATTGATTGGTGTGAGCAAAGATAATTGTAAAAGCCATGGCGAGTTTCGCGATAAGTATGGGTTGACCGTGCAGCTGCTAGCGGATGTGGAAGGTCAGCTTTGTGATGACTATGGCGTTTGGCAAGAAAAAGAGAAGAATGGTGAAAAGAAATTTGGCATCGTTCGTTCAACATTCATTGTGGATTCACAAGGTACGATAAAATTTGCTGAGTATGGTGTATCACCCAAAGGACATGCCGAACAAATACTCGAGGTCGTCAGATCGTTTTAATAAATGGCCCGTCAATGACGGGCTTTTTTCTGTCACTTAAAAATTCTGTTGAGGCGTTGCCACTCAAGCTCATCAAGCGCGTTACAACCTATTTTTTCCTGTGAAACGGGGTGGGTAAAGCTTAGCTGTTTGGACGTGAGCATCAGGCGAAAAACCCCATGATGCTCCCGAAAGTAATGGTTATGTTTGCCATCACCGTGCGTAGTGTCGCCAATAATGTGATGAGAGATATGTTTAAAGTGCTTGCGGATCTGTTGTCGTCGCCCTGTGATTGGTTCAGCTTCGACAATTGAATAGCGAGAGGTGGGATAGCGACCAATCGCAACAGGTAGTTCCACGCGTTCCAAACAGCGGTATCGTGTGACAGCCTCTTGCGGGATGTTGTTGCCTTCTTCGTCTGCTACAGGGTGATTGATCTCGCCTTCATCATCAGCCCAGCCACGGACCAGTGCGTGATAAGACTTGCTTATCTGGCGTGATTCAAACTGAGTGACTAGCTCACGTGCAACATCTGGGTTTAATCCCAGCAATAATACACCTGAGGTGGCTCGATCCAAGCGATGTACCGGATACACGCGCTGGCCAATTTGGTCACGCAGGGTCTGCAGGAGAAAAACCGTGTCTTGAGAGATAGGACTGCGGTGCATGAGTAATCCTGACGGCTTATGAACCACAATCAAATGCTCATCACGATACAAAATCGGGATTTCCGGCAGTTTGGTGTGAGACTCAGTCATTGGCGTGTGGATGTGTCGCGGTCATAATGTACAGATGTCGATGCGTACCCGAATCTTACTGTTTTTATTCATCTTTGCAGCCATGCCGCTTTTAATGGCTGTGGTGATTAATCTGCCCTTGGTGCTTGAGCGGGTCGATACTTTTTATCGTCAGGCATTTTTGCAGAACTTACGCGCTGATTTTATCGATCTCGATCAACACTTAGCGAACCGTAATGCCAATGTGCGCTTGTTAGCACGTTTGCCTGATCCGGCAATGTTAACCACAGAGGTTGAGATCCAAGAGGATCGCCTTGAGCAGGATCGTCAGCGCTACACCGCTTGGGTGAATCGGATTTTGCGTGAAGAGCGAGATATCACTGAGATCCGCTTCTTGGATAAAGCGGGTGAAGATTTGATGTGGTTATTGCGCGATAAGGATACTGCGGCGTGGTACACACCAAAAGAAGATCTTCCACCGGTCTCTGCTGAGTTGCGTAAAGCGGTCGAACAGGGAGATCTAACCAAAGTGACCTTTTCTGCCGTCAGTATCAATGAGAAAGAGGGTGCGCTGAGTTTGCAGATGATGGCTCCGGTTGAGGTTAAGAGTGGTGGTGCAGTCATCATTACGGTCGATATCACCAGCCTTGCTCAGCGCGATGTTAAAACACAGTGGGTTATGGATACCGGTGAGTATGTGCAACTTGGCGATATGCAGACACATGACAGCAATGCGTTTAGTGATTACGTTGGATTGAAAGAGTTGTTTAGTAATCGACGCATCGTTAGTTGGGAAAATAATGAGCGCCGAGTGATCTGGGTACCGATGTTTTACACCGAGTCAGGTGCGCCTTTATGGGTGGGTCGGGAAGTAAGCCTACAACCGTTGATCGATTTTCAAAGCGAAATGGTTCAACGTGTTTTAGCCATCATTGCGGGCTTGATTGTCTTGCTTCTTTTCTCGACCCGCTTAGTTGCACGCCGAGTGGAAAAGCTTAGCAATGAGTTGATTGGCGGCATTCGACAAACGCTAGAGTCACGCAAAGCCGTTAAGTTTGACTGGAATGACACCAAAGAGCTGCGTGAGTTATCGTCTGACCTCACTAAGCTTTCATCTATGCATGCTGAGCAGGCTGAGGCGCAAAAAGCACATACCAAAGAGCTTGAAGCAAGCAACAAATATAAGAGTGAGTTTTTGGCCAATGTCAGTCATGAACTGAGAACACCATTAAATTCAATCTTGTTGCTTTCAAAGCTATTGGCCGCTGAAGAGGCTCAGCTCAAAGAGAAACAGAAGCAGCAAGCAGGTGTTATTCATAAAGCTGCAAATGACCTTAAGAACCTAATCGATAACATTCTGGATCTCTCTAAGATCGAGGCACGTAAGTTTGATGTGCACTGTGAGCAGATCGACGTGCGGCAATTGATCGATGATTTGTACGAGATGCTTGAACCGCAATATCAAGCCAAGCAGCTCAGTTTTAAAATAGATCATCAGCATGGTGCGCCTAGCATGATTCGGAGTGATGCTGACAAGCTACGTCAGATTTTGAAAAACTTTTTAGCCAATGCGTTAAAGTTTACCGATCAAGGCCAAGTAACACTGCGTATTGCACCAGCGGAAAAGCCATATTCAGTCATATTCTCAGTGATAGATAGCGGTATTGGCATTGCACCTGAAAAGCAGAAGAAAATTTTTGATGCGTTTCAACAAGCTGATGGTTCTACCAATCGAAAGTATGGTGGAACGGGCTTGGGTCTGACGATCAGTCGTCAGTTAGCGCGTTTGATGCAAGGTGATATTCGACTTGCGAGTCAAGTGGGTGAAGGGGCAACCTTTAGCTTATTGCTTCCATTAAGTTGTGACTCAAGTGAAATCATTGAACCAGAAGTGATTCACGTTGATGACACTAAAGAGATTGAGGCTATTGAAGAGTCAGCTCAAACTGATTTGTCGTCACGACGTCTATTGGTCATTGAACCATCTATTGCGCGACAGCTAAGAATTAGTAAAGCCATCAATGCTTGTCAGGGTAAGGTGTTGTTTATCGATGACCTGGAAGAGGCGAAAG
>CAZEWM010000006.1:0-25471 GCA_964516045.1 uncultured Gammaproteobacteria bacterium
AAGCTACATTCACTGCACCGATCAGCACATTCAGCTCACCCATGGTGTCACCAAGGTAAACCTGTGTTTTCTCCGTGACTGGATCATGCAAGCTGCGGCGAGCGACTTCAAAGTCATAGCGTTCGGCCAATGAGCCAACAGCATCAAAGCGCTCAGGATGTCGCGGCACCAGAACCAACAATGCATCCGGAACTTCTTTAATTAGCTGTTGATGCGCCTCGAGGATTACCGACTCCTCACCATCATGCGTACTACCTGCTACCCATACCGGACGACCCGACCACATACGTCGCATCACCTCTGATTGCTCTAAAACACTCGCAGGCACATCCACATCAAATTTAATGCTGCCGGTAACATGAATCGCCACAGGGTTAACGCCAATCATGCGTAAACGATCAGCATCAGCTTCCGTTTGTGCAGCGACATGATCAATTTGGGCAAACACAGTTTGCGCGAAGCTCTCGACCCTTTGATAGCGCCTCAGTGATCGAGCTGACAAACGCGCATTCGCCAGCAAGGTTGTTACTTCGCGCTCACGTGCATAGTGCAATAAGTTGGGCCACACCTCAGTTTCAACCATCAGCATTGCCCTGGGACGCAAAGTGTCGAGAAAACGCATCAAGAACAACGGAATATCGTAAGGTGCATAACTGTGACTCACCTCAACACCAAATAATCGTTGTACCTGAGCTGAACCCGTTGGCGTGGTGGTCGTGATATGAATATGCAAGCTTGGATGATTTTGGATGAGGTGTCTCACCAAAGGCGCAACGGCCAATACCTCACCAACCGATACTGCATGCACCCAAAGTCCGCCCTGCTTGTAAGGACCACGCACTTTACCAAAACGCTCATCCCATCGCTCGCGATAAGCTGGCGCAAGGCGTGAACGCCACAACAGGCGTAACAGCACAAAAGGCAGCATGAGAAACAACACGATTGTATAAAGTATGCGCATCAACCTAAGACCTTAATCAAGCTCTCAATGTTTGACCGTAGATGATGTGGATTAATGGTCCCGACCACGACACTCGACACACCATCATGCGCAAAAACATCCTTAAAAGATTGCTCCACCCCAGCTTGTCCTATCACATGACCACTCATCAAGCCCTTCTTAATCAAGACGCCTTTATTTTCACGCTCAGCAAGTTGGATAACAGGTAACTCATCCTGATACTCACTGTTAAATGTTGCCATCACAATATCGAGTAACTCGACACAACGACAACCACCCTCAACCGTTTTAGTTGACATGCCTGTTGCTCGAATCAAACCGCGTTCTTTTAAACGAGATATTGCTTCGATCGCATCTGTCTGCTCAATAATATGCATATCGTTGCCATCCGAATGGATCAGCACCGCATCAATATAATCTGTATTTAATGTTTTTAGCGATTGCTCAACTGTGGCTTGAATGCCTTTGGAGCTGAAATCAAAGTGGGATTCACCATCAAACGACTCGCCCACTTTCGACACAATGACCCAGTCTTTACGTTGCCCTTTAAGAAGAGGGCCAAGTCGTTGTTGAGCAACGCCATAGGCTGGCGCAGTATCCATCACATTGATACCCAGTGATCTCGCCAATGCCAGCAGCTCAATTATTTCTTGGTCAGTAGGTAACTCAAAACCAGAGGGATATTTCACCTGTTGATTACGGCCAAATTTCACGGTTCCCAATCCATAAGGACTGACCTTTAGCCCGGTATCGCCAAGCGCTCTTAAGTCCATGAGATGACTTCATCCCAAGGAAGATTCGATAAAGGCGGCTTAGGCAAATCTGTCATAACCTTAGAATGACTCGGCTCAACACCAAGACCTCTAACCTGATCTTCAATTTCCTTAGCCACTAAAGGTGCAAAAGCTAATTTTACAGGCCATGCAGTGATGATTTTGTTATTACTTTGTACGTGAGGACGATCAGGGCGGCTGCCATGTGCCATCAAAGGCTCTGCGCGGTTAATCATCAATGTGGACCACTGCATAGAACGCCAATCCATCCAAGGCAATAAACTATTTAACTCATCCTTGGCTTTCTGAATTAGCTCATCAGCCGTGTAGCTGACACCTTCTTCAGCAATCTTTCCACCCAAATACCAAACAACATTCCCTGCCTTATCGGTATTTGCCGTGATCGTCATGCGGGGCACAGTGCCATCTCCTAAAGCATGCGCTGTTAATTGCGGCAGGCTTGACGATTTCACCATAGGCATATGTAAGGGCCGGCGCTGCATAAAGGGTTGCTTTAAACCTGCCTTTTGTAACAGCTGCTCATTACCCTCGCCTGCAGTGAAAATAATCGTCATGGCATCAAACGAAAGCTTATCAATTTTGAATTGGCCATTGCCTTCAGAATTGAGAGCTAACTGGTCAGCACTATAAAAAGACATGTGCTCTGAAAGCTGATCGAACAAGCACTGAAATAATGATTTTGGGTCGAGAACCTGCTCATCGAGGCGGTAAACAGTGCCTTTAAATTTAGCATCTCGAAAAATCTCAGGGACTTCATCTGATTGCAACTTAGTCATTCGCGAGGACATGACCTTGCTGGCAAAAAAACCACCCACCTTTGACTTTAGGTTGGCTTGAGTCCATAGCAACTGATGCGCAGAATTAACCTTAACATCAGAAAGATCAATTTCACCCTTGCCCGCTAAACACTGATTCCAGATAGCGGGCATCTCACGAATTGCTTCCGAAGCACCCGTAATTTTTCCGGTTAGCGCATATTTTGTGCCGCCATGAATAATGCCTTGAGATGCAATGGATTGGCCACCACCGACTTGATGACATTCGAATAAATGTGCGTTAAACCCTTGCTTAAGCAAGCGCGCTAAAGTCCATAGGCCGGCAATTCCGCCGCCAAAAATTGCCACATCAAGTTTTAGCGGTTGAGGCATGATTATTTCTTTTTAATTGATTCAACAATCTGCGTGGTAGAGACGCCATCAACATAAGTCAATGCGAACACCTGACCACCTGCATTCCATACACATTGGTTACCTGGAATATTCGCCGGATCGTTATCACCACCTTTGACCAAAAAATCTGGTTTTAACTCACAGATCAATCGCTCAGGCGTCATCTCATCAAATCGTACGACCCAGTCCACACAAGCCAAGGCCGACAGAACCGTCATACGATTATCGACAGGATTTACAGGGCGTTCAGGACCTTTTAATTCTCGAACTGTCTCATCTGAATTCACTGCCACAACAAGCCGGTCACCTAACTTTGCAGCCTCTTGAAGGTACGTAACATGACCCGCATGCAAAATATCGAAACAGCCGTTTGTCACCACCACTTTTTCGCCTTGCGCTTGAGCTGTTTTAACCAACTGCTTCACTTCAGATTCGCTAAAAACGCCTCGGCTAGAGAGATGTAGTTGATCGTTCGCAGCTTGAAGTTCAGAAACAGCAACTGAGGATGTTCCTGACTTACCCACCACAATACCCGCTGCGATATTCGCCCAACGTGCAGCCGACTGATAAGACTCACCAGCACCAACACAAGCTGCCAATGTCGCAATTACCGTATCGCCAGCGCCGGTCACATCAAAAACGTCTTTCGCTTGTGTTGGCATGTGCCACGGAGATTCGTCACCCTGCAACAAGGTAATGCCTTTTTCACTGCGCGTAACTAGCAATGCTTCGAGCTGAAGTTGCGACATCAAATCCCGACCCTGGCTTTCCAAATCCGCATCAGATTCACATTCGCCAACCACTGCCTCAAACTCAGACATATTGGGCGTGATGATGCTTGCGCCAGAATACTTAGAAAAATCGAGCCCTTTCGGATCTACCAAAATAGGCACGCCAGATTTTTTAATTGCCGCAATCAATTCACCACACTGAGATAAGGCGCCTTTTGCGTAATCAGAGAGGATCACGACATCATGATTTTCTAGAAGATCTGAACTGACTTGCTGAGCAGAAATAGCTGGACTTGTTTTTGTATTCTCAAAATCTAAACGCATAAGCTGCTGATGACGACTCATAACGCGAAGCTTTACGATCGTCTGCGCACTTTCTGAGACTTCAGGGATAAAGCGCATCCGCTTCATTTCTATCTGGCGCTGAAGCTCATCAGCCGCCTCGTCGATACCCACTACTCCCATGATCGACACTTGACAGCCAAGCTGGGCCATATTGAAAGCCACGTTGGCTGCGCCACCTAGACGATAGTCATCATCGGTAACCCGCATCACCGGCACAGGGGCCTCCGGCGAAATTCGAGAGGTATCTCCATGCCAATAACGATCAAGCATCACATCGCCAATAACGAGTGCACGAACTTTTGAAAAATCAGGTACTTGAGACATAAGGAACAGAATCAAACTTGGATTCTGAATGTTATCATGTGGTTTGACTGGATTGACCCGGATTTCTTTTGAAGCTGCTTCACCCAAAATACTGGCCGACTTGGATGGCGATTTTCTTGCTACGGGCAATTAGCTTACTTCCGCACTCAATCATGATGAAAATTGGGTCATCCATTGGAAGTCTGCTTTACAAAGTCATGGATAAAAGACGCCATGTCGCTGAGACCAACCTTAAACTCTGCTTTCCTACATTAACTAAAAACGATATAGCTCAACTCACAAATGAGCACTTTAAAATGTTGGGTAAAGCCTTAATGGATGTCGCTATTGCTTGGTGGTGGAGTGACAAAAGGATTAATCAACTAAACATTCAAGTATATGGTCTTGAGAAGCGCACCATAGATAATACAGCCACTATTTTTCTGACAGCCCACTTTAGCTCGCTTGAACTTTCAGCTCGACTTTTGGGGAGATATGCGAAGACTCTAGCCATGTACCGTCCGCATGAAAACGCAGTCATCCAATATCATTACGAAAAATATCGATCTCAATATTCTGAAGGTATCTTAGCCAAACAAGATGTAAGACAAACCATTTCAGCACTTAAATCCAAAAAAGGCGTTTGGTTTGCACCCGATCAGAATTTCAAAGGAAAGGGTTTTATCTACAGCACATTTTTCGGTGTTCCAGCAGCCACCAATACAGCCACATCTCGATTTGCAAAGTTGGGAGATGCAATCATTCAGCCCTTTGCACTTTTTTCAAAAGACAACGGCTACGAACTTCACTTTGAAAAACCTTTACAAGAGGTAAATGGGGTAAACATTGAATCTGAAACTCAGATGATCAACAACCAATATGAAAAATGGATAATTGAGCACATTCCTCAATACAATTGGATTCATAAACGTTTTAAAGATCAACCTAATGGTCAAAGCCCTTATTTAACATCATGAGCTTGAACGCCAAACATTCTGATAAAGAGATTTACTTTCGACTTCTGACGTACGTTAAGCCGCATTGGCGTATTTTCTCGGCAGGCATTCTAGGCATGATCCTATTTGCAGCCACTGAAGCTGCTGTACCGGCGATTCTTAAACCTATATTAGATGGCACATTTGTTGAAAAAGATCCTGTTTATCTCGTGTGGGCTCCTGTTGGTTTAATCGCATTATTCGCTATCAGAGCCATTGCAACTTTTATCAGTAGTTCATCTTTTGCCGCAGTGTCTACGCGTCTGATGTATAAGATTCGAGATGACATGTTTACTCGCTTACTTCATCTACCGAGCAGCTACTTTCAGCAAAATATTACCGGCAATATCGTTTCAAAGTTCACCTACGACGTCACTCAAATCTCAAGCGCTGGCGTTGAAGTATTAACCGTACTGGTAAAAGACACATTAATTGTCATTGGCTTACTTTGTTATCTGCTCTGGCTAGACTGGCAGCTCAGCCTTCTCACACTTGTCATGATTCCATCAGCAGCTTTAGTTGCTAAATATTTAGGCAGACGGCAAAAACGACTTAGCCGAGAGGTGCAGGAACTATTTGGCGACATAACACACATCGTTGATGAAAGTGTCAAAGGTGAGCGCGTTGTCAAAATCTTTAATGGCCAAGAAGATGAGCACAAACGATTCGACGTTGCCGCAAACAAGATCCGCTTACAACAATTCAAGCTCAACTTGTCTGGAGCGATAGGCGTTCCTATTGTTGAATTAATTGGCGCACTCGTCTTAGCTCTTGTTATCTATATAGGCGCCTCTCGCACCGGAACAGATTTTACCGTCGGTTCATTTGTCGCTTTTTTTGCGGCATTAGGCCTTTTGCTTTCTCCCATAAAACGGATTACACGAGTCATGCACCCTCTTCAGATGGGATTGGCGGCAGCGAATTCGGTATTTACATTGATAGATGAAGAAAATGAATCCGATCACGGCTCTAAGAACAAACCTGATTCAGATAAAGTATCGATCACTTTTAGCAATGTATGCTTTAAATATCCATCAAGTGAAGAAAATGCAGTCGGGCCTGTAAGTTTTGAGGTTCACACCGGACAAACCATCGCTCTGGTTGGCTCATCAGGTTCGGGCAAGTCATCACTAATTTCATTGGTGCCCAGATTAAACAACCCTAGCGAGGGTCACATCTCTATAAATGGTCTAGATACGCATGATCTGAAGCTTAAGGATTTAAGACAGCTTATCGGTATCGTGAGTCAAGATGTTGTCCTGTTTAATGCAACCGTTGCAGAAAATATTGCTTATGGCGAGGATCTAGATCTCAATAGAGTCAAAGACGCCGCAAAGGCCGCTTATGCAACTGACTTTATAAATAGCCTTCCTTTAGGCTATGACACAATTTTAGGGGAAAACGGCACTCGATTATCAGGTGGTCAACGACAGCGCATAGCCATCGCACGCGCTCTTTATGCAGACCCCAAAATACTCATTCTTGATGAAGCCACCTCAGCTTTAGATACCGATTCAGAATCTTCCATTCAAGAAGCCCTAGATCATGCCAAAGAGGGTAGAGCTAACATTGTAATTGCTCATCGCTTATCAACCATTAGGGATGCTGATGTCATACATGTACTTGAAAATGGTTTAATTGTTGAAAGTGGCAGCCACGAAGAATTACTTTCAACGAATAGGCGATACGCAGAGCTATATAAAAAACAAAGTAAAACCATTACCGCCATTTAACTTAGCTTTCTATATACATCTGCACATTGATCAGCCAAAGCCAACCACGATAAATCCATCGACTCTACCGTGCGATCCCAAGCCAATAATTCAATCATTTTTGAAGGCCACTCAATAGAATTCGGCATCAACACACATCCATTATTGTCTGTTACTAGATCAGCAACCCCAGCTTGAGTAGATACCAGAACTGGAATATGAGCCGCATTCGCTTCGGCAACTACCATTCCAAACGGCTCGCTGAGAGCAGGATGAATTAATAGATTAATATTCGAAAAAAAATCTTCTGTTTTTTGCCATCCCTGAAGCTCATATGAATCACTTGGCAAGCCTTTGAATAGGTGACTCACTTCTTCCGGTGGCATACCAGCAACCAGAAACCTAATATCTGGCTTTATTTCTAACGCATCCTTGAATGCTGAAACGGCAATCTGTAGTCCCTTTCTTTTCCATTCACGCCCTATAAATCCCACAGTACCCCTTACAGATTTTTCCCCAATGGAAGAAAAATTGTCAGCCACTCCAGGGTATGCAGGCATACAGAGTCGACGTTCTACTTTTGGGTAAAATTCCAACAGCTCTTGAGCAATCATTTTAGAGTTTGGAAGAACGCATAAAACATTACTTCCTAATACCTCTCGACGCTCTAAAAACTCCCAAGCCCTTAATCTTATTGATAAGAAATCTAATAGTTTTCTTTTTCTATTTAGGATTGATGGGCCATGAATCGTTGTCACATGGTGCACCGCAGTTCTTTCATGACTATGGATAATCGAATTTTCACAAGAGCCCAATGCTTCAAAAAAATCTGTAACTCTTTTTGAAAACTTCAATTGTGACAACCATCGAGGCTTTGGCTTTATCACACCGAGCTCGACAACATTAATTTTATCGTCGGGATTCTTGTGCACCTTTTCGCAAATAACGGTTACTTCATGCCCCTTGTTAACTAAAGCGTGAGTTAACTCCCACACATAATTCTCCATGCCGCCTTGTTTTCCATATTGTCGGACCACGTGAAAGGATGATGTTTTAGTGTCATTCATTGATAAAACCCAAATCAATAACGTTCTTTGCAGTAATTTCCTCGTAGCAAGGTGGCAACAAGGTTTCTCCATCAAGCAAATTACAATTCTTACTTATACAAGGGGAACATTCGAAGTTTGATTTTAGATTTTTATGGTTAACACCCATAGCACCAGTAAGACCTACATCTGTAGATCCATAAATACCAATAGAGCGCACATCCAATAAAGCCGCCAGATGTGTTAAGCCAGTATCAACACCAACAACAGCCTTAGCCTTTAGCATCAATTCTGCAATTTGAGTAAGACTCAATCTCGGTAAGACTGAAACATTCAGTTCTCTAGCTAACCAATCCGCACGATCTTTTTCTTGAGCTGTTGCCCAAAGAAGATAAATAACTTCACCCTTCTCTTTTAACAACTTACCAAGTTCCAGCCAAGATTCATCTGGCCAATGTTTGGACGGCCACGTTGTGCCGTGAAGAAATAGACAACCTTTTTTTTCTTCGTGAGCAGCATTTAAATTTAATTTCACACAAGGTGATATATTTTGATATTGATAACCTAGCGAGAGAGCAAACAATCTCCGCACCCGTTCTATCGCATGTAGGGATTTATCAACCGCAAACTTTCGATCATAAAATCTTGCCGCCAAACTTTCGCGTGCAGACGATTTATCAAAACCACATAGGATGCCTTTCGCAAATTTTGCCGGCACAGCGCTCTTAAGTAGGCCTTGCGCATCGATAACTACATCGTATTTATTTTCCCTAATTCTATTCAGGAATAGCTTTATTTCGCCGGATAAAAATGCCTTAAGCCAAGATTTCCGCCATCTTCTTAAAGCGATTGGAATCACTTTATCTACCGAATCGTGCCAAGCAGGAATTTCCTGAAAACCTTCTTCAATTAACCAATCAAACTTAATACCAGGAATCGCCTGAGCAGCATCCTCAATCGCAGGAAGTGTATGAATCACATCTCCCATTGATGATGTCTTAACGACCAGCACGCGCATTAAAGACGAACCCCAATCAATTGATCCATAGCATCAATCACCATCCTAGGCTCAATCTGATTCATGCAATTCATATGCACTAGAGGACACTCACGCTTAAAGCACGGACTACACTCAAGCCCTAAGTCGACCACACGCGACAAAGCGCCCAGTGGTGGCGTGAAATTCGGGTCGGTAGATCCATAAACTGCAACCAAAGGCCTCTCTAAAGCGGCTGCCACATGCATTAACCCTGAGTCATTTGAGACCACCGCATCAGTCGTCGACAGCAGATCAATAGCTTCTGCCAAACTCGTGTGGCCAGCAAGATCGACTGCTTCACCGTTGAGGTCTTGATTAATCTTTTGAGTGATAGCTTGATCCTTGGCTGAACCAAATAGCCAAATAGACCAGCCTCTCTGAATATATTCTTTGGCCAAATTCGCATAATGTTCAGCCGGCCATTGTTTTGAAGGCCCAAACTCCGCACCAGGACATAGACCCAAAACCTTATTTTTCTCCGCATCAACTAAAGAGAATTTCGTCAGCGCTGCTTCAACTGACTTTCTTTCTACAGATAGTCGTGGATTTTCAATATCAAAGCTTGCATCTTTTTCATATGCAAGCGCCACAAAACGCTGCACCGTCTTTGTGTAGATTGCTTTATCTAATGAACGAAGATCATTCAAAAGACCGTAACGCATCTCCCCCTTCCATCCCGTTCTGACTGGTATTTTCGCAGCCCATGGGACGATCGCGGATTTGAGTGAGTTCGGTAAAAGAATTGCCTGATCATATAGCCCAACCAAAGCTCTACCCATCTTCCATCGATCTGAAAGACCGAGACGGCCATGCCCTAATGGCATTTCAATCGCTTTATTTACCTCTGGCATTCTCGCCAGTAGTGGCGCACTCCAACTTGGCGCCAAAACATCAATTACAACATCTGGATTTTGAACCTTAAACGCAATGAAAAGACTTTGCGCCATCACCATATCGCCCACCCATGAAGGCCCAACGACCAAGATTTTTTTTATATCTTTCTTCATAGGAGTGAATTGATTACTCAAATTTCAGTGATACATATCAAACGACATTCGCTATGATTGAACAAAATTCCGCGAGCGACCCATGACAGATACTCAACATCTTATCACCTCTGCTTTTGAAAGAAGCTTAGAGACTAAACGCACTCTGGTAGATTCTCAAATCAATCAATTGGTAGAGGTTGTAGAGCTTGTCACCCATACCTTCAAAAATGGTCAAAAAGTTCTTTTATGTGGCAATGGTGGCTCAGCAGCAGATGCGCAACATATCGCGGCTGAGTGGGTAACGCGTTACAAAGGTGACCGCAAAGCCCTCCCTGCTATTGCTTTGACCGTGAATACGTCGGACCTAACCGCTATTGGAAATGACTATGGATTTGACGATCTATTTTCTCGCCAAGTCGAAGCACATGGACGATCTGGTGATTTACTGATCGCTATATCAACCTCCGGAAATTCAGCCAATGTAGTGAAAGCTGTCGATACCGCAAAAACTCACGGCCTCAAAACGCTTGGCCTAACAGGACAAGCTGGTGGAAAACTGAAGTCACTTTGTGATGTTTGCCTTTGTGTTCCGAGCAATGAGACAGCTCGCATACAAGAAGCTCATACAACCATTATGCATGCGATGTGCGAACACGTTGATAACGTCTTATTTGGTGTTTAGCACGCCACATTTTGCCCAGCGCACCCGATAGCTCGCCGAACCTTTATCGATTAGAACTTCCCTATCACTATTGAGCTCATCGCAATACTGAGTCTCTAGACTCTCTTTAAGGTCGATCGACAACCCCGCCTCAATCACAAAATCAGCGCCTTTAAAGCAGCTGCCCACCTTTACTTCAGCATCATTGTTTATCAATCTAAAATGCTCTTTCGCAAAGTGATCTGTAAAGCAAAGCTGTTTTGAATATTTAACCTCTTCAGGTAAAGCTCCAAGCGCACCCAAGATAGGCCACGAGCTTCTATGTGCCTTTTCAGAAAGATACGGAGACCCAAAACTTTGAATCACTCGAATTACCAACACCAAAACAGTGAAGATAATTAATCCTGATTGATACAAACGCCAGCCGCGCCTGGGTTGCTCTACCTGCTGGAATAAAAGCATCAAAAAGAATGGCGTAAAAATTAGAAATGGATGCAGCCAACGCTGTTTCATCTCAGACCCCAAGCCAAATATGACATAGGCCACCGATAAAACAGCATAAGAAGCAAAAAACCAGGTAAAAAATTGCGTAAAAGCGTCATGTGTAAAGCGCGCCTTTTTAACAACAAAGCCAAGCACAAACACTACCAAGGGAACTAAAAAAGCAATATTTGCTCTTATAACATCCTTGGCTAAATCCAAATAACTCAAGTCAGATACCGAGGCTGAACCACCCCATTCAGCGACTAATCGCTGGTCAATGCCCTGAGTTGCACTGAGCAAGCTATAAATGACTGGAAAGCTTAGAGCAAAAGCGACAACGATCGCAAAAAGCATTTTTAGACTCAGTACACGCTCTCTCATTTGCGGCACAAGCAGAGCTGAAATCAAGGTTAAAACCACAAAACCGGCAAAACTGTATTTACTCATGATGCCTATCACCATCATGAATGCTAAATATGCGTAATTCCTAAACTCGCCACGCTGAACAATTAATACCATGGCATGCAAAGAGCCAATCAGCGCCAAGGTGAGCAGTGTTGTATGTGTTGAGCCCTGATGAAGTTTCCAACCCAACTCAAACAGCAATAGCCAACTCGTTGCTACAACGAATTGCCAACCAGCATCTTTAAAGAGTAACAAGCTAACGCGATACCAAAGCCAGAAGCTCAATCCAATGATGAGATATCTAACCAGATAAAGTGCAGCAAAACTCGGATCTACAAACTTCCACAGCAGCCACAGTATCCATGTGTAAAGTGGTGGCTGAAAGTTACCGTAATCAAGCTGAAAACCTTGAGAGTGGTATAGCTGCTCTACATCATCGACCTGCAGGGCATCAGTAAAAAAGACACGCAAGGCATAGTGAACAAAAAGATAAATGAACAACCAAAAAGCAAAACAGCTTGGCTGAATGTATCGACTGAGCGAATCAGGAAAATTTGGCTGTGAATTCATTTTCCAATCAACGAATCAGAAAATGGTCCGACCACATTAGTCACGCAGCTGATATTTGGCGCCACAATAAGGACACGTCGCCTCGCCCGTCTTCTCAATCGGCAAGAACACGCGTGGGTGCAATTCATGCACGCCCGCATTAGCTGGCGGGCAGCTCAGTGGCAGTTGGTCTTTAGTGACCTGGATGGCTGATGATTGTTTTTGCTCAGACATCACAACATCCTTAAACGTAGGTTAACCAGTCTTGATGTTTCTCACTGCGACCGTAAACCACATCAAAGTATTTAGTTTGTAGTTCTTCAGTGATCGGACCACGCGAACCGCAACCGATCTGGCGACCATCGATTTCACGGATAGGAGTCACTTCAGCGGCTGTACCAGTAAAGAAGGCTTCATCAGCAATATACACCTCGTCTCTAGTGATACGACGCTCAACAATTTCGTAACCTGATTCACGAGCCAACTGCATAATGGTTTTACGCGTAATGCCATCTAATGCCGATGTCAGATCAGGTGTATGCAACTTGCCATCGCGTACCAAGAAGATGTTTTCACCAGAACCTTCCATAACAAAGCCATTCGCATCTAACAGCAAGGCTTCGTCGTAACCGGTATCTAACGCTTCTTTAAGCGCCATCATCGAGTTCATATAGTTACCATTCGCTTTCGCATGACACATAGTGACGTTAACGTGATGACGAGTAAATGAAGACACACGGATACGAATACCCTTCTTCATGTTTTCTTCACCTAAATACGAACCCCATTCCCATGCAGCAACCATTACGTGCGTTTGCAAATTATCTGCACGCAGGCCCATACCTTCAGAGCCATAAAAACACATGGGACGGAAATAAGCGGAATTCAATTTGTTATCGCGAACAACCGCTTTATGAGCTTCATTAAGAGTCTCTTGGTCATATGGCATTTTCATACCCAAGATATGCGCCGACTCAAACAAGCGTTTGGTGTGATCTTCTAAACGGAAAATCGCAGGGCCTTTATCGGTCTTATAAGCACGGACACCTTCGAATACACCCATGCCATAGTGAAGCGTATGGGTTAGCACGTGGGTCTTCGCCTCACGCCAATCCACCATCTCACCGTCGAGCCAAATCACTCCGTCGCGATCTGCCATGGTCTGCATCGTTAGTACTCCAAAAACTGTTGAATGGGCGAGCTTTGGTCAGCTCGCAAATTTAGCTGCGGATTATCACATATTAGCGAGCGTTCTACATCGCCACTCAATTAGGGAAATGTGACTGCCAAATCTCCATCACGATCGCTCGCTCTTCCGCCAATTCAGCTTGGGCAATCTTAGATGGGCGACCTTGAAGAGCTGCACGATGAACTCGCGCTCTAAGCACCCGATAAAGGCCAAACAAGCGCTCAGCCTGCTCATCAGGTAGCAAATCTAGCTTTGCTAGTGACTCTAAAAGACGAGCATTATCCGTCCATTGAGTTAGCTCAGGATGCTGATTCGCCCAGCGAAGCACTGAAAACTGCACCAAGAACTCAATATCCACCAAGCCGCCGACACCCTGCTTAAGGTCAAACCACTCAGTATCACTTTTATCGAGCTGCACTCGCATTTTCTGGCGCATATCAGCAACCTCAGCGCGAAGCTTCTCTTCATCTCGGGGTTGGCATAACACCGCATGGCGGATTTCATTGAATCGCTGCACGACCGCCGGATCCCCCGACACCGCTCTTGCCCTAATCAGCGCCTGATGCTCCCAGGTCCAAGCATCATTCTTTTGGTAGTGTTCAAAGGTACTCAACGGACTGACTAACAAACCGGAATTGCCATTAGGACGCAATCGCATATCCGCCTCATAGAGCTGACCCGCCGGCGTTCGCGTAGTGAGCAAATGAATAACTTTTTGACCTAAGCGCGCGTAAAAGGTCTCATTCGAAAGTGCCTTCTCACCGGAGGTGGACGCTGAGCCTTTGGTGCAGCCATGCAAGAAAACCAGATCCAGATCTGAGCCGTATCCCAGTTCAATACCGCCTAGCTTGCCGTAACCAATGACGGCAAAACTATCTTCTTCACCACTCCGTTCACTTGGCTTGCCATGCTTAGCCACCAGGTCTCGCCAAGCAATGGACTCACACCGCCGCAAGATAACTTCAGCAATATCGGTCAGGTGATCACTCACTACATTTATAGGAATTGCATCTGCGACATCCGCCGCCGCAACTCGCAAGCGATTACCCGAGGCAAACTGACGCATTCGCTCCATCTCTTGCTCAAGATCACCCTGATCAACCGAATTCAAAATCGTGTTCAACTCATCATCAAGCTCATCGCGACTTGCCGGCCGATACAAGCGGCGTGGATCGATCAGCTCATCAAGAAGAACAGGTTGTTTTACTAATTGAGTTGCTATCCAGACGCTCTCGGATAACAGCTTCATTAACTGACTCAGCGCCAAGGGGTTCTCAATCAGCAGATCCATATAAGCAGCCCGACGCACAATCGCTTCGAGCAAAGGAATAATGCGTTCTAGAGTATTGAGAGGCTCTTTATCTAATGCCGCCAACATCAACGGCATCAATCGATCTAACTTTCGCTTTGCAGAAGATGACAAGGTGGCAACTAAAGACGACTGCTTGAAGGTCAAAAGCTGGCTTGCAACCTGTTCCGCATCCATAATCTCGCTTTTAACAAGCAACTCAATGGCTAGCTCAGACGTTAATTCATCTTGCCAGACTGAAACCAATGCCGAATCATTTTTTGATTCAGATTGTGGCGCATCAAACACCTGCTCAAATTGCTCATGTACATGATGGCGATGACGATCGAGCTTTTCTAAGAAACCATCCCATGACTGGAATCCCATGCTGCGTGCGAGCTCCAGTCTTCGTGCTTCATCTTTTGGCAGATGATGGGTTTGCTCATCACGATACGCCTGCAACCTGTTTTCAACCTTGCGCAAAAAAACATACGCATCGAGCAATTGCTCAACGGCATACGCCGGAATTAATCCCACTTCTTGTAAATGTTGAAGCACCTGCTGAATAGGACGAATTTGTAATCCCTTATCACGACCACCCCGCACTAACTGAAAAGCTTGGCCGATAAATTCGACCTCTCGAATACCGCCTAACCCAAGCTTGACGTTGGCATCTTGACCTTTGCGCTTCAGATCTTTCTCGATCATGCGCTTCATATCACGGATCGCCTCAATCACACCAAAGTCGATATAGCGACGATAAACAAAAGCCGCGATCATCTTTTCAACAAGCACCTTATCTTCAGACAGCCCTGTCAAAGGACGCGCCTTGACCATGGCATAGCGCTCCCACTCACGCGCTTGGCCAAAAAGATAATTCTCAAGCGAATCGAAACTCACTGCCAAAGGGCCGGCCTCACCAAAGGGTCGCAAGCGCATATCCACACGGAAGACAAAACCATCCGCGGTATTGTTATTAAGTACCTGGATCAGTTGGCGCCCCAAGCGCACAAAAAATGTTTCGTTTTCTAAGGGACGAATACCGTCGGTTTGGCCATGGTTTGGAAAACAAAAAATCAGATCGATGTCAGAGGAAAGATTAAGCTCGCGAGCACCTAACTTACCCATGCCAAGCACAACCAGATGCTGCTCACTCCCTTCTTCATCTCTCGGCATGCCATCCTTTGCGATTGCCCAAGCCATCAAATGATCTAACGCTTGAGCAATACAGGCATCGGCGAGTTCAGAGAGAGCTGAGAGCGTCTCATCGAGGTTTGCTTGCTGCGTAAGGTCGCGCCAGATAATGCGCGTCATTTGACGGTTACGAAAAACTCGAAGGCGATGACCTAAATCAGCTTCATGAGCCACATCAATGAGCGCATCACTCAACGCCTGAGTAATATCACCCACAACCCATTGAGATGAAAAATCTGCTTGCAGAATCCAGTCGGTATCACGCGCAAAACGCGTCGCTAAAAAGTCAGACCAAGTAAACATTTGCTCAAGCTGCGCTTGATCAAACGGCGAACTTCGATCGCCAAGTGCATCCTGCCAATTTGTGAGTGCTTGAGATGTCATCGCGATTCCTTTGGACTTAATTGACTATCAGCTAAAGCGACGCGCATCTCAAGTGATATTCATCCAGCAAAGTAAATCTTAGGCATAAAAAAACCCGCAGCACAGGCTGCGGGTTTCTTAGCTCACAAAGGAGGCTGATTTACATCATGCCGCCCATGCCGCCCATGCCGCCCATGTCACCACCAGCTGGCATTGGCGCATCGTCTTGAGGCTCATCTGCAACCATACACTCGGTAGTGATCATCAGAGTCGCGATAGACGCTGCATTCTGCAGTGCAGAACGCGTTACTTTAGTTGGATCAAGAATACCCGCTTCAACCATGTCGATGTACTCGCCAGTTGCCGCGTTGTAGCCTTGGTTACCAGAAGATTGAACCACAGCGTTAAGTACAACTGATGGCTCATCACCTGAGTTAGCCACGATCTGACGCAATGGCTCTTCCATCGCACGACGTGCAATTTGGATACCTACATCTTGATCAGCATTAGCGCCCTTTAAGCCTTCTACCGCTGCTTGTGCACGAACCAATGCAACACCACCACCTGCAACGATGCCTTCTTCTACCGCTGCACGAGTTGCGTGCAATGCATCGTCAACACGATCTTTCTTCTCTTTCATCTCAACTTCGGTCGCCGCACCCACTTTGATAACCGCAACACCACCAGCCAACTTAGCTAGACGCTCTTGCAACTTCTCACGATCGTAATCAGAGGTAGTCGCTTCGATTTGAGTTTTGATCTGCTCACAACGTGCTTTGATATCGCCTTCGGTACCAGCGCCGTCGATGACTGTGGTCTCTTCTTTGTTGATCTGGATGCGCTTAGCGGTACCCAGCTCGTTCAAAGTGACCTTCTCAAGGGTCAAACCAACCTCTTCAGAAATAACCGTACCGCCAGTCAATACCGCGATATCTTGCAGCATTGCTTTACGACGATCACCGAACCCAGGTGCTTTAACCGCAGCGACTTTAACGATGCCACGCATGTTGTTAACAACCAAGGTTGCCAATGCTTCGCCTTCAACATCTTCAGCAATGATCATCAATGGACGACCTGCTTTCGCAACTGCTTCTAACGCTGGCAACAAGTCACGAATGTTTCCGATCTTCTTATCGTGAATCAGAACAAATGGATCTTCTAAATCAACCATTTGCGCTTCTTGATTGTTAATGAAGTATGGTGACAAGTAGCCACGGTCGAACTGCATGCCTTCTACAACATCCAACTCGTTTTCAAGGCCTGAACCTTCTTCAACCGTAATCACGCCTTCTTTACCCACGCGCTCCATAGCTTCAGCGATAATCTCACCAATGCTCTCATCTGAGTTCGCAGAGATGGTACCTACCTGAGCGATTGCCTTAGTGTCAGAGCAAGGCACTGACATAGACTTCAATGTCTCAACCGCAGAAGCAACTGCTTTATCCATGCCGCGCTTAAGATCCATAGGGTTCATGCCAGCCGCTACAGCTTTCATGCCCTCACGAATCATCGCTTGCGCTAAAACTGTTGCAGTTGTTGTACCGTCACCAGCGACATCATTGGTTTGAGAAGAAACTTCTTTAACCATCTGAGCGCCCATGTTCTCGAACTTATCTTTAAGCTCGATCTCTTTCGCTACAGATACACCGTCTTTTGTAATAGTAGGTGCGCCGAACGACTTCTCTAAAACAACGTTACGACCCTTTGGTCCAAGTGTTGCTTTAACCGCGTCAGCCAAGATGTTTACGCCTTTCAGCATGCGCTTGCGCGCGTCATCACCAAATTTAACTTGTTTAGCAGCCATTTTTACTTCCTAAATTCTTTTGCTTAATTGACTGTGACCGGCTCTTAGCCTTCGATCACACCCATAATGTCTTCTTCACGCATGACCAGCACTTCTTCACCACCGATCTTTACTTCGGTACCTGAGAACTTGCCGAACATAACGATGTCGCCGACTTTCACGTCGAGAGGACGAACCTCACCGCTGTCAGTCACTTTGCCGTTACCAACTGCGATAACTTCGCCTTGAACTGGCTTCTCAGTTGCCGCATCTGGCAGAACGATGCCGCCCGGGCTAGTAGTCTCTTCGGCCTTACGACGGATAACAACGCGGTCGTGCAATGGACGGATATTCATATGCATCAAACTCCTGATGGAAATGACAAAAATCGTGAGCACTACCCATTAGCACTCACCTCAATGGAGTGCTAATAGTATGGGCGAAGGTTGAGAAGTCAAGGGCACCACCCCGAAAAAAGTTCGGGGCGCAAAAACCACCTAAGAAACTTAATAAATTATTGAATTATCTTGGAATTTTGACGACCAAGCGGCCACGGACCTGGCCCTCGAGGATCTTTTTACCCAAATCTGGCAGCTCATCGAAGCCCACCTCTTCGGTCAAACTGTGCAGTAAATCGAGCGGAAGATGCTTCACGATCAGCTCCCAAGCACTCTCACGCTGCGCCATTGGCGCCATCACAGAGTCGATTCCGTAAAGTGTTACACCACGCAAAATGAAAGGTGCTACTGAGGTAGGTAGCGACATGGACTCTGCTAAACCACAAGCTGAAACCGCACCGTGGCGTTTAATCTGGCTGATCACATTAGCCAAGGTGTTACCGCCGGCTACATCAACCGCCCCCGCCCACAGTTCTTTCGCCAGAGGACGCGCCTTATCCGCAAAATCACCACGCGCTGCGATATCGCTAGCACCTAATGACTTCAAGAAATCCGCTTGCTCGGGACGACCGGTCACAGCGATCACCTCGTAACCAAGATTTGCGAGCAGCGCTGTGGCAACCGAGCCCACACCACCGGCCGCACCGGTGACTAAAATCTTACCGTCAGCTGGCTTAATACCGTGATCTTGAAGCGCCATCACGCATAACGCCGCGGTGTAACCTGCCGTGCCAACGGCCATTGCATCTCGCGTGCTCAGACCAGCTGGCAGCTTTACGAGCCAATCACCTGAAACGCGCGCGCGGCCAGCATAGCCTCCGTTGTGAGCCTCACCGACACCAAATCCGTTCAGTACCACCTGATCACCCGATATAAAATTCTCATTCTCCGAGCTCGTCACAGTGCCCGAAAAATCAATGCCCGGAATCAATGGAAACTGGCGGATTACTGGGGAAGCACCGGTCAGCGCAAGACCGTCTTTATAGTTAAGCGTTGACCATTCGACATCGATGGTTACATCACCATCCATCAAATCGGAATCGGTTAAGTTCGTCTTTGCCAAGCTCTGCCCGTCATCAGTTTTTGTCACCTGATAGGCAATGAATGAATCGCTCATGTTTCCCCCTTAGAAACGGTCGTTAGGATGATCTTCACGACGGAACTCACCCTCTATCTCGATATGTTGATGTGTGTGCGATTGCGTACCTGAAGTAGGTCGCATAACGCCCCCACGTAATAAGCCTTTGATGATCAACGCACGGCGAACCGGCGTAATCAGCAGCATAAAGCCAATCGCATCGGTAATAAATCCGGGTAGCAGCAATGCAAAACCAGTAATGGCAAGCGCCATACCTTCCATCATCTCGATGGCAGGCGCCTCTCCGCGTGCCATCATGCCGCGAGCCCGCATCAATACAGAAACCCCCTGCAGACGGACCAAACTTGCACCCAAAATCGCCGTAAATATCGACAGCAAAATTGTTGGCAGAGCGCCAATCTCGCTACCCACCTCAATCAACACATACAGCTCAGCAAGCGGGGCGAAAACAAATAAAAACAACAAAATAGCCAAAGGATTCAAAACCACACCTCAGATCGTTAGCTTGCTAATCTAAACGCTACAGCCAACACAATAACCCTTAGTCCATCATGTCAGAAAAACCGTTACTCGTTTTAACTACCTTGAGTGACACCGAGGATGTCGAGAAGTTCGCCAAAGACTTAGTGGCGAGTGAACTGGCTGCGTGCGTCAATGTCATACCCGGGATACGCTCCTTTTATTGTTGGAAATCAACGATTGAGTCAGCGAAAGAAGTACAATTATTGATCAAAACCACGCAAGCGCTTTATCCGGCGTTACAGTCGTGGATAGAAGAACAACACCCTTACGAGGTGCCGGAGATTCTTGCTGTTGATGTAGCAGAAGGATTACCGGCTTACTTAAATTGGATCTCAACATGTACAAAAGACTGCTAACGAGTATCTTCGCGCTATTCGCTTTCACTCAATTTGCGATTGCTGAAGAAGACTTCCTCACGCCAGATCAAGCCTTTGCTGTAACAGCTGTGGCGGTGTCACCGGAAACAGTGCGGGTAACATGGGAGATTGCCGACGGCTATTACCTTTACCAATCTAAATTTAAGTTTGGTTCTGATGACGTTGGTGTATCGCTTGGCAATGAATCTTTGCCTTCATCTATCACTAAAGACGACCCAATCTTTGGCAAGGTAGAGATCTATCGCAATAAAGTAAGCATCGATATACCCATCGAAAGCTTTCCCGCAAACCTCGATAGCTTCAACTTAAAGACTCGCTCACAAGGTTGTGCGGACAAAGGCATCTGCTACCCACCTCAAACACGCTCCCTACTCGTTGCTTTTTCTCCATCAGCTGATCAACCACGCGCCATCAAAACTAGCGCAACGAAAAATGCACCTGCTGGTGGCTCAGGGTTTGATCCACTCGCAGAATTAAGCGCATTGGGTAGCTCTCTTGGCCTTAATGCGATGGAGGATGACATCCTCGATCCTGAGCAAGCCTTTGTTGTGCGTGCAGATAGCCCATCAGGCGATTGGCTCAATGTGAACTGGACGATTGCTGAAGGCACCTATCTCTACCAAGACAAAGTTCGCGTCAGCATTGAAGGTGATGGCGTTGCCTTGGGTCAATACAGTTGGCCAACGCCAGACATTAAAAAAGACTCTATTAAACCTGATGGCACCATCGGTGATGTGCCGGTGTATCACAATGCGATCGATCTTGAGATTCCACTGATTCGCACCAACACCAATGCAACAGAACTTACGGTTAAGCTAGGTTATCAAGGCTGCGCTGACCGAGGCATCTGTTATCCACCTCAAACTAAAACTTTCAAGGTTGCGCTCCCTGCCTCTGCAGGCGCGAAAGCACAAACTTTCGCCGCCACACCGACTGAGCCAGCAGCAGATGTTGTAGTTAATGAACAAGATCAACTCCTCACCGATCTGCAATCAGCATCACCACTGTTTGCGCTCGCGTTAAGCCTTGGCTTTGGTGTTTTAGTTGCTTTCACCGCATGTATGTACCCAATGATCCCTATCCTGACCTCTCTGATCATGGGTCAAGGTGACAAGATCACACCACTGCGTTCGTTTAACTTATCGCTGGCCTATACCCAGGGTATTGCGATCACCTTTGGTGTCCTCGGTGCCGTGATGGCCGTCGTGGGTAAAGAGTTAGGCATCCAAAGTAGCTTACAGACCCCTTGGGTCCTTATACCCTCTGCGATCTTATTCGTTGGCTTAGCGCTCTCGATGTTTGGCTTCTATCAAATCCAAATGCCATCAGCAATTCAGTCTCGCCTGAATGATCTGAGTAACAACCAAAAAGGTGGCAGCCTTATCGGCGTTGTCTTGATGGGCGTGTTGTCCGCACTGATCGTTGGTCCTTGTGGCGGTCCTGTCCTCTTGGCGGTACTTGCCTTTGCCGCACAATCACAAGATTGGACATTAGGCTTTATCTATCTTTGGGTCTTCGGTACAGGTATGGGCCTACCACTTCTACTGATGGGCTCAGGTGGTGGCGCATTGTTGCCACGTGCAGGCACCTGGATGGATACCGTAAAAGCCACCGGCGGCGTGATCATGTTAGCTCTTGCAGTGAGCTTCCTAGAGCGCCTCAGCCCAACCTATATCGCAACTGAAGTGATTATGTTGATGTGGGGCGCGCTATTGATCATCACCGCTATCTACATGGGTGCACTCAAAGCCCAAAGCGATGACACCACGGGTTGGGCAAAGCTATTCAAAGGACTCGGTCTATTCATCCTAATTTATGGTGCCGCGTTTGTGATTGGTGTGGCCGCAGGTAGCAAAGACACTATGCAGCCACTTAAAGGTGTCATCAGCGTCCATGGCGGCGCTGCTGAAGAGCATGCCGCATTCACACGTGTTAAAAATCTCGATGAGCTTAACCAGGCTGTTAAAAAGGCTAGTGCTGAAGGTAAATCAGTGATGCTCGATTTTTATGCCGACTGGTGTACTTACTGTAAGACTATGGAGCAGGAAATCTTCCCTGACCCAAAAGTCAAAGCCGCACTGAGCAACTTTGTTTTACTCCAGGCTGACATCACCCGCATGGATGACGATGACAAAGCGCTAACCGAACATCTCAATATGCCAGCGCCACCTGCTTTATACTTCTGGAATAGCAAAGGTGAAGAACGTCGCGACCTAAGACTGATCGGCAACCTAACCGCAGAACAACTAGTAAAGAGAATTTCTCAGGTAAATTAATGAAACCACGTCAATTTATAGCCATTGCAGTATCCGGCTTGTTAATTGGCGCTGGCGTTGGAGCCGGCCTCAAATATCTGGATAGAGTTAACGAAAAAGAAATCGCTAGCAAGCTACCCGCACCCAAACGCGAGTTAAGCCACCTACCCGCTTTCAACTACATTGATACAACTGGCGAAATACGTCACAGCACCGAGTGGGCTGACAACATTATCGTGCTTAATTTCTGGGCCACTTGGTGTCCGCCTTGTCGCAAAGAAATGCCCTTATTTGTCGAGCTTCAAGAGAAGTACGAAAAAGAAAATGTAAAGTTTGTCGGCATCGCGATTGACGAAGAAGAAGCGGTCAAACAATTTGGCGAGACCTACGGGCTTAACTATCCCTCGCTCGTCGGTGACATTACCGCGACAACCTTATCTCTCGACTTAGGTAATCGTTACCAAGCACTTCCGTTTACGGTGATCGCTGAACCTGATGGCAAGATCGTTCTACGCCACATGGGTGAGATAACCCGCGAACAACTTGAGCCTAAAATCAAAGCTGCGATTGAGAATAATCGTCGCACGCTAGATATGCCAAAACGCATTTAAGATGCCATCGTATAGGCATCAAATAATAATGTGATACCTACCAATAAAGTGACTACCTCAAAGGCAATTTTGATGCCGCGATTACCTGCGGCAATTGCCCAATGAGCACCCAAATAGCCACCCATAACCGAGCCGAGCAATAAAGCAGGCAACCAATCCCAACGAATGTCACCCAACATCCCTAGAGTGAGCGCACCGGTGCCATTCCAAAATAAGCCGACCAATACCAAGGTGTACGCCACCGCTTGTTTATAGTCAGCACCAAACCAACGCACTAACCATAGGGTGACAAACAAACCGGTACCTGAGGTCAATGAGCCATTCAAAAAACCGATCAGAAACAATCCCACACCACCGATCAGCAAGCCCAACCCTTCACGATGATTTGGCTGTGCCGTTTGACCCAATGATTTTTTAAAGAAGGAATAAATCGCTAAACCAATGGTTAGCAGGCCTAATAAAAATCGTGCCCAGATATCCGGTACTTGAAGAATAACTGCCGCTCCAATCACCACACCGGGTAAGCCTGTCGCCAATATGAACAACACAAAGCGACGCTCTAATGCTCGCTCTTTAAGATGACGTAATGTCGCGCCAACACCTAAAGCTACTGTCGCAACTTTATGTGTGGCCAGTGCAGTACCAAAACTTAGCCCTAGAAACAACAAAATAGGCAGTTGCAACAATCCTGCACCACCCCCAGCAAGCGCTGAAAAGGTGTTGGCAATTAACGAAGCAATAAAAAGAAATAGATGCTCAATCACGAGCAGGTTATGCAAACACTGCCGCTTGCAGCATTTTCCAATCGTCTTCCCAAGAATCGACGGTTAGCGTTTTAAACCCCGAGCGCTGGAAGAGATGAAGGCGGCCGTCTACATAGGCAGCCAATAAGCTTGCCGCCGCTTCGGCATTCACGCGCAATTCACAATCATTACGCATCGCTGCTTCGCGCAAGATCTGGCGTAGTTGAAGCTCTAAGCGTTCAAAAAATTGAGCCACTCGCTCAAGCAACCGCTCACGCTCACCGACCAAAACGTCGCCAAGTAAGACACGAGTGATTCCCGCATTGTTATCAGCAAAAGCTAGCACCAAATAAAGCACCTTGGCACATCGCGAGATCGTATTTTTTTCATCCTCAAGAATACGATTTACACGCGCAAAGACTTCTTCTTCTGCAAAGACGATCAGGCCTTCAAACATACGCGCCTTACTCGCAAAGTGCCGATACAGCGCCGCCTCAGACACACCTACTGCACGCGCCAAACCTGCCGTGGTGATGCGATCACCCGGATTCGTCTCTAGCTCTTTTGCAAGCGTTTCGAGAATCAAGTTTTTGCGCGAAGGACGTGGCATAACTTAGTGAATCAGCGTACCGATACCTGCATCTGTAAACAGCTCAACCATCACCGCATGGGGCACACGGCCATCGATTATGTGCGCGGACTTAACACCGCCTTTAACCGAATCCAGTGCGCACGCAATCTTAGGCAACATGCCACCATGAATGGTGCCATCTGCAATCAGGGCATCAACATCAGCAGTGGTTAGACCCGTTAGCAACTTACCTTCTTTATCGAGCAAGCCTTGGATGTTAGTTAACAGAATCAACTTCTCTGCCTTCAAAACCTCGGCCACTTTACCTGCAACCAAGTCAGCGTTGATGTTGTAAGAATGGCCATCTGCACCCACACCAATTGGCGCAATCACAGGAATGAAGTCACCTTGAACCAACATATCAACCACCGAGGCATCAATGCTTTGCACTTCACCGACATGACCGATATCGATAATCTCTGAAGGTGTGTTTTCCGCTTCGGCTGATTTTAATGTCAGCTTCTTGGCGCGAATCAGATCTCCATCTTTACCCGTCAAACCGACCGCACGACCACCATGACGATTAATCAAGTTAACGATCTCTTTATTCACTGAGCCGCCCAACACCATCTCAACCACATCCATGGTTTCAGTGTCAGTAACACGCATGCCCTGAATGAATTCACTCTGCTTGCCTAAACGTTTCAGCAAGTCACCAATTTGCGGACCGCCGCCGTGCACAATCACTGGATTGATACCGACGGTTTTCATCATCACGATGTCACGCGCGAAACCGGCTTTGAGTGTTTCATCTTCCATCGCATTACCGCCGTACTTAATAACGATAGTGCGACCACTAAACCGCTGAATGTATGGCAACGCCTCGGATAAAACGT
>CAZEWM010000007.1:0-22365 GCA_964516045.1 uncultured Gammaproteobacteria bacterium
TCAGGTACTCAAATGGGTCGTACATCGCATCGCGAACCTTTGCCACATCTGGATCGTTCGGGAACATCAATGGCAATTCTTGTTTAAACATCAATACGCAAGAGGGTACTGGCGCAATGATGTCCCAGCCCTCATCAACCATTTTGGCTAATGCTGGGATGTTCACCTCTTTAGCGGCTGCCACTGACTCGAGATCGCCGAGCTCAAGCTTTGGCATGCCACAGCACTTTTCTTTATCTGCCAAGGTGACAGGAATGTTGTTGTGACGCAGTACTGCAACTAAGTCTTCACCGGATTGGGGATCGTTTTTATTGCCGTAACAGGTGGCAAACAGAGCGACCTTACCCGTAGTATTACCTGCTGGCTCCGCACCTAAACCATCATCAGCGGTAATGCGCTTACGCAATGGCTTGCTGTGGAATTTAGGCAAGGTGGCATTTTTATGTACACCAAAGGTGCTTTCTAAAACGCTACGGAAAGCCCCGTTGTTGTTCATGGTGTTCACCACACCGGCAACGACAGGGATGCCTGCGAACTTACCTAGAGTGTCAGTGCTCGAAAGTGTCTTGTCGCGGAAACTCGCGCCTTCTTTCTTGAATTTGACCGCTTTGGCTTGCAGCATCAAATGCGGGAAGTCGAGATCCCACTCATGTGGTGGCACGTAAGGACACTTGGTTAGGAAACACAGGTCACACAAGTAACACTGATCGACAACCTTCCAGTAATCGGCCTTCTTAACGCCATCGACTTCCATGGTGTCTGACTCGTCTACCAAGTCAAACAATGTTGGGAAAGATTCACATAAGCTCACGCAACGGCGGCAACCGTGGCAAATATCAAACACACGCTCGAGCTCATCGAAGAGTTTATCTTCGTTGTAGAACTCAGGATTGGTCCAATCAAGGTTGTGTCTTGTTGGTGCTTCTAAACTACCTTCGCGTGACATAGTCATCTTCCTAAAATTTGGGAGTTGGAGAGGTCATACGACCTCTCCAGAACGAACAATTAGCCGTCCAAGTTATCCAGAGCTTTCTGGAAACGGTTCGCGTGAGAACGCTCAGCTTTCGCTAGGGTCTCGAACCAATCTGCGATCTCGTCGAAACCTTCGTCGCGAGCATCTTTCGCCATACCTGGGTACATGTCGGTGTACTCGTGAGTCTCACCGGCAATTGCCGCTTTCAAGTTGTCAGCGGTGCCACCCATTGGCAAACCAGTTGCTGGATCGCCGGTTTCTTCCAAGTACTCAAGGTGACCGTGTGCGTGACCGGTTTCACCTTCTGCAGTTGAACGGAAAACCGCTGCTACATCGTTGTAGCCTTCAACGTCTGCTTTTGCTGCGAAGTACAAGTAACGACGGTTAGCCTGTGACTCACCTGCAAATGCGTCTTTTAAGTGTTGTTCAGTTTTTGAACCTTTTAGAGACATAGTTTCCTCCAGAGTTGTTATTGATCAGCACCCTGCTGACCGCTAGCGAGGTTAACTATAGAAGCGTGTATCGGCTTAGTGAAATGGTTTGTTGCTATGCCTGTAATAGACAAAAACTATCAATAATATTGAAATGATTGTGTCATAAACCAAGCTTGTTCAGAGAACCTGAACACAGCTTATAGAACAGGCAGTTACTGCCTTTTTAAGCGCCTCAATGGCATCTGGACGAGGGAAACTCTTACGCCAAGCAATGGCAACCGTGCGACTTGGCGCATGACCCGCGAAACGTTTGACCGAGACAAGTCGCTGAGAGAAACGATCAGCCCCTGCAGCTGAGCATGGCAAAACCGTCACACCTAAGCCACCCGCCACCATATAGCGGATCGTTTCCAATGAACTACCCTCCAGAGATTGAGCTGTTTTACCTTCGCGACGGCGTGGCATGCAATCTGGACACACTTCGAGCACTTGATCTCGGAAACAATGCCCCTTACCCAACATCAAAACATCTTCCTTAGCCATCGCTTCCATTTCAACTTCATCTACTTGATTTAAGGGATGTGAGCTTGGAATCAACAGCACAAAAGGCTCTTCATACAGCGGGATAGTTTCGATACCTGGCTCATCAAACGGCAATGCGATAACAATTGCATCGAGATCACCTTGTTTGAGCTTTTCAGTGAGCACAGAGGTGTAATTTTCTTCGATCACCAAAGGCATGTTGGGTGCGATCTCAGTCAGCTCTGGAATTAGGTCAGGCAAAAGATACGGACCGATGGTGTAAATAGCCCCGAGGCGTAACGGCATCGATAACTGATCACGTCCCTGCTCCGAGATAATTTTAATATTGCCGACTTCTTCGAGTATCTGCTGCGCCTGAGTGACGATCTGCTCGCCAATTGCAGTGACACTGACATCACCTTTGCGACGTTCAAATAGCGCAACACCTAATTCATCTTCAAGCTTCTTTACCGCAACACTCAAAGTAGGCTGACTGACAAAGCACGCATCAGCAGCGCGTCCAAAATGACGTTCTCTTGCCACTGCCACTATGTATCTCAACTCACTTAAGGTCATCGCTAATCTCGCTTGCGAAACTTGGTAGAGGCGATAAGCTGCTCCACTGTTCTTACGTTACCACAATGCCAAAGATGTCTGACAAGACTGCTACCGTTTTAAAATTCCTCGACAAGACGCCTGATATCAATGGCGCATTGCAGCCTGATCAATTGCCTGCTGGATCTTCTTGCTTGTTACATATGACTGACACGCACTTTGGCGCGATCCCAGAAGATTATTTTGTGCCCGTGGACATGGATGCGAGCTTTGTCGATACGCTCGCCCTATTCAAACGCATGAACTGGAAAGCCGATGCTTGTTTAGCCACCGGTGATCTCGTGCATGAGGGTATTGCTGAGATGTATCAAGTGCTCGCAAGTCATTTTGATGAGTTAGGCATACCGACCTACGGACTACCCGGTAATCATGATGAAAACGATGCCATGCAAGCCGGCTTCCAAAGTGATTTTTGTAGCACACCAAAGATCGTCGATTTACCGCATTGGCGCTTGGTGCTGATTGACTCAACCATGCCGCTACAATCCGGCGGACATATCAGTGATGATCAATTTGATCTGATTCACACTGCCATCGAGGAGACCGAGAAGCATGTCTTGATTGCCCTTCACCACAACCCTATCTCCACAAAAAGCGTATGGCTTGATCGCATGACCATTGATAATGGTGAGCAGTTAATGGAGCTCGCACGACAATCATATAAGGTAAAAGCCATTGTCTGGGGACATGTGCATCAAGAGTTTGATGCCAGTTATGAAGGGGTGCGTTTATTAGCAACGCCATCCACTTGTATGCAGTTCACTCCGAAAGCGACGCGCTTTGATGTTGATGAACTACCACCCGGCTTTCGATTGCTGGCGTTGTTACCAAATGGCGAGATACAAACTCAAGTGGTTAGAGCAACCTTTGAGAATCCCTACGCAATCGCTGAGTTATTTGAGAATCAGTAAGAGATTATTGCCGCTTGTCCTGCGCGTAAACCTTCAGCGGCTTTCACACGCACAACAACCGGATAGGTGCCTGCTTGATCCGCTTCAACCGAAACGCTGACTGACTCAACCGACAAGCTTTTACCGCCTGCAGAAACGGATACAGACTGGCCAATCTTCGCCGCATCTTCGGCTGCAATATTTGCCGATACGATCATTGAGCCCGTATTCACAACACCAACCTGAGCATTAACCGCTAGCGAGTTATTTACGTACTCACCTAAACCTACTTCAACCCACGAAACAACACCATCAAACGGTGCTTTGATGGTCGCTTGCTCAAGCGCCATTTGCGCTTCAATGCTTGCCGCTTGTACCTGAGCGTATTCCACATCAGCACGACGAACTGCAATCTCGGCAATCACTCGCTCATGCTCGGACAAGGCTGTGCGGTCATACATTTCTTTTGCACGATCATATTCACGCTTTGCTTCGTCATAGTTCAACGAAGCCGCATCTAGATTTAGCGCGGCTGCTTTAGCGGCAGCGCGATAAGTACGATCATCTAACTTAACCAAGGTGTCGCCTTTTTTAACCTTATCGCCAAGCTTAACCATCACCTCAGACACAATGCCCGCACTACCAAAGGCAAGATCCGCTGAATTTTCATAGGCAAGACGACCCTCTAGATCAGCTGCCATCAAAGATGATGTTGCGAGTGCTAATGCAGCACCGACTGAAAGTGATTTCATCATTGGGCCTCCCCCAGACGACCAACCATGGCTTTAATTTTGGCTTCATTCATTGCCCAGTCGAACAACACACGTGCAATATCTAAACGAACCTCAGAGGTTTTTGTCATCGCATCACCAAGATCCGCTTTTAATTCCAATTCATACAAGGCGCGACTGCGATCAAGATACACATCGCGATAGGTTTCTTTGGCTTTCTGTTCTTGCAACTGAGCGCGCAAGTCACTTCGCATTAGCCAGAGCTTAAGTGCTTGCTCACGTAACTCATACTCTTTTAATCGCAATGCCGCTTCAGCTGAGGTCACTTTCGCTTCTGCTGAAGCAACCGCAGCTTCAGTACGACCACCGCGAGACAAGGGCACTTCAAACAAAATCCCAGCAGCAAATGGATGGGTTGAGCCCGTGGTGCGATTCATCACTAACGAATCAAGTTCACCCAATAAGCGTGGACCATCACTTTGTTTCGCCGCCTTTACGGATAACTTTGCAGCATCACGCTGCTGACGCAATCGCTTTAACTGTAGGTTGTTTTTGAGCACATCGTTCCAGTAGGCATCAAAATCCTCTGGATCTTCTTTCGGCAAATCAACTGTAGGACGAGCAACAGTCGATACAAGATCACCTGGACGGCCCATCGCAAGTGCAAGCTGCGCACGTGTCAAACGTTGGCGAGATTCGCTTTCAAACCGACGCCGACGCACCTCTTGTGAGACCGCTTCCAAAGCCAGCATATCCACATCATTTACTTGACCCATCTCATTACGCTGCTTGGCACGATCCGCTTGAATGTAAGCAATTGCCATCCATTCGTTATCACGCGCAAACGCCAAATCAGATAAGACCACGTCATAAAAAGCACGCATCACCGCTAACTGCGAAAGCTGCTTTTGATGCTGCGTTTCAAATGCTTGCGCTTCAGCAGATTGTTGTGATGACGCCAACTCAGCCTCAGATTGACCGAAGTCATATAACTCTTTTCGGACTGTGATGCTGGCGCTACTGTCGTTGTTTGATGGATCTGTAGACTTGTAAGAAGGGTCAATCCAACGTGCACGCGCACGAAAATCAATCGTCGCATCATCCGATGCTTCAACAACGGATAACTGTGCTTTCGCCAATGACTCATTGGCCATCTGCGCTTGTTGGGCAGGGGTCGCAGCTGCAAGCTTCAGTGCCGCACCCAGTGATAAAGGTTCTGGCAATGGCTCTAACTCAGCCGCATAAGAAAGCGAACACGTTAAAAGGCTCGCAGCAAAAAGAGAGAGCGTTAACTTCACTTTAGGTTTGCTCGTTTGTAACGCGCAAAGGCTTCTTTCTCGTACGCTTTATCTAAAACGTATTTACCGAGTAAATTAAATTCTTCTTTATTTTTAGTCGCACCGGTGAAACGTGAGCGAGGAATGTAGTTACCTTCTAAATCAAAGAATGCAAAGACCGGTGTTGCGCGTACACGATATTCTTTGAAAGCGAAATCTTTCATCGTGGTGCTTTCACCTTTGAAATTTACTAACTCCACATCGCCTTCGATATCAACCTCAAAGAGTTGGAAGTTCTTTTTGTAGTAATCCTGCACATCCGGCTGATTAAGCACCATTGTTTTCATACGGTGACAAAAAGGACACTCCGTCATGGTGAACATGATCATGATGCCTTTTTTGCCCTTTTCTTTGGCAATCGCTAGCTCTTCTTGCATATCCCAAAAGCTTTCATCAAAGAAAAACTTTTGTGGGTCACGCGGCAGATCAGCGGCTGAGGCAGTAGCACTAACAACCAATAAAAGAGCTACCAAAAAACGACTTAAAATATTCATCCTATCGATCCATCGCGATTCGTTAGATTTAATGGGTTAATCATTGAGCCTGGGCGGCAATGAAGTCAAGCACCATATCCGCAGTCAGCGAGCCAACATGACGTACCTCAACTTCGCCTCTTGGGTTCACTAAAAAACTCGAAGGCAATCCGGGGATTTCACCCACTAGCTCATGCGGCATCGGATTCAAACCAACCGGAAGAATTGGGTAGGAAAGAAACAAGTCATCAGTAAATTTGCGCAGGCGCTCGGGGGTAGCGTCCTCAAAATTCACCCCCAGCACCACAATCTTATCGCTGTGCTGCGAATGCAGAATCTCAAGCTCTGGTAATTCCTCCATGCAGGGCGGACACCATGTGGCCCAGTAATTTACCAACACCCAACGACCTTGGTAATCAGACAACTTGTGCGTCTTACCCTCCAAGTCCACCCAACTCGCCTTCGTCTCGGCCATTACCGGCGTGATCAATAAGCAAAAAAGTAGCAATGCTCGAATCATTTTGTAACCTCTCTTATGAATGCGCTGAATATAGTGGTGAGCGCTGCGCAGTACTAGCCATCACGACCTGAAAATGACCCTGTCACGATGGATGAATTGCACCCCGCCGCCATAAGGCAGGCTTTGATAAACTCAGCACTGTAATAGGGAGAAATCTATGTCGGTTAAAATCTTTCACAACCCGCGCTGCAGCAAGTCACGTCAAACGCTTGCGCTGTTAGAAGAACAAGGCGTTAACGCTGATGTTGTTGAATACCTCAAAACACCTCCGACCAAGTCTGAATTGAAAGACGTCCTTGGCATGTTAGGTCTTTCGCCACGTCAGCTGATGCGAAAAGGTGAAGCGGAATACACCGAGACTGGCGCTGATGATGAATCGCTCTCTGATGATGCGTTGATCGACATCATGGTTGCAACACCTAAACTCATTGAGCGCCCTATCGTTATCACTAACGGCAAAGCGGCCATTGGTCGTCCACCTGAGCAAGTCTTGGAGATTCTCTAATGAGCCACATTCTTGTGTTGTATTACAGCCGTCATGGCGGCACTGCCAATATGGCGAAATATGTCGCGCGTGGTATTGAGTCGACCGGTAACGAGGCCATGCTTCGCACCGTTCCTGAAGTCTCACCTAAGTGCGAGGCAACTGAACCCGGTGTACCAACTGATGGTGCGCCTTATGTAACCTTAGAAGAACTCGAGTCTTGTGATGGTCTGGCACTGGGTAGCGCAACCTACTTTGGTAACATGGCATCGCCACTTAAATATTTTATTGATCAAACATCTGGTCTGTGGATGAGCGGTGCATTAATTGGGAAACCAGCAGGCGTTTTCACTGCATCGGCCAGTATGCATGGTGGTCAAGAAACCACCCTTACCTCGATGATGTTGCCACTACTGCATCACGGAATGGTGATCACCGGTGTGCCTTATAACGAACCCGCATTGCTGGAGACCACGATGGGAGGAACACCCTATGGACCCAGCCACGTCTCGGGCGCAGACAACAGCGTAACGCTCACGGCAAACGAACAATCGATCGCGCAAGCCTTAGGCAAAAACATTGGCGAGCTAGCCAACAAGCTCAGAGGTTAAGTTGAAAGTCACTCTGACACGTTGGCTATCGCTAGGCAGTTACCTTAGCCTCATTACGTTTGGCATGGCGTGGGCTATTAGCTTAGGTGAATTCAAAACAAGCCAAGTTTCCTTCATGTTGGTCGTGATGGTCTTGCCATTACTGTTTCCGTTACGTGGCATTTTGCATGGTCGAGATAAAGCGATTGTTTGGGGCACCTTGATCAGCCTTCTCTATATCGTGCATGGCGGTATGGGCTGGTGGTCTGATTCGCATCTCTGGATTTGGGGGATGATCGAAACACTCCTTGCGGTCACCTATCTATTCACCGCAAGTTTCTTTATTCGTTGGCGTGCGGAAAGTCGCCACAGCAATGACTAATCAACTACCGCTCGGATTAAGTCTGGGAAAATCAACGCAACTGGGTAGTTATCTGTTCGAAGCCAATCCCAGCTTATCAGCCATGCTATCTGCGCAACGTGATGGCAGCGGCGAATGGCAATTGTTTGTCAGCGGTGACCAAGCGAGCGGAAAAACACATCTGCTACTTGCCCAAACGCGCGAGGCAGAAACCCTAGGTCTTCGTGCAGCCTACTTACCTTTAGCCCAGCATCATGAGCTTGATCCTCAAATACTCGAAGGCATGGAACATTTAGATTTTATTGCTATTGATGATATCGACGCCATCGCAGGCAACGCTGCCTGGGAAGAGGCCCTCTTTCATCTTTACAACCGAATTAAAGATCGCAAAGCAAAGCTTTTAGTCAGTGCCAAAGATGCAGCAAAGAACACCCAAATCAAACTTCCGGACCTTCGCTCGCGTTTAAGCTGGGGTGTAAATGTAGATCTAAAACCACTGAATGATGAGCAACGCTTAATCGTACTCACTCAAAAAGCGAAAGAGCGTGGACTCACACTCAGCGACGACGTTGGCAATTACATCATCACGCATTTTTCACGCGATCTGCACGCCTTAGTGAAATTGCTTGACCAGCTCGACCATGACTCATTGGCAGAACAACGCCAACTTACTATTCCGTTTGTAAAACCAAGACTTAGTCTTTAGCGCCTATATAAGCCTTGCTCTGCTGATAAACCGATAAAGCATGACGCATCAACACCACAGCAATCGCAGCCACGGGTAAGGCGACAAGTACGCCAAAGAAACCATAGAGCTGCCCACCAGCCATCACCGCGAAGATCACCGCCACTGGATGCAAACCGATACGCTCGCCCACTAAACGTGGCGTTAACACCAAGCCCTCAACAAGCTGACCGATAATGAACACCGCCATTACCGCAGGTAGCACATCAATTTGTTGAAACTGAAGCCAAGCAGCGAGTGATGCGACTGTAATGCCCACGATCAAACCAAGGTAAGGCACAAAGCTCACCACGCCAGCTAACATACCAATCAGCAGGGCGAACTTAATATCCAACATCCAAAGACCAGTGGTATAGATCACACCCAGTGCAAACATCACCACTAACTGACCACGTAAGAAGGCACCTAAAACCTCATCCGATTCTTTTGCTAATCGACTGATGGTTTTTTCCGAATCACGTGGCAATAAGGCATGAACTTGCTCGACTAAGCGATCCCAGTCTCGCAACAAATAAAACGTCAGCACCGGAATTAACAACAGATTGGTTAGCAATGCGACAAACCATAAGGTCGAGCTAGAGATCGATTGCCAGATAACACCGAAAACACCGCCCGCAGTTTGCCAATGCGCTGCCAATGAGTCCTTGAATGAACCTTCTTGTAGTGAATCAAGCGACAAAGATTGGCCAAGATACTCTTCAATCAACAACTTCATCCGCTCTGCATATTCAGGCAACACCACAAGCAATTGCTTTATTTGTAACTCAAGCTGAGGTCCTACACCCATCACGACGGCAACCAATAAACCGATAATCACCACAAAGACAATGACCACTGCCAAGGTACGCGGCAATTTGAGCGTCTCTAGACGATCCACCAGAGGATCACCAAGATAGGCCAGCAACAGCGCGACAGCAAATGGCATCAAGATTGGCGACAACACGTATAAGCCAGCACCTATCGCAAGCACCCAGAGCCAGGTTATTAGTTGTTTGTTAAACATGCTTATCCCTTTTCACTACTCGTCGCCCCCAGGTATTGGCATACCCAATTCCACTCAAGACAACGGTAATTGCTACCGCCCAACTTAAGACATGAATCACAATAGGTGATACATCAAACAACCCCAAACTCAGCACACCAATGGCAGCTAAAACTATCTGTAATACAGTATTTAACTTACTCATTAAGCTTGGCTCAGCGTTGAACTTCTCGATCTTGAGGTTGTAGATAACACCACCACCCACAATTAAAAGATCACGCAAAATAATCAGCGCCACCAACCAGAATGGAAATACCGCCAAGAGCCACAACACAACAAAGGTACTAACCAAAAGCAATTTATCAGCGATAGCATCTAGCACGCCGCCAAAGCGTGACTCCCAGCCAAAACGCTTAGCGAGAAAACCATCAACACCATCGGATACACCGGCAATAACAAACAATACGACGGCTAGGTCATAGCGATGGTTAAGTAGCGCCCAGACAATTGGGGCGACCAACAAAATGCGCAAAAAGCTAATGATATTAGGCAGATGATGCATTACTGAGCAGCAACACCTTTACTTATTAACTCTGGCTGCAAAACCAGATCAACCCCTTGCTGAGCTTGTAATGCCGTCATGGGTGTTACGCCAAATTCGGCCTGACGCGTAAGCAACTTTTCCAACTCTGGACGACCACCTCGAACTTTCACACTGACCTGCATACCCGAACCATCAAGCACGTGCAGTTGCAGATCTGTCAGCGTTGGGTCATTGCGCAATCGCGACATCACCCTTGAATAAAGCTGCACCGAGTCAACCGGATCGATCCACATCGAGACTTTAATCGGCTCATCGCTGATCACTTCTTGCGCAGCCAAATCCGATAAACGATCTTGCAGCTCATTCAAACCATCCATCAAAGCTGCTTGCGCTGCTGGCGCTTGGGTTTCAAATTGAATCAACTGATCGCCGCGATAAACATTCCATCGCGCCAGCCATTCTGCTTGCACAGTTGGTGATAGCTTTAACGTCGTAATCACATCATGCGGGTATCGCTCAGAAGCTTTATCAATCGCAGGACGATAATCCGACCACAGATCTGCCGCAGTGAGGGTGGATTGATCGGTTAGATCCATCAGCGGAATCTGCAACGGCATAGAACGACGCTGTGCGAGCGCTTCGAGCTCTGCACTGATCTCGACTGATTCTTGAAGATTGACCAGCTGACGCGCGCCGTTATTTTCAAGCGTTGTCCAAAGCAGAACCTGCGGACGAATTCCCGTCCAAACCGGCAATCCATGACTGCGCATCAAGCGTTCTGTTGCTTCTCGATCAAAGACGGTTTGCAAATAGAAGCGTTTTCCCGCCTGCTCATCGACCAAATCTTCCGCCGTCACCTCTTCGTGACGGTAGCTGTACTGCTGCAAGAGATCAGCCGCCTGCGGCAAAATCACTAAAGCCTCATCGCGCTCGACTATTTTTTGATTACCCGAGACCTGGATCAAAACCTTTTTCAGGGCACTGGTCAGCGCTTTTGACCGAGCTTGGTCACCATCGTCCGGCACCTGAATTTCCGCTTTATAGAGCTCAGCGACGTCCACGGCTAGCGCCATTGGGGCCAGCAGAACACAACCAATTAAAGCGGGAAGTCGAAGCCATTTCATAAGATGGAGTGTAACAGCTCGCCCTCACCCTAGGGCAAAACGACACATGCGAAATGGTGCCTAAAAAGGTAAAATTATCAGCCTAGCTAAACCCTTCTCTGGAGCCCGCCTTGAGCGATTCAACCTCTACCCCAAAAACTGGTCTGAGTTATGCCGCTGCCGGTGTCGATATCGACGCAGGTGAAGCCTTAGTCGAACGTATCAAGCCGGTCGTCAAAAATACTTTCCGCCCTGGCGTTCTTTCTGGCCTTGGTGGCTTTGGTGCGTTGTTTGAATTACCAGAGGGCTATAAAAAACCTGTTTTAGTCTCGGGCACTGATGGTGTCGGCACCAAACTTAAACTCGCACTTCAGATGAAGAAGCACGACACCATCGGCATCGATTTGGTTGCTATGTGTGTTAACGACATAGTCGTGACAGGCGCTGAGCCACTGTTCTTCTTGGATTACTATGCAACTGGTCACTTAGATGTTGATACCGCTACTGATGTCGTTACCGGCATTGCCGAGGGCTGCTCACGCTCAGGCTGCGCATTAACCGGCGGCGAAACCGCTGAGATGCCCGGCATGTATGACGCAGAAGATTACGACCTAGCAGGCTTTGCTGTCGGCATTGTTGAAAAAGATCAAATCTTGAATCCAAATGAAGTCAAAGTGGGCGACGTGCTGTTAGGTCTCGCATCATCAGGGCCCCATTCGAATGGTTATTCATTGGTTCGCAAGGTGATCGAAGTGAGCGGTGAATCATTAGACACACCTTTTGATGGTAGAACACTCGGTGAAGCGCTGCTTGAACCAACCCATCTCTACGTAAAGCCATTGCTTGAGCTACTTAAGCATGTACGGGTACACGCACTGGCCCACATCACCGGTGGCGGCTTAACCGAAAACTTACCTCGCGTGCTTCCATCAATGAGTAAAGCTGTTATCGAACGCAATGCATGGACTCTACCACCGGTCTTTGAATGGCTTCAGTCTCGAGGCAACATTGCTGAGAGTGAAATGCTACGCACCTTCAATTGCGGTGTTGGCATGGTGGCTTGCGTATCGCCAGATGATGTTGCAGAAACTAAACGCATCCTAGAAGAACAAGGCGAGACCGTGTTCGAACTTGGACGCATTGAAGCATCAGATAAAGACGAAGCCTTCGTCGAATACGTTTAATTGATGAGCCAACCCGCTTCACTGGTTGTATTGATCTCAGGTAGCGGTAGCAACCTTCAAGCGATTATTGATCAGTGTGCTGATAAGCGGATTAACGCGTCCATCTGTCGCGTAATCAGTAATAAAGCGGATGTAAAAGGCTTGGCGCGTGCTGAAACAGCAGGTATCACTACACAGATTATTGACCACACCCAATATGCGGATCGAGAAGCCTTTGATGCCGCATTGATTGAAGTGATTGATCAATGCAAACCTGACCTCGTCGTGCTTGCAGGTTTTATGCGCATTCTGACTGAAGGGTTCGTCACACATTTCAAAGGGCGGTTAATCAATATCCACCCTTCTCTTCTACCCAAGTATCAAGGCTTGAACACACATCAACGCGCTATTGATGCCGGTGACAGTGAAGCGGGTGCCAGTGTACATTTTGTAACCGAAGAGCTTGATGGTGGCCCCGTGATTGCCCAGGCAAAAGTACCCGTAGAATCCAACGATACTGCAGAGGCATTAGCGAAGCGCGTGCTCACCGTTGAGCATGGCATTTTCCCCGTCGTAATCGGTTGGTTTGCTGATAAGCGCATACAGTTAGATAACAACCAGGTGTTGTTTGATCAGAAAAGACTCTTAAGCCCTATTCAGTGGCCACTCGTCAATTAATCATGGAACAGACTACCGCCTCTGCTGATCAACTCGAACAATTAGCTGAGGTACTTCGTGAGTATCTAAGTGACACAGATACATATCACGAAAATACACTGAACTATCTCTACAGCCAGCCAGAACTCATTGCCGCAGCAAGCTTAATCGCCCCTTTTGATGCTGAACAATGGCTAGATTTATTTACCAAGTGCTACCACTTACTCGCGGTAAAAGCGCGTGATTTAAAAATCAACAAGCCACTACATGCCGAGTGTTTTACCCTGTATGTCCCTCTAGCGCTGCACATCGCACAGCGTCGTACCGAGATTTTTGATCAACACTCTCACGCCCCCATTATTGGTATTAATGGCGGTCAAGGCTCTGGCAAAACAACACTCAACCACCTCTTGCAGATCGTGCTTAAAGAAGCATTTGGATTACACGCAGTTGGTGTATCAATTGATGACTTCTATAAAACCCATGCTGATCGTCAGGCCATGGCTGAGTCGATTCATCCTTTATTTGCTACACGCTCTGTTGCAGGCACACATGACACACCCCTTGCCATTAACACGCTTAAAATACTACGAAGCTTAAGCAGTGGTGCATGCTCCATACCGCGTTTTGATAAATCACTTTTTAACGGCGAAGGCGATCGTTCACCGGAATCTGAATGGACAACCGCCCTAGCACCGATTGATGTGGTCTTATTTGAAGGTTGGTTTGTTGCTGCGGAACCCCAAGCTGATGATGAGCTTAAGGACGCCATTAATGATCGGGAACGCGAAGAAGATCCTGAAGGTGTTTGGCGCCAAACACTCAACCATCACCTAGCGACAGATTATGCTGAGCTATTTGATTTGCTCGATGAGTTAATCGTCATCCAAGTTGGCAGCATGGAAACCATCTATCGTAACCGTGAGCTTCAAGAGCAAAAGCTTCGTGATGTGACGAAAGATAATGCAGATGGCGCCGGCGCTATGTCACCCGAAGCGGTGATTCGCTTCATAGCGCTTTATGAGCGCACCACGCGTCATATGCTAAAAACGCTAACGAAAAGAGCACGTGTAGTGCTGAATTTAGGCGAAAGACACCGCATTGAAAGCGTGCAAGTTAACCCACCGTCAGCAGAGCTACGCGGTTTTAATTAATCACCTTTCTCGTCATCACTAATACGGGATGCCAGTGGACCTGATTGATGACGGTATTTTGCATCTTCACGCTTGGTATAAGGACGCTCTGCAGCACCCGACATGGTTTCAAAACTCATCGCACCAATACCCATCCCCGGACGCAAGGCAAGTGGCAACTTACCTGAGTTAAAGAACTCCAAAACGATATTGCCTTCCCAACCTGGGTCAATTCGATGTGCAGTAACGTGAACCATCAAACCCAATCGAGCCAAACTTGAACGACCATCAAGCCAACCCACCAAATCATCTGGCAATGAAATTGACTCTAAGGTGATGCCTAATGCCAGCTCCCCCGGATGCAACACAAAGGTTTCTTCACCTGAGATATAAATCTCATCACCCATCACCTTCTCGACGGCTTTATTCACTGACTCTTTGGTGCCAGATAAATCGATATAGGGAATGGTGTGTGAACTAAAAACACGGAACTGATGGCCTAAGCGAAGGTCGACACTGACGCCGCTGATCTTTGAGTTATCAGGACGCGGGGTGATCGAAATATGACCCTCATCGAGTGATTTGATGATGTCGCGATCGCAAAGCCTCATGTGTGTTCCTTATTTTTCGAGTTGAGAGAGATCGCGAACCGCGCCTTTATCTGCAGCGGTTGCTAACAATGCATACGCCTTTAACGCAGCTGACACTGCACGTGGACGATCTTTAGCTGGCTTCCAACCCTTCTTGTCTTGTTCTGCGCGACGCGCGGCTAACTCAGTCTCATCGATCAACACATCAATAGAACGATTAGGAATGTCGATACGGATCATATCGCCATCACGCACCAAACCGATGTTGCCGCCACCAGCAGCCTCTGGTGAAGCATGGCCAATCGATAGACCTGAAGTACCACCAGAGAAACGACCATCCGTCAGAAGCGCACACGCTTTACCAAGGCCTTTCGACTTGATGTAAGAGGTTGGATACAACATCTCCTGCATACCCGGACCACCTTTTGGACCTTCGTAACGCACAATTACAACATCACCGGCTTTCACTTGATCATTCAGAATGTGATCAACCGCTTCATCTTGCGATTCAGTGACATGCGCAGGGCCTTCAAAGACCAAAATAGATTCATCCACACCGGCAGTTTTTACCACACAGCCATCTTCAGCCAAGTTGCCAAATAAAACTGCTAGACCACCTTCTTGCGAATACGCATGCTCGATAGAACGCACACAACCTTCTGCACGGTCATTATCAAGCGATGGGTAACGCGTATCTTGGCTAAAGGCCACTTGCGTTGGGATACCCGCCGGACCTGCCATATAAAATTTCCTCACCTCATCAGATGGTGAACGCATGATATCCCACTGCTCTAAAACAGCTCCCATACTCTCGCCACCCACATGCGGAACATCAGTATGTAATTTACCGGCGCGATCTAACTCACCCAAAATTGCCATGATGCCACCAGCACGATGCACATCCTCAATATGATACTTAGGTGCATTCGGTGCGACCTTACAGAGCTGCGGCACTACGCGAGACATACGATCGATATCAGCCAAGGTGAAATCAATTTCCGCTTCTTGGGCAATCGCCAATAAGTGCAGGATGGTATTGGTTGAACCACCCATCGCGATATCCAAGGTGATCGCATTTTCAAACGCTTTAAAGCCAACACTGCGTGGCAAGATGCGCTCGTTATCGTTCTCGTAATAATCCTTAGCCATATCGACGATACGACGACCGGCTTCTAAGAACAGATGCTCACGATCAGCGTGAGTTGCCACAACGGTACCGTTTCCTGGCAACGCCAAACCTAAGGCTTCTGCCAAACAGTTCATTGAGTTTGCGGTAAACATGCCCGAGCACGAACCACAGGTCGGACATGCCGAACGTTCAACAATATCCACTTGCTCATCTGATGCTTTCGGATCTGCCGCAAGCACCATCGCATCAACGAGGTCGAGCTTATGCTCAGAGAGTTTGGTTTTACCGGCTTCCATTGGACCACCGGTGACAAAAATGACAGGGATATTCAAACGCATCGACGCCATCAACATTCCTGGGGTGATTTTGTCGCAGTTCGAGATACATACGATCGCATCCGCACAATGTGCATTGACCATGTACTCAACACTATCAGCAATGATGTCGCGAGAAGGTAATGAGTAGAGCATGCCGTCGTGACCCATCGCGATACCGTCATCAACTGCAATAGTGTTGAATTCTTTCGCAACGCCGCCCGCCTTTTCGATCTCACGCGCAACCAGCTGACCCATATCCTTTAAATGAACGTGGCCTGGAACGAACTGAGTGAATGAGTTAGCGACAGCGATAATGGGCTTATGGAAATCGTCGTCCTTCATACCAGTGGCTCGCCATAAAGCGCGCGCACCTGCCATGTTGCGGCCTGCGGTAGAGGTTTTGGAACGGTATTGAGGCATTTTTGAAATCTCCGCCGTTTGGCTTCAAAAGACGCTTATTATCGGATCCCTATTGGGTTCAAAGCAATTACGATTCCAGGGTTTTCGCCTATACTGAGCAAAAATCGTACATTCATACGAAAATATTATGGCCAAAAAGAGTGAACGCACCCGTCAACGCATCATCGATGCGGCGAATCGCCTGTTTTACCAGCAGGGATATCACAACACCTCATTCACTGATGTGGTGGATGCGACCAATATCCCGCGCGGCAATATTTACTATTACTTCAAAACTAAAGATGAGATTTTAGTTGCGGCAATCCGTCATCGCACCGAACGCATCTCAGCCATGCTCGATGACTGGTCAGGAAAATACCGCACTCCCATCGAACGACTTCATCGCTTTGTGAACATCCTGGAGGATAGCGCCGACTCACTCACGCGTTTTGGCTGCCCGATGGGTTCACTGAATATCGAGCTAGGTAAAAACGATCCAGCGTTACAAGAAGAAGCTGAGAACCTTTTTAAAGTGTTTGAGGCTTGGCTTGCTGAACAATTTGACGAGCTAGGTTTTGCCGGTCGCTCGCATGAATTAGCCCTACGCGTGATCGCAATGGGACAAGGCATCAGCGTGGTCTCGCATGTTCATCGTGATGCCGGCTTCCTAAGACGAGAGCGAGATCGTATGCTCAGCATGATCAACCAACTCGTCGATGGCGAAGAAAGCTGTCTCTAGAGGCCAAAATGCCCTTTCCCAAAATCGAAACCATGATGCAGCAACTGATTGCTTGCCCTTCTGTGAGCAGTGTCAGTCCGCATTGGGATCAATCAAACGAAGAAGTAATTCAACGCTTAGCCGATTGGACTAAAGCCGCTGGCTTTACTGTTGAAGTGATGCCGATCGAAGGCTTCCCAGGCAAATTCAATCTTATTGCGAGTATCGGTAGCGGCCCTGATGGCTTAGTCCTCTCAGGTCATACCGATACTGTGCCGTATGACGATGGCAAGTGGAATAGCGATCCTTTCAAGTTACTTGATGACAACCATAAGTGGTATGGCTTAGGTACCTGTGACATGAAAGGCTTCTTTGCTGTGGTACTCGAAGCGCTTCGCGATATCGATCTGCAGCAATTAAAAAAACCACTGGTCATTCTGGCAACCGCTGATGAAGAAAGCAGCATGTGTGGAGCGCGTAGCTTACTTGATGCGCAACGTCAGCTAGGTCGTCATGCTGTGATTGGTGAACCCACCGAACTGAAACCTATTCGTATGCATAAAGGTATTGCGATGGAAGCAATTCGTTTAACCGGTCGATCAGGTCACTCAAGCAATCCTGCACTCGGCAATAATGCGCTAGATGGCATGTATACCGTGATCGGTGAACTGATGCAGTGGCGCCAATCATTGCAGCAGCGTTACCACAATCCCATGTTTGAGATCGATGTACCCACCGTGAACTTAGGTCACATTCATGGTGGTGATAATCCAAATCGTATTTGCGCGCATTGCGAGCTGCACTTTGATATTCGCCCACTACCCGGTATGGATATCGAAGCCTTGCGTGAAGAGATTGATCATCGCTTGGTAGACGCCTTATCGAGCACTGGACTTAAGCTTGAGCGCGTATCGTTATTCGAAGGCATACCCGCCATGGAAACCGACGCTAACGCACCGATCATTCGTAGCACAGAAGTACTCACCGGCAACAAAGCACAAGCTGTCGCCTTTGGCACCGAAGGTCCCTTCTTGAATGCACTGGGTATGGATACGGTGATCATGGGGCCCGGTTCGATTGATCAAGCTCATCAACCCAATGAGTTTGTCTCGCATGATCAAGCCAAAAAAGGTATCGAGATCATTAAGTCGTTAGTGCGCGAATACTGCTGTTAATACTTCCAAAGTGCCAAGCACTGCTATATCTTTGATCCTAAATTAATTTTTGACGTTCCTCATGGCAAAACAAAACGCACAATTTGTTGAATGGTTCAGGCAATCATCGCCTTACATCCATGCCCATCGTGGCAAGGTGTTGGTCGTTTCGTTTGATGGCGAAGCAATTACCGATAGCGATTTTGCTTACCTGATGTATGACGTAGCCCTACTTAATGGTTTGGGCATGAAGCTGGTTCTTGTACCTGGTGCACGCCCACAAATTGAAGAACGTCTTGCGCTACGTGGCGCCAAGATTCAGCTACATAACGGTCTACGCATCACAGATGAGCAAGCACTGCAGTGCGTTAAAGACGCTGCCGGTAATGTGCGTGTCGAAATCGAAGCATTGCTTTCGATGGGATTGAACAACTCTCCGATGGCAGGAACAGCGATTCGCGTTGCCTCGGGCAATCATGTCACCGCTAAACCGATTGGCATTGTCGATGGTGTGGATTACTTACATACCGGTGAAGTTCGTAAAGTCAATGCGGATGCGATTCGTGCACAGCTCGATGCGAACTCTGTCGTGTTGGTTCCACCACTTGGTTATTCACCGACAGGCGAAGCTTTTAACTTAAGCGCACCAGATGTAGCCTCAGCTGTCGCTGTTGCTTTGCATGCCGATAAATTGATTTATCTCACCGAAGGTAAACTTAAGTTACCCGCAAACATGAACAGCTTAGTGACCAAGGAAGTTGACGCTGTGTTAGCGCGTCGCAAGTCACTTTCTGAAGATCAACGTCGTCTTTTAGCGAACGCGGCGGCAGCTTGTCGAGCCGGAGTAAAACGCACGCATATTCTAAATCGTCTGGATGATGGCGCAATTCTGAGTGAGCTATTTACGCGCGAGGGCTCTGGCTTGCTAGTTACGCAAGAGCCTTTTGAACAAACCCGCCCTGCGAACATTGACGATGTTGGCGGCATTCTCGAATTGATCGAGCCACTGGAAGCTTCCGGCGCTTTAGTGAAACGTTCTCGTGAAAAGCTGGAGCAAGAGATTAATTGTTTCACTGTGATTGAATGTGACGGCAGCATTATTGCGTGCGCTGCGCTCTATCCTTTCGAAAAAGAATCGACAGCAGAAGTAGCATGCTTCGTCGTCAGCCCTAACTACCAAGGGACAGGGCGTGGCGAATCACTGCTCAATCACATCGAAGCTGATGCAAAGCAACAAAAGCTCGAGAGTATTTTTGTCCTTAGCACTCGTACGAGTCATTGGTTCAGGGAACAAGGCTTTGTGCCAAGTGATGTGAGCGCTTTACCGAAGCGCAAACGCGATCTGTATAACTGGCAACGTAAAAGCCGAGTATTCAGTAAAAAGCTTTAAACAAAGGCGCCGCAAGGCGCCTTTTTTTCTGCGCATAAAAAAGCCGGGTGATTTCTCATCCGGCTTTCTTGTTTTGACTGTGGTGCGATTAGTAAATCTTCCCCACCGGCTCAACAGGCGCTACAGGCTCAATAAAGGCACGCTGCTCGCCACCTTCACCACTACCGCCTTCGCCATTACCAAAGTCGGATGAGCCTTCTTGCCACATCTTACGCATCTCATCTGGGAATTTACGTGCATTGCGCTCGAACTCTTCCTCAACGTCGATGGGGTTAGGCACACTGATATACGGTGCTGTAAAACCTGGTGGCATACGACCCATTAAATTAGGCGTGTTGATCGCGTCATCCCACATCTCACCCACCGAATAACGTGGATCAGTTGGATCAATCCAACGGAACGGCACATCGTTACCCCATGGGGTGACACCATTCCAAGAATCAGGACCAAAGCCACCAAAGAAACCATCGCCCCAACCTGGGAAGCTACCCCAAGGCAAGCTCTTCATTGGGTGGTCATTCCATTTGTTGCGCTCGAATGGGCCGGTGCTCCATGGACGGAAGTTACCATCTGCCCAACGACCACCGTGATCGAATGGATTTTGCAGTGGGTTTTGACCACCCCACATATTGCCAAATGGATTGCTGTCTTCGCTGAACGGGCCACCGTTGAATGGACCACTATTACCAAATGGGCCGCTATTACCGAAAGGACCACCGTTAAATGGAACATTCCCACCAAACGGGCCACTGTTACCAAATGGTCCATTGTTGTATGGGCCATAGCCACCATAAGGTGCTGAGTTACCCCAAGGCATTGATGGGCCATTGCCGTAATTCGGATTTGGCATGTAGGTGTAACCGCCCCATGGATTCGACATTGGGGTGTAGTTAGGACCGTAGTTGTATGGGCCAGGCGCTGCTTGCGCAGGCGCAGGCGCTTGTGGTGCAGCCTCTGGTGCCGCTGGCGCAGTCTCATTGGCCATAACGACCGACGAGCCGGTCAGTGCTAGCACTGAGAGGATGCGTGAGATCCACTGAGTCTTTTTCATTCTGAGCTCCTATAGCTTCAATCGATTAGCCCACGTCTAATCTGGGGCTAATCTACAGTACCAACATCATATCAGGGTATGATGCGTCTGAAATCAATAACCTGCGTATGACCGACTCGGTCATTCAAAGTTCAATTACATAAGGTTGTAACTATGTACGAATTTAACCTCACCCTGAATCTCCCCTTCGAGCAAGCGGTCGTAAAGGTCCGTGAAACCTTGATGGACGAACAACTTGGTGTAGTCAGCGAGATCGACGTTCAAGCAATTTTTAAGGCCAAAATGAACAAGGATATTGCGCCATACCGCATTATGGGGGCTTGCAATCCCAAGCTCGCTGAGCGCGTTCTCGAGGCAGAACCCAATGCTGGCACCTTGTTGCCTTGTAACTTTGTGATGCGCGCTGAGGGTGATGCAACCGTTGTAAGCTTCATGGACCCAGCCTCTGTGCTCTCATTGAGTGAGAATGAAACCGTTCGCGAGATTGGCAGCGAAGCCCGCGCTAAGTTGCAACGTGTTGCAGACAGCTTAGCTAGCGTTTGAGCCAAGCCTTACCCGAGCAGATCACTTTTTATGGCCGCGACGACTTTGGCGTAGTACAAGTCCGCGCTAAAGATCATCAACGCTGGCTAACCTTTGGTAACGATGTCGAGCAAAGCTGCATCGATATTCGGCATCCCTACTCGCCAGTGCATGTGTATCTGCACGGCATGCTTATCGCGCCACTAACATTAGCTGAGCCAAGACAGCTGGCTATTTTGGGCTTAGGAGGCGGCACACTCGCCAATGCGCTTACACAGCTGTTTCCCGACAGCCTGATTGATGGTGTTGATCACCGTCAGTTAGTTATTGATGCTGCTTTATCGTCTTGCGGCCTTGAACAGCATGACAAACTGACTCTGCACTGCGCTGATGCGAATGACTTTATGTCGCAAAGACAGACGACATACGATGTGATTTTTACCGACCTCTATGAGGCAAATGGCGCACACGAGCTACAAACACAGCAAGCCTTTATGGCCACCTGCGCCAAAAAGTTAGCCCACCAAGGGGTACTCGTTGCCAATCAATGGGCCAGTGAATTTCGCGACAGCCAAAAAGCACATGCAGCACTCAATGCCGTCTTTGGCGATCGGGTGATTTACCTGCGGGTCGCTGGTGGCAACACGATCGCCTTTGCCTATAAAGACGCGTTACCCGACTTAAAGCGAGATAACTTTTACCAGCTCGCACAAACAGCAGGGCTTAAGATTCATTGTGATCTACAACGCCAGGCACGCGCCTTTTGGCGACAGAATGCAGAAACGTTACAAACTGGCCGCTATCGTAAACATACTTAATCCTTGCCCAGCAGTTGGAC
>CAZEWM010000008.1:0-22161 GCA_964516045.1 uncultured Gammaproteobacteria bacterium
CTTACCAGCGACTACAAGCTGACCGGCTAATGACGGAGGGTGTATTGCTTCGTGACCCGAATCGATTTGATTTGCGTGGCAGCTTAACGCATGGCACGGACTGCGAGATCGATATCAATGTAATCATTGAAGGTAACGTGACCTTGGGTAATAACGTCAAGATCGGTGCAAATGTGGTGCTGCGGAATGTCAGTATTGGCGATAACACCGTTGTAGTTGAGAACTGTATTTTTGATGACGCGACGGTCGGTGCGGATTGTACGATTGGCCCGTTCTCCCGATTGCGACCAGGCGCAGACCTAACCGGTGGCGCGCACATTGGTAACTTTGTTGAGATTAAAAAGTCCGTGGTTGGACTGGGCTCTAAGGTCAATCATCTCACCTATATCGGCGACAGCCAAATTGGCGCCGGGGTAAATATTGGCGCTGGAACAATCACCTGTAACTACGATGGCGCAAATAAACACACCACGGTCATTGGTGACAATGCGTTCATTGGTTCAAACTCCGCATTAGTGGCACCTGTTACGATTGGTAAGGGTGCAACCATTGGTGCAGGCTCAGTGATCAGAAAAGATGCCCCAGATGACAAGCTAACCTTGTCAGGTGGAAAACAGGTCACCATAGAGAATTGGGAACGACCAAAGAAACAACCTAAGTAAGCGAAAGACTATGTGTGGCATTGTTGGCGCGGTTTCACATCGCGATGTTGTAGCAGATCTTGTTGAAGGATTACGTCGACTGGAATACCGCGGCTATGATTCAGCAGGCGTCGCTATTCTCAATGATGGCAATATTCAAAATCGCCGCGCAGTAGGCAAGGTCGCAAAGCTTGCTGACTTCATTAAAGAGCAGCCATTAACTGGAACCACCGGCATTGCGCATACCCGGTGGGCAACCCATGGCGTGCCAGCAGAACGTAATGCACATCCACACCGCAGCGGCGAAGATGTTGTAGTGGTGCACAACGGCATCATCGAAAATCATGCTGAGCTTCGCGAGTCATTGAAAGCTGATGGTTATACGTTTCAATCCGAAACAGATACCGAAGTTATCGCACACCTATTAGCTCGCCACCTTAAAAATGGCCTATCGCTTGAAACATCGGTTAAGGCGGCACGTGAAGAATTAGTTGGTGCTTATGGCATGGCGGCGATCAGCCCACATGAACCAGATGTCATGGTAGTAGCTCGCGCAGGCAGCCCTTTGGTCATTGGCATCGCTGATGATGAGCATCTCATCGCATCAGATGTCTTTGCGTTATTACCGATTACTCAGCGGTTTATCTTTTTAGAAGAGGGTGATGTAGCGGTATTAAGTCGAAAAACCATTGCGATTTTCGATAGCGAGAACAATGCTGTTGTGCGTGATGAAAAATTTTCAGAGGTAAGTGCTGAGAATACAGAGAAGGGACACTATGAACATTACATGCTCAAAGAGATCTATGAGCAGCCAGCCGTCATCGCAGAGACATTAGAAGGCCGAATCTATAAAGGCCGATTATTAGAGGAAAGCTTTGGCCATACCGCAACTGAGCTTTTCGACAAAACGAAAAACATTCACATTATTGCGTGTGGTACGAGTTATCACGCAGGCTTGGTGGCTAAGTACTGGTTAGAAGAAATTGGTATCCCGTGCCATGTTGAAGTTGCCAGTGAGTACCGTTATCGCCAAGTGGTCGTGCCCGAAGGCACCTTATTTATCTCAGTGTCTCAATCAGGGGAAACAGCAGATACGCTTGCAGCCCTTCGTGCGGGCAAAGGTGCCAAATACTTAGGGTGCTTGACGGTATGTAACGTGTCCGAGAGCTCATTGGTGCGTGAATCGGATGTGGCAGTGATGACACGCGCGGGTAAAGAGATTGGCGTTGCATCAACTAAAGCATTTACGACACAGCTTGTTGCCTTGCGCCTTATAACTATCGCGCTAGCTCGACGACAGGGTATGAACCAAGATCAAGAGAAAGTCTTGGTTGAAGAACTTCACGCCTTACCTCGTCAGGTTGAGGTGGTGCTAGAGCTTGCTGATGAAATCAAAGCAATGGCCGCATCCTTTGCCGATAAACAAAATGCGTTGTTCTTAGGACGCGGCACTTTCTATCCAATAGCGATGGAAGGCGCACTGAAGTTAAAAGAGATTTCATATATTCATGCTGAGGCCTATGCCGCAGGCGAGTTAAAGCACGGCCCATTGGCACTGGTAGATGAAATCATGCCTGTTGTTTGCGCACTACCTGATGATCCTTTGCTTGAAAAAGTGCTTTCGAATCTTCAAGAGGTGAGGGCACGCGGAGGCGAGTTGTTCTTGTTTAGTGACAAGAAGGTGAAAATCCCACTCGATAAATATCAAGACCTCAAGTTAGACGATATTTGTCCGTCAACCGCACCCATTGTTTACAGTATTCCACTGCAACTGTTGTCATACTTTGTGGCGTTAGAGAAAGGAACCGATGTTGACCAGCCGAGAAACTTGGCGAAGTCAGTCACTGTCGAATAAGCGACTTCTTACCCACCAGTTACTTGTTGTGGTTGAGATTTAGGTTGAAATGAAAGCGCTCACCACCAAAAACGAAAAGTTTATTCGCTGGGTAATATCAGTCACTGGTCTAAGCTTCGCGCTACTCGTTATAGTGCTTAGTCTTTGGGTGCCATTGGTTAACGCTGTTGCCAATTATTTCTTAAAAGGTGTTGCGCACATCAGTGTGCAAGCGATTACCTACCAAGATAAGCAGCTGTCATTTAATGATGTGTGGGTGAGAGCACCTTCAGGTCTGCGTATCGTCGCAAAGAACATCGTGATGGAAACGGAAATTCAGCACATTCTCGATGGGCAATATAAAGCTAAATCAATCGAAATTGAGCAGCTAAAAACGCATGGATTGGCGGAGGATCTATCGATAAAACAGATAGCAGCAGCCAATGTAAAACTAAACACCAATAATGATTTGATAGTCGAGAAACTGAATACAGTCGGCTATAAGCAGCAGAGCATCAAGCTAAGCGAATTAATAAGTACTCAAATTCGCTACCACCAAGATGCGCTATCGATAGATAGCATGAAGGTAGAAGAGGCTGCTATCGATGCGCCGGTCAAAATTGTCCTGTCCTCCTTGGCGTTAAATGGGGCTGAGGTTAAAAATCTGTCGAAACAGACTGGGATGGCCTATTCAATAAAAGCGATAGAAGTAAAAGACTTGCTGACAGACATTCTTGGGGCAGCAGTAAACACCGCTTCGGTATCTAACATTAAGGGAGATGCTTCAAGTATTCGCATTCAAGGCTTGGACATGTCAAAGGCAAACATTGATCTAAAGAGAGATCAAAGTCGCCAATGGTATAGCGTCCCTGTGAGCAGCGGTACTTCTGGCGAGAAAGAGTTTGCTTGGGCTATCTCTCAGATAGTTTTAGAAGAATCTAAAGTAACCATTGAAGATGGTGCAGTTTCGCCTGCCTTCAATGATGAGCTTTTGATTGAAAAGCTCAACGCAGAAAATGTGGGTGGCGAGATGGTTGATGGTAGAGCCAAGTTATCGGCAACACTGGGAAAGTACACCCCTATTCAGCTAGAAGCTGAATTCAGTAATCAAGCAGGCGCGCTCACCGTTAAAGCAAAGGGTGAAGTGAACGGACTGGTGCTTAATCATATTGATGGTTATATCTCGAATGACCTAGGGCACAACTTTGAGCGAGGCCAATTAAGCGATACTTTCACGCTGATGATAAAAGATAAGCAAATGACGATGAACAATCAGCTTGAAGTGCGCGATCTTAAAGCGATTGCGATCGAGGGCAAGCAAGGACCCCCATTTGGGTTAGCTGTAAAGTTGCTTCAGGATAAAGATGGCATCTTACGTATCACGGTTCCCATTGAGGGTGATCTCGATAATCCGGAGTTTAAGATCGCCCAGGCGTTAACGCCGGTGATTACAAAAGCAGTCACGTTGGCAGCAGCATCCAACATTCAGCCATTGGGCACCGCATTACTAGTGAAAGATTTGCTTGATAAAACGTTGTTGAAAGTCAGCTTTGAGCCGGCTTTCTTTAAGGCAGGTGCGGCAGCCTTATCAAAAGATCAGGCAGAGACTATGCGAGTGTTGGCGAACAAATTGATTAAAACGCCAAAACTACAAGTGAGATTGTGTGGGGTAGTAACGCTATCCGATAAGGCTGAATCTGAAGAGGCATTCAAAAAGCTGGGCGAGGAACGTGCTGACACAGTGAAAAAGCTTCTTTTAGCTGAGCGCCTCCCAAGCGATCAAATCATTCCCTGCCCACCTTATCGAGATTACGCAGAGGCGGCAAAACCACGGGTTGATATCACCCTTTAATCAGACAATCTCGCAGCCCTTGAAGCTAGGTTTCGTTAAACTAGCCTGATGGATGTATCTCATATTTTAGATGGCTTGAACGATGCCCAACGCGATGCTGTTACCGCGCCTTTGGGTAGTGCCTTGGTGCTTGCTGGCGCAGGTTCAGGCAAGACCCGCGTACTCGTTCATCGTATCGCTTGGCTGCTACAGGTGGAGCAGTTATCGCCATGGTCAATTCTGGCGGTGACCTTTACCAATAAAGCGGCACGTGAGATGCGTCACCGCATCGAAACATTGTTGGGCATGCCAATGGGTGGCATGTGGGTTGGCACCTTTCATGGCCTAGCGCACCGTTTACTGCGAGCTCATTGGCAAGAGGCTAATTTGCCGCAAGGCTTTCAGATACTCGATAGCGATGATCAATTTCGCATGATTAAACGTATCGTGCGTGAGCTTAACCTTGATGACAGTAAGTGGCCACCACGACAGGTTCAGTGGTTTATCAATAACAACAAAGATGAAGGGCGGCGTGCTGATCATCTTGATGCGGCAGGAGATCCATATCAGCGTCAGATGATTGCGTTGTATCGTGAATATGAACAGGCATGCCAGCGTGCGGGCGTAGTCGACTTTGCTGAGCTTCTTCTCCGTGCGCATGAGTTATGGCGGGATCGACCTGATGTATTGCAACATTACCGCGAGCGATTCAGTGCTGTGTTAGTCGACGAGTTTCAAGACACCAACTCCATTCAATATGCTTGGCTGCGTATGTTGTCAGGTGAGCAACACAAGTTATTTGTTGTGGGTGACGATGATCAATCCATTTATGGATGGCGCGGCGCTCGAGTTGAGAACATCCAAGAATTTCAATCGCATTACCCCGAAACAAAAGTGGTGCGTTTGGAGCAGAACTATCGATCGACTGGAAACATCTTAAAAGCGGCTAACGCGGTTATCTCGAATAATCCAACACGACTTGGAAAAGAGCTGTGGACCGAAGATGCCGATGGCGAACAGATTCGTGTTTATGGTGCTTTTAATGAGGTCGATGAAGCGCGTTTTGTGATCGACAATCTAAGGGATTCGATAGAACAGGGCAGCGCGAGACAAGATATTGCCATTCTTTATCGTACGTCTGCTCAATCACGTCTATTTGAAGAAGCGCTGATTCAACAAGGCATTCCCTATCGTGTTTATGGTGGTTTGAAGTTCTTCGAGCGCGCAGAAATTAAAGATGCCTTAGCTTATCTACGTTTGGTAGCGAACCGTCATGATGATCCGTCTTTTGAGCGAGCAGTTAATCAGCCGCCACGTGGGATTGGCAGTAAAACCATTGAGGCAATACGTGCACATGCGCGTGACTTTTCCTGTTCACTTTGGTCAGCATCGCAAGACTTGCTAAAGGGTGGTCGTATGACACCACGGGCATCTGGTGCGTTACAAGGCTTTGTTAATCTTATTGAAGAAACTTCATTTGAGACAAAAGAATCCGAGCTACCCGAAAAACTCGAAGAGGTGTTGAATCGCGCGAAGTTACGCGAACACTTCGAGAAATCGCGTGATGGCAAAGGCCAAGACCGCATTGAGAACTTAGAAGAACTCGTTAATGCAACGCGTCAGTTTGAAGTGCCACCCGATGAAGAGCAACTCACTGGGCTTGATGCATTTCTTGCTCATGCTGCACTGGAGGCAGGTGATAATCAAGCTGAAGCCTATGAAGACTCTGTCCAGCTGATGACGATGCACTCAGCGAAAGGTTTAGAGTTTCCCATTGTTTTTATCGGTGGTGTGGAAGAGGGCTTATTCCCACATTCAATGTCAGCGGATGATCCCGAGCGCTTAGAAGAAGAACGTCGTCTTTGTTATGTGGGTATGACCCGAGCGATGCAGCAGCTTACTTTATCGCATGCTGAGTCGCGTCGTTTACATGGGTCTGATACCTATCCGCTGCCTTCTCGTTTCCTTAGAGAGATCCCTCCTGAGGTTATCCAGGAGGTGCGTGCAAGAGCACAAGTTTCTCGGCCGTATAGCTCAGCGGCGGGCAGCTTAAATATGGCAGAAGAAATCACGGGTTTTACGCTTGGTCAGCGTGTCACCCATCCAAAGTTTGGTGAAGGCGTTGTGCTTAACGCTGAAGGCCAAGGCAATGGTGCACGCATTCAGGTCAATTTTGAAACCGTCGGCAGCAAGTGGCTCGTAGTGGCTTACGCTAATCTGACAGCGGTATAAGCGATGGATGCGGCAGCTATTCCGCTAAGCTTGTATGTCCACATTCCATGGTGTGTTCAAAAATGTCCTTATTGTGATTTCAATTCACATCAAGCCAAAAGCACGCTTGATGAAGAGCGGTATGTTCAACAGCTTTTAAACGACTTGGCTGATCAAGCCAACTTTATACAAGGCAGGGAGCTCACGAGTATTTTTTTTGGTGGCGGCACGCCAAGTTTGTTCTCAGATAAAAGTATTGGCTATTTCCTGGATCAAGCGAGTCAGAAGGTAAGCTTCTCATCCGACATCGAAATTACCTTAGAAGCTAATCCTGGTACAGCCGATGCGAAGTTTTTCTCAGGCTATCGAGCTAGTGGAGTCAACCGACTCTCAATTGGCGTACAAAGCCTCGATGATAAAAAGCTTAAAGTGTTAGGCAGAATTCATTCATCTAAAGAAGCAATTGTTGCCATTGAAATGGCACGTAAAGCTGGCTTCGAGAATATGAACCTCGACATGATGCATGGCTTACCAGATCAAACGCTTGATGAAGCGATGGATGATTTAAAGGGACTAATAAGCTTAGATCCAGAGCACATCTCTTGGTATCAATTAACACTAGAGCCAAATACGCTTTTTTATCAAAAGCCACCGGTGCTTCCTTCCGACGACTTGCTGGCAGACATGATGGATCACGGGCAATCGTTATTGTCGGATAAAGGTTATGTGCAATATGAAGTGTCGGCTTATACAAAAGGGGAGCAAGCCAAACACAATGTAAATTATTGGCAGTTTGGTGATTACTTAGCAGTGGGGGCTGGCGCACATGCAAAGCTAACGAGCTCTGAAGGCAAGATTCATCGCATCACGCGCTTGCGTAATCCGAAAGACTATTTAGCGAGCAATAACACCTTAAGTAATGATCGAGTTTTAGCGCGTGAAGAGTTGCCGATTGAGTTCATGTTAAATGCATGTCGATTAAATCAGGGCGTGCCGGCTAACTACTTTGAGCAGAGAACAGGCTTGTCTATCACAGATATCGAGACGCAACTTATTCAAGCAAAAGCGCGAGATCTTCTTATTGATAGTAATGATGTTATTCAGCCAACAGCATTAGGGCATCGTTTTCTCAATGACCTGTTAGCTATCTTTGAGCCTGATTAACTTTTTGGCACTAAGTGATACACCGTTTCGTTAAGCTGGCTTACCCCACGCTTAACAAAATTTTGATTCTCCGCTAAAGCATCAAAAGTCTTGAGTACATTAATCCTGTAGTTATCTGCGTAAAGCAATTTGACTTCATCGGGTAGAACGGAAAAGGGAGGCCCTTGCATTTCGTCTTGTGGGTACTCGAGTGTGATTAAAAATGTTTCTTTAAAGACACACAGTGATTGAATATGTTTGACATAATCCTTTCGCATGTTTAGCGGCAAAGCAATTAAAGAAGCACGATCAAACACAGCCGTCACATCAGATAAATGTGCTGGGGTGAGATTAAAAAAATCACCGACATAGATGTCAATGCCCTCGCTTGACCAACACTCCAAGCCATCACGCATGCTTTGTGTGGCAGTGAGTTGGTTCTCAGTAAAGAAGTCGCGAACAGCGATTGGACTCAGTTCGATACCGACGACTTGATACCCTTGATCTCTTAACCACAACAGATCAACACTTTTGCCACACAAAGGAGCAAAGACTTTGCCGCCAGCTTGCATCGCGTTTGGCCAGAATTCTGACAAGTGCGCATTGACCGACGCTTGATGAAAGCCAATTTGATTGTTTGTCCAACGATCGTGCCAGTGTTGCGGGTCCATGAGGTTCTCGTCTTGGGTTATTAAGTGGCGTTATTATTCAGGCATGAGCGAAGCACTTCAATTTACCCACATTCAATGCCCTTACTGTGGCGAAAATCTTGAAATCCAGGTGGATTGCTCTGAGGGCTCGCAGTCTTACATTGAGGACTGCCAGGTGTGCTGTTGTCCTATCGAAATGCGACTGACCGTTGGTTTTGACGATTGGCATATTGAGGCAATGCGCGATGACCAGTGATTACCAGCCGATAGCCTGTGGGCTATATGACCAAATCGAGCTGCTGTTGATGCGCGGGGGTGAGATTGAGATACAACAAAAGAGCGGGGCTGTTACTCGAGCGCAAAATTTGTCGTTAAAAATTCAAAACGGGGCAGAGAATCTTTGTTTTTTGGATAAAGGGACGGAAATCTGTGTCCGTTTGGATGAGATTGTCCGACTCACCTCCGAGCAGGACAATGTTGAGCTAACCAGCTGAAAAGTATTGAAATTTAAGCCTTGAGGCGTGGCTTAATATGAATTTGGACGAAATCGCATTATTTTTTCAGCCTAATCAGCCTGTTTCCGCCACCTAAGCTTGCATTTTTCAAGGGCTTCGGCTAGATTACGCGACCTTTCGCAGCCAATGCTGCATTAACCAAACAAAGTGATTTGGCCCAAAAGGCCGGAGACTGACATGAAAGCTGATATTCATCCTAACTATAACGACGTAAATGTAACCTGCAGCTGCGGTAATACATTTAGCACCCGCTCAACCATCTCTAGCGATGCGTTAACCGTGGAAGTTTGTTCAGCATGTCACCCTTTCTACACTGGTCAGCAGAAATCAGCGAGCACCAGCGGCCGCGTTGATCGCTTCAACAAGCGTTTCAGCCGTTAATAATCAACGGCTAATATGCCGTCGAGTATTGAAGAAACTTAAAGGCGCCTATGTGGCGCCTTTTGTTATTCTGAGCCCCCAAAAATAATTACACACCACTGGAGTTGGCGAATGAGCAGTCAAGATCAAGATTTCGAGGTAAACCAAGCTGCATTGGTCTATCACTCGGAGCCCAAGCCGGGAAAGATCAGTGTTGAGGTAAGCAAGCCTACAGCTACCGCACGTGACCTTTCATTAGCGTATACCCCTGGTGTTGCTGAGCCCGTTCGTAAGATCGCAGTGAATGCAGAAGATGCGTACAAGTACACCGCTAAGGGCAACTTGGTTGCTGTTATCACTGACGGTACGGCAGTACTCGGTTTAGGCAATGTTGGCTCTCTTGCAGGCAAGCCAGTCATGGAAGGCAAGGGCGTGTTGTTTAAGCACTTTGCTGGCATTGATTGTTTCGATATCGAAGTCGATGCTGAGTCGCATCAAGACTTCATTGATACCTGTCGCCGAATTGCGCCAACCTTTGGTGGTATCAACTTAGAAGATATCGCGGCACCACATTGTTTTGATATTGAAGAAGCCTTGGTTGAGCAGTTGGATATCCCAGTGTTCCACGATGACCAACATGGCACCGCGATTATTATCGCTGCAGGTTTGATGAATGCACTTGAACTGCAAGGTAAGCAGTTAAGTGATGCAACTATGGTTATCTTGGGCGCAGGCGCTGCAGGTATTGCATCTGTTCGCTTGCTACATGCAATGGGTGCTAATCCAGATAAAATCATGATGATTGACCGTCAAGGTGTGATCTATCAAGGCCGCGACAATCTGAATAAACATAAAGAGAGTGTTGCAGCAAATACCGATAAACGTACGCTTGAAGAAGCAATGGAAGGCGCGGATGTCTTCATTGGTTTGTCAGGCCCCGATTTGATTAGCCCGGAAATGTTGGCCTCTATGGCGCCTAAGCCAGTGGTCATGGCGTTATCAAACCCTGTGCCAGAGATTCGTCCTGAAGTAGCGATGAAGGTGCGTGATGACATGATCATGGCAACCGGTCGTACCGATTATCCAAATCAAGTGAATAACGTTTTGGGCTTCCCCTTTATCTTCCGTGGCGCGTTAGATGTAAGAGCATCAAAAATCACTCGTGAGATGCATATCGCTGCAGTGAATGCATTGAAAGACTTAGCACGTGAACCAGTGCCGCAATCGGTATTAGATGCTTATGGTGCTGATGCAATGAGTTTTGGCCCAGAATACATTTTGCCAAAGCCATTAGATCCACGCTTGGGTGATGTATTGCCTCCTGCGATTGCGCGCGCTGCAATTGATTCAGGTGTGGCACGTAGTGAGTGGCCAGCGCACTATCCAGCGAAATAACACGCAGTTATTAAAGACTTTCATTTTTGCTTAGCAACGCAGCTGCTAGGCTTAAATCCACCAAAAAGAGGTGCGCTTTAACGCCTAAGCGCAGGTGAGGAAAAGATGTCAGATAAGAAAGCAACGTTTCAAATTGCAGGACAAGAAGCTATCGAGCTTCCTATTCATTCAGGGACTCAAGGCCCCGATTGCGTTGATGTGACTGCGCTGTATAAAAACGCTGGCGTATTCACCTATGACCCTGGCTTTATGTCGACCGGCAGCTGCGACAGCTCAATTACTTACATTGACGGTGACGAGGGTGTTTTGCAATACCGTGGTTATCCGATTGAGCAGTTAGCGCAAAATTCATCTTTTTTAGAAGTCAGTTACTTATTAATGCATGGGGAGCTGCCAACACAAGAGCAGCTATCTCATTATCAAGAACGCATCATGCATTACACCTTGATGAATGAATCGCTTTTACGTTTCTTCGAAGGTTTCCATCATGACGCACACCCAATGGCGATGATGAGTGGCGTGGTTAGTTCTTTGTCAGCGTTCTATCACGATCGTGTTGATATCCAAAATCCTGAGCATCGTGAGCTAAGCGCTTTGCGTTTAATCGCGAAGATGCCAACCATTGCAGCGGTGTCATATAAGCACAATACCGGCTTGCCGATTCTTTATCCGCGCAATGACTTAAGCTTCACGGGCAACTTCCTCCGCATGATGTTTGGAACACCATGTGAAGATTATGTTGTCGATCCGCTGGCAGAACGCGCGCTTGATCTGTTATTTATTTTGCACGCCGATCACGAACAAAATGCATCAACATCAACCGTTCGTCTAGCAGGTAGCTCAGGCGCTAACCCCTTTGCAGTTATTGGAGCGGGCATTGCGTCTTTGTGGGGCCCTGCACACGGTGGAGCAAACGAGGCGGTCTTGCACATGCTGGCTGAGATTGGTTCTGTCGATAATATTGATAAGTACATTGCTAAAGCAAAGGATAAGAATGACCCATTCCGTTTAATGGGCTTTGGCCACCGCGTATATAAAAACTACGATCCTCGTGCAAAGATTATTCGCAAGGTGTGTCACGAAGTACTCGAAAAACTAGCCGATAAAAATAATCCATTGTTTGAGCTTGCAATGCGACTCGAAGAGATTGCAACTAACGATGAATATTTCGTTAAACGCGGCCTTTACCCGAATGTCGACTTCTACTCAGGGATTATTTACCGTGCGTTGGGCATTCCAGAGAGCATGTTTACCGTCATGTTTGCCATTGGCCGTACAGCTGGCTGGGTAAGTCATTGGATGGAAATGCTTGATGACCCTAAGCACCGCATTGGTCGTCCACGCCAGCTATATAAAGGCGAAAAAGCACGTGATTACGTGCCAATGGATAAGCGCTAAATTAGAATAAGCCGGGCTTCTGAATGCTTGGTGCTTGAGGGGTGCTGCCTTTAGCGGGCTTAGCTGTCTGAGCATTCAATAACTCTGGCACTTCCGATTCGCGGAAGTGCTCAAACATGGCGCCGTTGAATTCCGTTGGCACGCGTAAGCCCGTCTTAGGGTCAATGCGAACGGTCACTACACCTTCAGGTGGACGAGGCGGCTCATCTTTGATGTCTGCCAGAGCTACGCGCATATAGTCGACCCACGCTGGTAGCGCTGTTTTACCACCAAATTCATTTCGACCAAGTTTGCCGTTGTCATCAAAGCCAACCCAAACATTAGTCACGATCGATTGATTAAATCCGTTAAACCAAGCATCTCGTTGATCATTGGTGGTGCCGGTTTTACCTGCAATGTCCTTGCGCTTTAAAGCTTTTGCTTTACGTCCAGTGCCTTCCTGAATAACGTCCTGCATCATCGAGTACATCAAGAAACGGTTTTGTGTAGTGATTGTGCGCGGGGCAAGCTTCATCTCAGGTGATTCATCACAATTGTCACAGGCAATAAGCGGAGAAGCTTCTTCAATGATCTTATCGCCTTGTTCGATTCGATCGATAAAGTAGGGCTCAACCAAAAATCCGCCGTTGGCTAATACGGCATAACCTTTTGCCATCTGCCATGGCGTGACATTAGCGCTACCTAAGGATAACGAAAGGTTGTTCGGTAGCTCAGTAGGTTCGAAACCAAAATTACGAACGTGGTTTAAGGTGTGCTTTAAACCGATGGTGCGTAGTAAGCGAATAGAAACAAGGTTACGTGATTTGGTCAGTGCAAAACGAAGTCGCGTAGGGCCAAAGAATTTGCCAGAGTAATTTTCTGGGCGCCAAGAACTTTCAAGTCCGGCATCTTCAAAGACAACAGGCGCATCATTGACTAAGCTTGCTGAAGTGAATCCTTTCTCAAGTGCGGCTGAATAAATAAAAGGCTTAAAACCAGAACCAGGTTGGCGGATGGCTTGGGTTACATGGTTGAATTTGTTTTCGTAAAAGTCATAACCACCGACTAAAGATAAAACAGCGCCATCTTTGGCATCTAATGAGATCAAAGCCGCAGAGGCTTTCGGAATCTGACGCAGTTGCCATGCCTTAGTTTTTCGATCGCGCACTAAGCGAATGATGTCACCTTCTTTAAGAAGGTCTTCGGCGACTTTAGGTTTTGGACCACGTGCATCTTGAGTGATATGCGGACGAGCCCAGTTCATACCCTCCCAAGTGAGCGAATCAACTTCGCCATTACCTAAATAAAGTTGGGCACTTTGCTCATCAACACGCGTTACCAGGGCGGGCGTGAGATCACCCACTAAAGGGGTATCGCGTAGAAGGCTATTCCAAGCTAAAGGACCACCATCAAGAGAGACATTTGTCTCGGCACCGTGATAGCCATGACGAAGAGTGTAGTCATCCAATACATCGCGAACTGCTAGATTGGCTGCAGCTTGGTTTTTGCTCAAGATAGAGGTGTAAACCTTATAACCTGAGGTATAAGCATCATTTCCATAACGATTAACGAGTTCTGCGCGCACCATCTCTGCGACATAAGGTGCTTCTAGTTCTACTGGCGGAGCATAACGGCGTGCAGATATATCTGCTGCAACTGCCTCGTCATGCTGTGCTTGAGTGATGTGCTCAAGCTCTAACATGCGACGTAAGACATAGTTACGGCGTTGCTTAGCGCGAGTTGGATTCGCAAGGGGGTTGTTGGCAGATGGTGCCTTGGGTAGGCCTGCGATAGTCGCGGTCTCTGCCAAAGTCAGCTCATGTGGCAAGCGACCGTAATAAACTAAAGAGGCAGCACCGACACCATAGGCGCGTGCGCCGAGATAAATCTTATTGAGATAAAGCATTAAGATTTCGTCTTTAGTCAGATCTTGTTCGATCTTAAACGACAGGAAAATCTCATAGAGCTTTCGCATGTAGGTCTTTTTGCGCGTTAAATAAAAGTTACGCGCCACCTGCATGGTGATTGTGCTACCACCTTGGCGACGCTCACCCGTTGCGATCAGCTTTAAACCTGCGCGAACTAGACCAAAGAAATCCACGCCGGGGTGTGAATAAAAATCGTTATCTTCGGCAGATAAAAAGGCCTGAACCATTTGCTCAGGGACTTCCTCGCGTCTTAGCGGCGTGCGTCGTTTTTCACCATATTCAGCAATCAGCAATCCGTCGCGGCTGTACACCTTGAGTGGAACTTGCAGCTGAACGGATTTCAGCTCATCGGTATCCGGCAAATTCGGAACAATAAAGATAAAGGATGCAATAACGCCCACTAAAAAGAGCGCAATGCCAAGAATGGCGAGGCGTTTAAACCAGCGAACGAATCCATTTGTGCCGAGCATGCCTTGAAAGCCTTTGAGAAATAACAATCCTTAAAAGAGGGCACATGTTAACAGCCGATTTAAGGAGAAGTTAATTCCTGCCGAAAAAGAACTCCAAAATTTAGGTATTAGGCCGCTATATAGGTCTCCGAAAGACGATTACAGAGCAAGAAATGGGAATTTTCACGAAAAATCGGACAAGCAATATTGGACTGGATGTCAGCTCTACCGCAGTCAAGTTATTAGAATTTGGTAAAGAACTCGTCGATAACGAGCCGCGTTATCGCATTCTGAATTATGCCGTTGTTCCGCTACCAACCAATGCGATTGTTGAAAAGTCAGTTGCCGACGTTGAAGCGGTCATGGAAGCGATTGAGTCAGCGCTAGAAAAAACCAAGGTGCGTACCAAGCATGCCGTCGTCGCAGTGGCCGGTAGTTCAGTGATCAATAAGGTGATTTCCTTGCCAGCATCACTGGCTCGCACAGAGCTCGATGCACAAATTCACATTGCCGTGGAACAGCACATTCCTTACCCGCTGAATGAGGTTCGGTTCGATTACGACATTCTTGGCCCGTCAGATCACAGTGAAGAGCTGATGGACGTGCTGATCGTTGCATCGCGAAAAGAGACCGTCGATTCGCTGATGCAGGCAGTTGAGGGCGCGGGACTTGAGTGCGAGGTTGTCGATATCGAAGCGTATGCGGTGGAGCGTGCTGCGCAGCTACTCGATTTTTCAAGTTTTGGCGTTAACCCATCAGTGATTGCTATGGCAGACATTGGTGCGACCACGATGACACTGGATGTCCTGCAAGATGGCCGAGCCATCTACACCCGAGAGCAGAATTTCGGTGGCTCAATGCTGACCGAACAGATTCAGTCACGTTATGGCATGAGCAAGGAAGAAGCCGGCGCAGCAAAAAAGCTTGGCGGCTTGCCAGAAGATTATGAAATCGAGCTGCTATCGCCCTTTAAAGATTCATTGGTGCAGCAAATTAACCGTGCAGTGCAATTTTTCTATACCGCTAAACAAGTTAAAGAGATTGATGTCCTTGTCCTGTCAGGTGGTTGCGCAATGATGGAGGGAATTGAGGATTTGGTCTCTGAGCGTTTAGGTATTCCAACCAAGGTGGCCCGTCCGTTCGAAACCATGGCGATTGGCAAAAATGTGGATATCAATGCCTTGTTAAAAGATTCGCCCGCGATGATGGTTGCGGCAGGCTTGGCGATGAGGGATTTATAATTGACCAAAATAAATCTTCTTCCCTGGCGAGAGAAAGCCAAAGCCGAAAGATTAAAGCAGTTCTATTTGTTATTGGGTTTTGGTGCTGGCGTTGGTGTGATCATCATTGGCGTCTGGTTCACCATTCTGAGCTCAACAATTTCTACTCAGAACGAACGTAACAACTTCCTCGGAAAAGAAATCGCTGCGTTAGATGTAAGACTCGGTGAAGTAAAAAAACTAAAAGAGAAAAAACAAAATCTGACTGATCGTATAAACGTCATTGTCGCTCTTCAAGAGGAGCGCTCAAGCACGGTTCGTTTCTTTGACCAGTTGGTTGATGCAGTACCAGAGGGTATCCAACTGACGTCGCTTAGCACCGCCAATTACAACGTGACGTTAAATGGTAATGCTGAGTCACATGGGCGTGTATCGAACCTGATGGACAACCTTGATCGAAGCAAAGATCTGCGTATTCCAACCTTACAAGTGGTCCAGCAGCAAGGAAAAACACAAGCTGGCTTGCAACAGTTCTCTGTGATTGCAGAACAAAAGCATGCAGAAGCAGTGGTGGTTGCAAAGGCGCCCGCAAAAACTAAGCGGAAGAAGAAATGAACTGGCAAGACATCAATAACATCAATGTGAATCTTGATATCTCAGAAGCAGGCGAGTGGCCAGCAGCGGTCAAGCAAGCACTTGCTGTGATCGTCGGAATCTTGCTTTTGGTTGGCGCCTATTACGGCTTCATGACGACGAAATATGAGTCATTAGAAAAGCTACGCCAGACTGAAGCGAAGCTCAAAGTCGAGTTCATGGAAAAAGAATCGCAGGCGTCGCTTTTAGAACAGTATCAAGAACAACTTGCGGAAATGGAAAAGTCACTTGGCGACTTATTGCGCCAGTTGCCTGACCAAGCGGAAGTCGCAAACCTGTTGGTTGACGTATCACAAACCGGCTTGGCATCAGGACTAGAGTTTGAGTTGTTCCAGCCACAAGTAGAGGTGCCGCAGGACTTCTATACCGAGCTACCTATTCGATTACGTGTTGTGGGTGGATTTCATGAAATGGGTGTATTTGCCGGTGGTTTGGCTGCATTGCCTCGTATCGTGACATTACATGATATTAAGATTACATCATCAAAAGGCAACACTTCGCAGCTAACAATGGATGCTTTAGCGAAAACCTATCGCTATTCATTAGAGGGGGCGAAAAAATGATTAAAAAGTTATTGGCCCTAACGGTAATGAGTGCTTTTTTATCTGGTTGTTTTGGCTCAAGCACGTCTGATCTTAAGAATTTTGTTGAAGATGCCAAAGCAAGAATGCCTAAAAAGCTTGAGCCACTGCCAATGATCCCCCAGGTGATGCGTTTGGCGTATGACCCAGCAGGACGTCGCAATCCCTTTGATCCTATACCCGATAGAACATTGGTTTTAGGTGGCATTCAAGCTGGCCCAACACCGGATAAGAATCGAGAGCGTGAATACCTTGAGCAATTCCCATTAGACACTATGCGTATGGTAGGTGTTCTTGAACAGCAGGGTACACGCTGGGGATTGATTCGCGCTCAAGACGGGGCAATCCATCGCGTAAGTAAAGGCGCCTACATGGGGCAAAATCACGGCCACATCACGGATGTGAAGTTAGATGAAATTGTGCTGACTGAATTAATCAAAGTTGGCGAAATCTATAAAGAACAAGAAGCGTCGCTCGCGCTTAATGATGCAGGCAAATAAGGAAATTTAAGATGGTGAATATGAAAAAGGTTTTTGTTCAGTCACTGACTGTTGCCTTGTTGAGTTTGAGCTCGCAAGTAATCGCAAACACGCTTAAAACGATTGATTATCAGAGCCTGCCAGATAATGGTGTCCAATTAACCTTTGAGCATACTGAACAGGTAAGCCAGCCAAGTAGTTTTGTGACCACCTCGCCTGACTCTATTGTGATTGACTTACCAGATACGCAGAACGCTACGACTGAACCCAAAACAGATGTTGGCTTAGGTTTTGTTGACAGCGTCACGGCCGTTCAAGGTAAGTCGCGCACGCGTGCAATTATTAAATTGCTTGCTGAACGTCCTTACCTAGTAACGACAAACAAAAATAACGTCGTGGTAACGATTTCAGGCGAGGCTTCTCAAGCCGCACCCGTTGATTCTTCTGCTGTTGCAGAGCCAACCAGTATCACGAACATTGATTTCCGACGTACGGATACCGGAGCAGGTCGCCTAGAAATCTCATTAAGCAGTGATGAATACGCCGCATCTATTCGTAAGCGTAATGGTGGCTTGACCGTCAACATGGCAGGTGTGCAGATTCCAGAGGGCTGGCTGAAAGAGTTTGAGGTCACAGACTTTGCAACACCGGTATCACTGATCACAACGGCAGAAACAAAAAGTGGCTCTCAATTTGTGATTAGTGGTGCTGCATTTGAACCTGTTACCTATCAACAAGAGAACCAGTACATCATCGAATTTAAGCCTGCGGTTGCAGAAGAGAAGGAGGCAAAAGGCGAGATTAAATTTGAGGGCGAAAAGCTCACTTTGAATTTTCAAGATATCGAAGTCCGTGCGGTTCTGCAGATGTTGGCAGACTTTACCAATTCAAACTTAGTGGTATCCGATTCGGTTAAAGGTGGCATTACGCTGCGATTAAAAGATGTTCCTTGGGACCAAGCGCTCGACATTATCTTGCGCTCTAAAGGACTTTCAATGCGTCGCCAAGACAGTGTGATGTTCATTGCCCCAAGCGAAGAAATTGCAGCGCGTGAACAGCAAGAACTAGAAGCTGAGCTCAAGAAGCAAACGCTCGAGCCCATCGAATCAGAATTAATTAGCGTTAGCTATGCAAAAGCAGCGACCTTATCTGGCTTATTGAAGACTAAAGAAAATAAGCTCATGTCAGAGCGTGGCAATGTCACGGTAGATGAGCGTACTAATACTTTGTTGGTACAGGATACGCGCAAAAAGATTGATGAGATTCGCGCCCTAGTTGAGAAACTAGACATCCCTGTGCGTCAGGTATTGATCGAATCACGTATTGTTATTGCAACGAATGACTTTGCGCGAGACTTGGGTGTTCGTTTAGGTGCTAGCGCACCATTGCGAGCAGGTGATCAGATCATTAACTTTAGTGGCAATAGCACTTCAAATACATTGAGTGGTGAACCCGGCACAGTGGGTAATGATGACTTATTGGTGAATTTAGGTGCAGCAAACTTATCGGGTGGTGTGGCTAATGTGGTTTTAGGTCAGCTGGGATCTCATCTTCTGCGCTTAGAGCTTTCAGCGATGCAGCAAGAGGGTCGTGGTGAGGTTGTTTCATCGCCTCGACTGCTAACCTCTAATCAGACCAAAGCTTCAATCGAGCAAGGTCTCGAAGTGCCTTATCAGTCATCAGCTGAAAACGGCGGCACAACGGTTTCTTTCAAAGAAGCAAAGTTAAAGTTAGAAGTCACACCACAAATCACGCCAGATGATCGTGTAATGATGGACTTGGTGATTTCTAAGGATAGTCTGGGTGCAGCGGTAACTGGAGTATCAGAACGTCCAATTGACTCACGTGAGTTGAAGACAACCGTTTTAGTCAAAAATGGTGAGACCGTTGTGCTCGGCGGCGTGTTTGAGAAAGAAGAATCCCGCTCGCAAGGCCGTATTCCATTCTTTGGCGACCTGCCTTATGTGGGCTTCATGTTTAAAAATGAATACATTGTTGATGAGACCAATGAATTGCTGATTTTTATCACGCCAAAAATTCTCTCAGACACAGTAGCCTTTCGTTAATTTGCGATTCACAGTTGCCAGAACCTGAGTGTTCTGGCATTACTGTGGCATGGCTAAACCAAATCGTATTTTTCTAATCGGACCTATGGGTACCGGTAAAACCACTGTGGGCAAAACGCTCTCGGCTCAGCTCGGTTTCGAATTCATCGATTCTGACCAAGAGATCCAAGACCGTACCGGCGTTGATATCCCCACTATCTTTGAATTTGAAGGTGAAGAAGGCTTTCGGGATCGTGAGCAAGCGGTGATTGATGATCTCACGCAGCTAGAAAATCATGTACTCGCAACGGGCGGAGGCGCGGTGCTTCGCCCCAAGAACCGTCAGCATCTGTCGGCGCGAGGAATCGTTTTCTTTCTCGAATGTACGCCTGAGCAGCAGTACGAACGAACCTTTCGAGATAAAAAGCGTCCTCTAATTCAAACCGAAGATCCGTTAGCTCGTCTTAAAGAGTTGATGGAAATTCGTCTGCCGCTCTATAGAGAAACGGCGGATTACACAATATCCACGGAAGGTCGCTCAGCAGCGGTCGTGTCCCGCGAGATCATGGATATTATTGCTTAGGCTTTTCTCGCCCCTATGCTTTTGAAACAATAGCCTAAAACCATATAGAGAATTCCATGTCGAATTTAGTCTGCACATTACAGGTTGATCTTGGTGATCGCGCTTATCCCATTTATATCGGTAGCGACCTGATTTCAAACCCAGCGTTTTTTGCCCAACACATCAAGGGTAGTCGTGTGATGGTCGTATCAAATACGACCGTGGCGCCACTTTACTTAGAGCAATTGAAAAAAGCCTTGGTCGATTTTAATGTCAGTGAAGTCATTCTTCCGGATGGTGAAGAGTTCAAAACACTTGATGTGCTTAATCAGATCTACACGGCATTACTTGAGAATCGCTTTGATCGTACGTGTACCTTGATTGCGCTAGGTGGTGGTGTGGTTGGTGATATGACCGGTTATGCGGCGGCGAGTTATCAACGTGGTGTGAATTTCATTCAGGTCCCAACTACCTTATTGTCGCAAGTTGATTCTTCAGTGGGCGGTAAGACGGGGGTGAATCATCCGCTAGGTAAAAACATGATTGGTGCTTTCCATCAGCCTCAGGCGGTTGTTGCAGATACTTTGACCTTGAATACTCTGCCAGATCGTGAACTTTCAGCGGGCATGGCGGAAGTCATCAAATATGGCCTGATTAACGACGCTGAATTTTTCGAGTGGCTTGAAGAACACATGGAAGCCTTGATGGCTCGTGACTTGGTCTTGTTGGCTGAGGCGATTCGTCGTTCTTGTGCGGATAAAGCACAAATTGTCGCGGCAGATGAAAAAGAAGCAGGCCAACGAGCGCTGCTGAATTTGGGGCATACCTTTGGTCACGCGATTGAGACGGGTATGGGCTATGGCAAGTGGTTGCATGGCGAGGCTGTTGGGGCGGGCATGGCCATGGCGGCAGAGATGTCCTGTCGACTGGGTTGGATTGATGATAATAAAGTAAACAAAATCAATGCGTTGCTTAATAGAGCATCGTTGCCAGCGTCGCCTCCAGAAAGTATGTCAGGTGCTGACTTTATGGGTTTGATGTCTGTGGATAAGAAGGTTCTGGACGGAAAAATGCGTTTGGTTCTGATGAAGGATATTGGTCATTCGATCATAAGCGATGATTTTGATCCGGCGGCTCTCAAAGCAACCTTGGGCGCTTAAACGCTCTTCACGATTTCCCCTCGGAAAGTGAGCCAATCGCCCTAAACTCAGTCATTTCCGCCCTAAAAGGGGTAGTACCTCTATAAGGATTCCATTATCCTACGCGGTCCTGTGGGTCAGCCGCCTAGGCGCCTGCGCGGGCGAGATGTTCTCGCCAAAAAATATCCAATGTGGAAAAGTTTTCGCGTTACTGAAAATGGTTCAGTGCGCCCTAAAAGTAAGTAAAAGAGGTTGGCCATGACTGGTGCCCTGCCCCCTAAGCAAGGTCTTTACGATCCAGCGAATGAACACGATGCCTGTGGTGTTGGTTTTGTTGCGCATATCAAAGGTGAGAAGTCTCACGCTATCGTTCAGCACGGCTTAACTATTCTCGAACGACTTCATCACCGTGGTGCGGTAGGTGCAGACCCACGTGCCGGAGACGGTGCAGGTTTGTTGCTGCAAATGCCAGATGCATTTTTCCGCAAGTCAGTTTCTTTTGAGCTGCCAGCTGAGGGTGAATATGCCGTCGGTATGGTGTTCTTGCCTCAAGCCGATAAGTCTCGTGCTGCTGCTGAGAAGACGATTGAAGATTTCGTTGCGGCTGAAGGCCAAACTCTGTTGGGTTGGCGTGATGTGCCAGTGGATAACGGTGGCTTAGGTTACAGCGTATTGCCTACCGAGCCGGTGATTCGTCAGGTATTTATTCAACGTGGTAGTAACTGTGCTGATCAAAATGCATTCGAGCGCAAGCTGTTCGTTATTCGTAAGCAAATCGAAAACACCGTACGTGATGCCAAGCTTGAAGGTGGCGATGCGTTTTACTTCACCTCATTGTCCAGCCGTACCGTTGTCTATAAAGGTATGTTGCTCTCTGATCAGGTTGGTGAGTACTACAAAGATCTTAGCGATGAGAGCATGACCTCGGCTTTGGCTTTGGTCCACCAGCGCTTCTCAACCAATACCTTCCCAACATGGGACTTGGCGCATCCGTTCCGCATGATTGCGCACAACGGTGAGATCAACACCGTTCGCGGTAACGTGAACTGGATGGCTGCGCGTAAGTCAGGCATGGCTTCGGACATTCTGGGCGATGATCTGGATAAGATTTGGCCCTTGATTCCAGAAGGTCAATCAGACACCGCCT
>CAZEWM010000009.1:0-20292 GCA_964516045.1 uncultured Gammaproteobacteria bacterium
TCACAGTCTTGGATAACAGTCGCGGCAGATTCAAAGATGACATCACAAACGCCAGAGGCGCTGTTCTTGCCGATAGGGTGGTCACGATTGATATGTAACTCGATGTAACGCCCGTTTTGTACGAGTAGTACGAGTGATGGATTGCTTTCATCGCCCTGATAACCAGCGAACTGATTGTTATCAGCCAGTGTGGTATCGCCAGCGCTTGTTGCAATGTTTAGCGTGCCTTTGTTGATGCTAAAGCCAGTGATGCTGGCATAGTCTTCACCATTAGCGAGTGGGCAGAAGGTTTTCAGAAGATCATTGGTGTAGTTCACAACAGCAGCAGCACGTTTTTCATCTAAGCCTTTACTGCTTGCAGGTGCTTCCGGCAGCATGTCTGAACCGTACACAGCGTCATACACAGAGCCCCAGCGTGCGTTTGCTGCATTCAATGCATATCGAGCGTTATTAACCGGTACAACAAGTTGAGGTGCAGCGGTTGTTGCGATTTCAGCATCAACATTCTTGGTGCTGATAGAGAAGTCAGCCACTTCATCAACTAAGTAACCAATCTCTTTTAAGAAAGCCTTATAGCTTGCGACGGTGTAGTCATTTGACTGATGCCACTCATCGATTTGATGTTGTAGTTGAGCACGCTTTTGCAACAAAGCACGATTCTTCGGCGCACAATCAGCAAAGAGGGTTGCCATCGATTCGAAGAAGGCTGAAGCGTCAATGCCAGTGCCAGGCAGCGCATCATTGACGAGGAAGTCATGTAAGCCTTTCTCGATTTTGATGCCAGCAACGTCGATGTAATGTGTTGAGGTGCTCATGCGAAACCCTTTCTGCAAATGAAATGAACCACTCCAGACTAAAGAGTCTGTGAGACGTTTTCGCATTATATTTTTCAATGTTGCGCGTATGTCTTGATCGCTGCTTTATGCTTAGCACATCACCATTATCGAGAGATTTAGACCAATGACTGAAAAGGTAGTTGCGACCGCAGATCTATCTGACGACCTAGGTAAAGACGCGCAGGTGTTAGCGCCTCAATGGAATAACTATGGCGGGAATGTCGCGTTTTCTGGCCCTGCAGCCACTGTGCGTTGTCACGATGACAACAGCAAAGTGCGTGAGATGTTAGAAACCCCAGGAAATGGTCGGGTGCTTTTTGTGAATGGTGGTGGTTCTACTCAGTGTGCCTTGTTGGGTGACATGCTTGGCGAGCTTGCCGTTAAAAATGGTTGGGCGGGTATTATTGTTCATGGTTGTGTGCGTGATTCAGCCGCTTTGCTCAAATTGCCTTTGGGCGTCAAAGCGCGGGGTACTCATCCACAGAAAAGCGTAAAAGGTGGCCAAGGGGATACCGAGGTAACGATTGCATGTTGTGGTGCAGTGGTTGCACCAGGCGACATGATCTATGCCGATGAGGACGGCATTCTCGTCGTCCGTCAATAAAACTTATCGAACGACGCGGCGATCTTTACACGACGCACACACGCTGACTTCAGCTGGATCTCGACCTTCGTAGAACTCGCGCAGCATATCGATGTAGCGGACTGCTGCAGGCGATAAGAACTTCCCACGACGAGAAACGATGCCGTAGCTGCGCGTTGGGAACAAGTTGCCGAGTGGAATCGCGCAGATATCGTCATCGCCCATCAAGCAGATGTCAGTCACGATGGAGATACCCATGTTCATTTTCACGTACTTCTTGATGACTTCCCAGCCGCCAGCTTCCAGTGACACATTTAGCTTAAGGCTGTTCTGTTCAAATACGTTTTCAACAATGCGCCAAGTCGAGAGATGACGTGGTGGCAAGATCAAACCATGTTGAGAGATCTCTTCAAGCGTGATTTCACGTTTCTTAGCCAACGTATGTTCTTTTGAGCAGATCAGAGCAGGGTAGTAGGTGACAATCGGCTCATAGCGGATGTCATCCGGGATATCGATCATCGAGCCCACAGCGAAGTCACACTGATCTGAGCGGATCATTGAGAGACCGTCACGACCAGTTACATTGTGTAGTTTCATGCTGATGCCAGGATATTCATCTGAGAACGCCTTAGTGACATCAGGAAGCACATACAGAATGGTTGATTCACCTGCTGCAATATTGAGCTCACCACGCTGTAAATCGCCCATATGCGCTGCAAAAGATTCACCGAGGCGGTCAATGCCTTCAACCAAAGGGCTAGCAAGCTGATAAAGCACCTCACCTTCAGGTGTCAGGCTGATTTTGGGACCACGACGTTCAAAAACAGTGATCTCCATTTCGCGCTCGAGTGCTTGTATTTGAAGGGTGACTGAAGGCTGACTCAAAAACAGCATTTCAGCCGCTTCGGTAATGCTGCCGCTCTGCGCTGCGTGACAAAACGCGCGCAACTGCTTCAAGCGATTTTGCTTGTAATAAGGTGTTTTCAGCTTAGTTGTCATCGCTGATTGTTATCCTTTGGTGTTGTAAATTATTGTTTTTTTTATATTTATTAACCAATCCAATAATTTTAATTGAAACAATTGGTTTGGATTTACGAGTGCTTATTGGCAGTGTGCACACACCGAAATTTACCCGTAGTGCAATTCTATTACCAAACTAGGGTGCACTGCACAAACTTTACGCATGTTAGGAGTCACCATGGCAACTAGAGAAGAACAAATTGCAGCGCTGAAAAAAGACTGGGCTGAGAATCCTCGTTGGGCAAATGTTAAGCGCGGTTATTCAGCAGAAGACGTTGTGCGTCTGCGTGGCTCTGTGCAGCCTGAGCTGACTCTGGCAAAAATGGGCGCTGAAAAGCTGTGGGACAAGATCAACGGCGGCGCTAAGAAAGGCTACGTAAACGCATTCGGTGCGATTACTGCTGGTCAAGCGATGCAACAAGCTAAAGCGGGCTTGGAAGCAGTTTACTTGTCAGGTTGGCAGGTTGCTGCAGACGGTAACACCTCTGAAACCATGTACCCAGACCAGTCTTTGTATGCCTACGATTCGGTTCCAACCATGGTTCGCCGTATCAACAATACATTTAAGCGTGCTGACGAGATTCAGTGGTCTAAAGGCGTTAACCCAGAAGACAAAGAGTTCGTTGATTACTTCCTCCCAATCGTTGCTGACGCAGAAGCGGGCTTCGGTGGTGTATTGAATGCATACGAGCTGATGAAGAACATGATTACTGCAGGTGCTGCAGGCGTTCACTTCGAAGACCAGCTTGCAGCGGTTAAGAAGTGTGGTCACATGGGCGGTAAGGTATTGGTACCCACCTCTGAAGCGGTTCAAAAATTGATCTCAGCACGTTTGGCAGCTGACGTGATGGGCGTTCCAACCATCGTTTTGGCACGTACTGACGCAGAAGCAGCGAACTTGTTGACCTCTGACGTTGATGAGAACGACAAGCCATTCTGTACTGGTGAGCGCACTGCTGAAGGTTTCTACCGCGTTAAGAACGGTCTTGAGCAAGCAATCAGCCGTGGTGTTGCATATGCACCGTATGCTGACTTGGTTTGGTGTGAGACTGGTACCCCAGATATCGGCTTCGCTCGCGAATTCGCACAAGCGGTATTGGCTGAGAACCCAGGTCAGTTGTTGTCATACAACTGTTCACCTTCGTTCAACTGGAAGAAGAACTTGTCAGATTCACAAATCGCAAGCTTCCAGGACGACTTGTCTGCACTAGGCTACAAGTACCAGTTCATCACTTTGGCGGGTATCCACGTCAACTGGTACAACACCTTCCAGTTTGCGCATGCATACGCTCAAGGCGAAGGCATGAAGCACTACACTGAGATGGTTCAACAGCCTGAATTTGCTGCACGTGATCAAGGTTACACCTTCGTATCTCACCAGCAGGAAGTTGGCGCAGGTTACTTCGATGACGTAACTACTGTTATCCAAGGTGGCGCTTCTTCTGTAACTGCACTGACGGGTTCTACCGAAGAAGAGCAGTTCTAAGCCTCCTCTCCAAGTGTTCTTTTGATGAGTTTGAACTCTTGGAAATTAGCACCGGTTCGTCACTTGGGTGGCGGGCCGGTTTTTTTATCGGATAATGATGGGGTGAGTAGCGGAGCACCTTCATCTTTTGATCCAGAGCGTTTTCAAACCGCGCGTGAAATTGCGCATGCTGTATTGATGGCGTTTAATCGTCATTTCCGCATCTTTCGTGAACATACCCAAGCGGCTCGTCAACACTACATAGACGGTGATTGGAGTGCTGCAACCCAAAATACCAGCGATCGAATCAGCTTGTATGACATGCGTGTCAAAGAGGCGATTGCTGATCTGCGTGAACGGTTTGATTTAGAAACGCCAGATCAAGCGTTGCTGCAAGAAGTAAAGTTCCAATACCTCGGTATGCTCTATGATCATCTGCAGCCAGAGCTTGCAGAGACCTTTTATAACTCGTGTTTTGTGGGATTGTTTGAGCGCGCGTTCTATCACAACGCTAATATTTTCGTACGTCCTTCAGTGTCAACAGAGCGTATTGAAGGTGAACATCCTCCGTTTAGAAGTTTTTATCCAACGCAAGATGGTTGGCGATTAAGCTTTAGTCGATTGCTCGACAGTATTGATTTAGGCGTACCTTTTGAAGATAAACGCCGTGATTTAAAGCACCTTATCTCGTTTGCAAAAAATTTTAAGAATACTTCTGGTTATGTGGCAAGACACTTTCAGATCCAAGTATTGAATACGGTTTTTTATCGGAACAAAGCGGCTTACATCATTGGTCGTGCGTTGAATGGTGTTGAAGTTCAGCCGTTTATTTTGCCGTTATTGCGTAATCGTAGAGGCGAGATCTTTATCGATGCTGTGGTGAGTGAGCAAAATGATGTCACGAATGTCTTTTCGTTTGCGCGAACCTATTTCATGGCAGATTGTGAAGTACCTTCGTCTGTAGTGCGTTTCTTGCGCAGCATTTTGCCCGGTAAATCATCTGCAGACTTATATACCTCGATTGGTTTTCACAAGCAGGGTAAGGCGGAGTTTTATCGTGACTTCTTAGATCATTTGCGTAACTCAAGCGATCGCTTCCAGATAGCGCCCGGTATTAAAGGCATGGTGATGTTGGTGTTCAACCTACCTTCCTATCCTTATGTGTTCAAAGTTATCCGAGATAACTTCGGTAGTGCAAAAAAAGTGACCGAGCGAGAAGTTATCGAGAAGAATCGTTTTATTAAACGACGTGACCGTGTAGGGCGCATGGCGGATACGTGGGAGTTCTCGCATGCGGCATTTCCTTTAGATCGTTTTGACCATGAGTTACTTGAAGAGCTCAAAAGTGAAGCGGCGAATAAGGTTACGATTGAAAACGATCGTGTGGTTATCTCGCACCTATATATAGAACGTCGTTTGAATCCGTTGAACTTGTATCTCGAACAGGTAGATGAAGAGAAACAGCGTCTCGCGATGCGCGAATATGGCAATGCTTTAAGAGAGATTGCGGCCTCTGGAATCTTCCCTGGGGACCTCCTTTTGAAGAATTTCGGGGTCACAAGACACGGTCGGGTTATTTTTTATGATTATGACGAGATAGTCCCAATTAATGAGTGTCGCTTCCGTGAAATTCCTGAAGCAATGACGCCAGAACAAGAGATGGCGTCCGAGCCGTGGTACAGCATTGCCGAAAATGACGTGTTCCCAGAAGAGTTTATGACGTTTTTGATGAACAATCCGGCGTGGCGAAAATTGTTCCGTGAGGAACATGGCGGTCTGGCTGAGGCATCAACTTGGCGTGATCTCCAAGAGATTGCGGCGCGCGGAAAGTCTCTCGACGTTTATCCTTATCGCAGATCGATAAGTTTTCCTAGATAATCTTATACAGCCGTCGACCCTTAGATAACGATCGGCACTAAAGAAGTATTAGAGAGGAAGTATGAAACTCATTCTGTTAGGTGCGCCTGGCGCAGGTAAAGGCACCGTTGCAAAACTATTAACTGAAATGGATGGATCTGTTCAGATCTCAACTGGCGATATTTTGCGTGCAGCTGTTAAAGCAGGCACCGAGCTTGGCAAAAAAGCTGAAGCGGCAATGAAAGCAGGTGAGCTTGTTTCTGATGATTTGATCATGGGCATCATGGGCGAGCGTTTAAAAGAAGACGACTGTAAAGCAGGTTTCTTGTTAGACGGTTTCCCTCGCACCATTCCACAAGCGGATGCTTTGAAAGGCTTGCTTGAGAACATGGGCATCAAGTTGGACGCCGTTGTTAACTTGGTTGTACCACGTGAAGAGATTTTGAATCGTCTTACTACGCGTCGTACCTGTGTTGATTGTGGTGCTATCTACAACGTTCGTAGTAACCCACCAAAACAAGAAGGCGTATGTGATAAGTGTGGCGGTGATGTTGTTCAGCGTGACGATGAAACTGAAGAAGCAATTTCAAAGCGTTTGGATGTATTCAATGAGCAAACCGCTCCATTGGTTGAGTACTATCGCAACGAAGGTAACTTGCTTGATGCAGATTCAACCAATTCATCGAATGTTGTTGATGTGATCAAAAAAGAATTGGGTATTTAATTTTTAAAACCCGAAAAAGCCCGGCGGAAGCCGGGCTTTTTGTTTATGAACACTGGGTGTCCTGCTATCATGATGCCTTTATTTAATGCGAAGTATGGAGGCCCTTTGTGGCTGTAGTAGAACTAAACGAAGCGAATTTTGAAGCAACTATTACCGATAACGCGTTTGTTGTTGTCGATTTCTGGGCACCATGGTGTGGTCCTTGTAAATCATTCGCACCAACCTATGACAAAGTGTCGGAAGATTTCCCTGATGTTGTGTTCGCTAAGGTTAATACTGAAGATGAGCAGGGTATCGCTGCGAATTTCCAGATTCGTTCTATCCCAACGTTAATGATCTTCCGTGACAACGTCATCATCTATAGCGAAGCGGGTGCTTTGCCTGAAGCGGCTTTCCGTGAACTTGTGACCAAGGCCGGTGAGTTGGATATGGATGAGGTGCGTAAGCAGATTGCTGAACAGCAAGGTGCTTAAACACTAAACATCAATTCAGAGAAGACCGGCGAAAGCCGGTTTTTTCGTTTATGCTTTTTGTATGTTTATTTCACCGTATCCTTGGACTGGCGCATTGCTTCGTTCGCTCGATCAAGAGCCGACGATGGGGCGCCTGCTTGATTTGTGTGAAGAAAACTACCAAGCCTTACTCACTCTTTTCCCTGAACTACCCGAAATGAAGGGCGAGTTTGAATCGCATCTTCCCGGTCAGGCGCATTTGAAGCTGACGGTTTTAGAACAATCGAAATACACCAGCCTGATCAATCTGACCTATGCATTTGAGGATGGTCGTGAATCTGATCCCGATGCCGTGTTGCGTGTCTATCACGATGCGGAACAGGTTGAGGTGGAGCAGGTGAAGCAATCCAATCTTCCCGAACTTTCGTTATATGAGGCACCAGGTCTTTTGAATAAATGGCGAGCGAATATTTTTGTCGGGAAATGGCTGCGTTTTTGTGTCAATCAAGGGCACTTTTTTACCTCTCGGCAGATCAAAGAACTCGAAGAAGTGGCGGCTATTTAAGAAAAAGCTAATTCACTGGAAGTTTTTTTGCTTAATGAATGTAAGCTAACTCATTGCTTCTAAACGCCTTTATCAATGTCCTGAAATTCAGCCCTAGTCAGTTTGTGGGATAAAGCTTGACTGTTTTAGTTGGTTTCTCTACATTGATACCTGACAAATTTACTCGGGTACTCCCGACCTTCTTCGATCGTAGAGCGAGGACATTAAAATGAGACTTTCTACTAAAGGCCGTTATGCGGTGACTGCAATGTTGGATTTGGCGCTAAATGGCACCGATGGTCCGGTCACCTTGGCTGATATCTCTGAGAATCAGGGTATTTCTCTTTCTTACTTAGAGCAGTTGTTTGCCGCGTTGCGTAGCAAAGGTTTGGTTCGCGGTGTTCGTGGTCCCGGTGGTGGTTACTATCTTGGTCGCGCATCTGACGAGATTTCAATTGCTGATGTGATTTGTGCCGTTGATGAGTGGGTTGAGTTTACACGCTGTAATCCTCCAGCAAGTTCAGCGGATATTCATCGTGGCATGACGCACAGTTTATGGGATGATTTGAGCCAGCAAATTTTTGTATTCTTGACTGATATCACTCTAGCTGACTTAGTTGAGCGCGGTCATTCTCGTGAAGCGGCGCGTCGTAGCGGCAAGTTAGCAGATGCTTTGGGTTTGAACGGTCACGCAGCGTAAGTTGGGGCAACCAGTAGTATGAAACTTCCCATTTATTTAGATTATTCGGCGACTACGCCGGTCGATCCACGTGTCGCTGAAAAGATGTGCGCGTGCTTAACGCCTTCAGGTGCTTTCGGCAATCCTGCATCTCGTTCTCACCACTTTGGTTGGGAAGCGGAGAAATTAGTTGATGAGGCACGTAATAACGTCGCGGCATTGATCAATGCAGACGCTAAAGAGATTGTTTGGACTTCAGGAGCAACTGAGTCAAATAACCTGGCAATTAAAGGCGCAGCGCATTTCTACAAACAAAAAGGTAATCACATCATCACCTTGAAAACTGAGCACAAGGCCGTTCTGGATACGTGCCGCCAGCTAGAGCGTGAAGGTTTTGAAGTTACCTACTTAGATGTGATGCCTAACGGATTGGTCGATCTTTCCGTGTTCGAAGCGGCAATAACCGACAAGACCATCTTGGTATCAGTGATGCACGTGAATAACGAGATCGGTGTTATTCAGGATTTGAATGCGATCGGCACTATCTGTCGTAAGCATGGTGTGATCTTCCACGTTGATGGTGCACAAAGTGCTGGCAAGGTTGAGATCGACATGCAGTCAATGCCGGTAGATCTGATGAGCTTTAGCGCCCATAAAATTTATGGCCCTAAGGGCATTGGTGCTTTGTATGTGCGTCGCAAGCCAAGAATTCGTTTAGAAGCACAAATGCATGGTGGTGGTCATGAGCGTGGTATGCGTTCAGGAACCCTCGCGACTCATCAAATAGTGGGTATGGGCGAAGCCTTTCGTTTAGCGAAAGAAGAGATGGCTGAAGAAAACGCGCGCCTGATGGTGCTGCGTAACAAGTTGCTCGATGGTCTTAGCGACATGGAAGAGGTTTACGTCAACGGTGATATGGATCAACGTATCGCGGGCAACCTGAATATTAGTTTCAACTTTGTTGAAGGCGAGAGCTTGATGATGGCGCTGAAAGATATGGCTGTTTCATCCGGTAGTGCTTGTACTTCGGCAAGCTTGGAGCCCAGTTACGTATTGCGTGCTTTAGGTCGTGAGGACGAATTGGCACATAGTTCGATTCGCTTCACTATCGGTCGCTTCTCAACAGAAGAAGAGGTCGATTACGTCCTTTCTCAGGTGCGCGACCAGGTAGAGCGACTACGTGATTTGAGTCCACTTTGGGATATGTTCAAAGACGGTATCGACCTTAAGTCGGTGCAATGGGCGGCTCACTAAGAAATAACTTTAAATGACGGCAATTTGGGTGTACTTGCGTTAGAATCGCGCGCCTGATTTGGCAGTCTGAATAATTCGGCAAATTGCGCACAGCGCACGTTCGGAAGAGGAAACTGACATGGCTTATAGCGAAAAAGTTATTGATCATTACGAGAATCCACGCAACGTTGGCAACTTAGATAAAGATGCCAAGAATGTTGGTACTGGCATGGTGGGTGCACCTGCGTGTGGTGACGTAATGCGTCTGCAGATTCAGGTCAACGATAATGGCGTGATCGAAGATGCAAAGTTTAAAACCTACGGTTGTGGTTCAGCTATTGCGTCAAGCTCGTTGCTAACTGAATGGGTTAAAGGCAAGACCTTGGAAGAGGCGAGCCAGATCAAAAATACCGATATTGCAGAAGAGTTGGCATTGCCACCGGTGAAAGTTCACTGTTCAGTGCTTGCTGAAGATGCCATCAAGGCAGCGATCGAAGACCTTAAATCAAAGGCTTGATCATCGGAGCTTGATGTGGCGATTTCTTTAAGCGAATCAGCAGCTGAGCGTGTTTCTCGATTCCTCGAGAGCCGTGGCTCTGGAGTAGGTGTTCGTCTAGGTGTTAAAACCTCGGGCTGTTCTGGCATGGCTTATGTGCTGGAGTTTGTTGATGACGTCAATGATGACGATGTCGTTTTTGAAGATCGTGGTGTTAAGGTCATTATCGATCAGAAGAGCATGGTCTATCTCGACGGTACTGAGTTGGACTACGGCAAAGAAGGTTTAAACGAAGGTTTTAAATTTAATAACCCGAACGTCAAAGACGAATGTGGTTGTGGAGAAAGTTTCACCGTTTAACGTGAGTTGATCGGTTTTCAAGACGGCGCCCGCGAAAGCGGGCGTTGTTGCTTGAAGGATGTGCTTATGGACATGTCGCAGAATTATTTTGAGCTGTTTGAGTTGCCTGTTGCGTTTGACGTAGATCGTGATGCATTAGCGCAGCGCTACCGCCAATTGCAGCAGGTTGTCCATCCTGACCGATATGCCAGTGCGAGTGAAGGCGAGCAGCGCATCGCTTTACAGCATGCGACATGGGTTAATGAAGCGTTCGATACGTTGAAAGACCCATTGCGTCGTGCGATGTATCAGCTCACGTTGGCGGGTGTGGATCTCAACCAAGAAACAGCGACCACGCGTGATGGCGCTTTTTTGATGGCGCAAATGGAATTGCGTGAAGCGCTTAGTGAAGTGGAGCAAGCATCTGACCCTTTTGCATCGCTTGATAGCTTGATGCGAGATATTCGTCAGCTTCTTAAGCAACAGCTTGAGTCATTGGCGGCACTATTAAATGATGGCTCTGAAGAAGCGTTAAAAGACGCACGAAAAGGTGTGACTAAATTGCAGTTTTTAACCAAGCTGCAGCGTGAAGCAGAAGCTGTCGAAGCGAAACTCGAAGAGGCGATGTAATGGCATTACTTCAAATTGCAGAACCTGGCCAATCAACGGCACCGCATCAGCATCGTTTTGCGGCTGGCATTGATTTAGGCACAACCAATTCGTTAGTAGCGACAGTGCGCAGTGGTGAGCCTGTTACGTTAGATGACGAGTCAGGTCATGCGATTCTTCCATCTGTTGTGCGCTACACGACTGAGCAAATCATTGTTGGTGAGGCAGCACGCCAAGCGGCTGTATCAGATCCACTCAATACCATTGCCTCAGCAAAGCGTTTGATTGGTCGTGCAATCAGCGAAGTAAAGGCGCTTGGTGATCATTTGCCGTATCAATTTACACAAACTGATCAAGCGGTCCCTCGTATTCAAACTGCACAAGGTGATGTCAGTCCGATTGAGGTGTCTGCGGAAATCTTAAAGGTGCTTGCAGCACGTGCAGAAGCGTCATTAGGTGATGCCTTGACTGGTGTAGTGATTACTGTCCCGGCTTACTTTGACGACGCACAACGTCAAGCAACCAAGGATGCCGCGAAGCTCGCGGGTTTAAATGTATTCCGTTTGTTGAATGAGCCAACGGCAGCCGCGGTTGCGTATGGTTTAGATCATCAGGCAGAAGGCATACATGCGATCTATGACCTCGGTGGCGGCACCTTTGATATCTCAATCTTGCGTTTGCAGAAAGGCGTCTTCGAGGTGCTCGCGACCGGTGGTGATTCGGCGCTTGGGGGCGATGATTTTGATCATGTGGTGGCTGAATGGATTTTGCAGCAGGCAGGAGTCACAAATGCAGATGCTTCTTTGTTGCGTCAGATCAGTGTTGCAGCACGTTCTGCCAAAGAAAGCTTCAGTGATCGATCATCGGCTGATATCCAAGTTGATTTGCCAGATGGTTCGCAATGGCGTGGTCAGTTGTCGCGTGATCAATTCAATGCCTTGATTGAGCCGCTAGTTAAGAAAAGTTTGATGGCTTGCCGCCGTGCAGTACGAGATGCAGGCGTTGAGTTGGATGAAATTAAAGATGTTGTGATGGTTGGTGGTTCGACTCGTACGCTGTATGTGCGTGAACGTGTCGGTGACTATTTCGGCACTGAACCGCTTGTCAGCATTGATCCGGATCGTGTTGTGGCTATTGGTGCGGCGATTCAAGCTGACGTGCTGGCAGGCAATAAACCAGATGGCGAGATGTTGTTGTTGGATGTGAATCCGCTCTCGTTAGGCCTTGAGACTATGGGTGGTTTGGTTGAGAAAGTCATTCCACGCAACACCACGATTCCAGTGGCGCGCGCGCAAGAGTTTACGACCTTCAAAGACGGTCAAACTGCAATGTCGATTCATGTTTTGCAAGGTGAGCGCGAGCTAGTAACAGATTGCCGTTCATTAGCACGTTTTACCTTGACCGATATTCCGCCAATGGTGGCAGGGGCTGCGCGTATTCGCGTGACATTCTCGGTGGATGCAGACGGTTTGTTGCAGGTAGAAGCCGAAGAGCAAAGTCAGGGCGTGAGAGCGAGTGTGGAAGTTAAGCCGTCGTATGGTCTAAGTGATGATGAGATCATGACTATGCTGAAAGCATCAATTGATCATGCGGGCGATGATATGCAAGCACGTCGATTAGCTGAACAAAAGGTTGAAGCGGCGCGTGTGATTGAAGCCTTAACAGCAGCATTAGCGAGTGACGCTGATGAGTTATTGAATAACGAAGAACGCGCCGTTGTGGATCAACACCTTAATGCGTTGAAACAAGTGGCTGAAAATAGCACTGATGCTGAATCGATTAAAGATGCGATTAAAGGGTTAGAGTCGCATTGTGAATTTTATGTAGAGCGTCGAATGAATAGTGGTATCCGCAAAGCGATGGCGGGCCATAAGGTCGATGAGTTTGAATAAGGAATAGGGTAAAGCATGCCTCAAATTATCTTTTTGCCAAATGACGATTTGTGCCCAGAAGGTGCAGTAATTCAGTGTGAGCCAGGTGTCACCATTTGTGATGCAGCCTTGGCGAATGACATTGAGATTGAGCACGCCTGTGAGAAATCATGTGCTTGTACAACCTGTCACATTATTGTGCGCGAAGGTTTTAACTCGCTTAACGATGCAACCGAAGATGAAGATGACATGCTGGATAAAGCATGGGGTCTAGAGCCGGATTCGCGTTTAGCTTGTCAGGCTGTGGTGGGTGATGAAGACTTAGTTGTTGAGCTGCCTAAGTACACCATCAACCATGCAAAAGAAAATCACTAAGGAGGCATCATGAGCTTAAAGTGGACTGATACCTTGGATATCGCGATTGAATTAGATGAGGCACATCCTGATGTGGATCCTACTCAAGTGAATTTTGTTGATTTGATGAATTGGACCATGGCGTTGCCTGAGTTTGATGACAACAAAGACCGATGTGGCGAAAAGATCCTTGAAGCCATTCAGATGGCATGGATTGAAGAGCGAGAATAACGAGGCCATCAGTGGTTTCTGTTGCGCAATCACTCCCCGATAGCGGTGAGCTGACCGCTGAAATTGTTGCGCAATGGTTAGCGGGGCAGTCGCAAGAGCGCTCTGCCAAAGATATCGATCGTTTGACGCATGCGATCGCCTTGATGCAAAAAACACATGCAGGCGAGGTCAATAGTGATGGTATGTCTCGTGCTCTGGCGTTATTGCATACGGCACATATAGCTGACTCACTGAAACTCGATACCGACACCTTACTGAGTATCTTTCTTTCTGAACTGCCCACGCGAGCTGATTTCTCAGCTGACCAGATTGCTGAGCAATTTGGTCAGGATGTCGTCACGCTGATTCAGCAAGTCGCACGACTGCGCGAAATTTCTCATCGTGGTACCAAAACCGAAGCGCAAAATATTGAGAGCCTACGGCGCTTATTGCTTGAGTTGGCCGGTGATGTGCGCGTGATCTTAATCGTTTTAGTTAAACGATTACGATTGATGCGCTATCTAAAAAATACTGATGTTGAGCTGCAACGCGTTATTGCCTACGAAACGCGACAAGTACATGCACCGTTAGCGAATCGTTTGGGTATCTGGACGGTTAAGTGGGAGCTAGAGGATCTGTGCCTGCGTTTTCTTGAGCCCGATCAATATAAAAATCTCGCCAAGCAGCTTGATGGTAAGCGTTTAGAGCGCGAAAGCTTTGTTGAGAATTTTCTCTGTGAGTTAAGTGAGATCTGTGAAGCCGCTGATATTCATGCGGATGTTATGGGTCGGCCAAAGCATATTTTCAGTATCTGGAATAAGATGCGTCAAAAGCAGCTCACCTTTGAGCAGTTATTCGATGTCCGCGCCGTAAGGGTGTTAGTTGAAACAGTGGCGCAGTGTTATGAGGTACTGGGTTTGGTGCATAGCCAGTGGAAGCCTATCGCCAAAGAATTTGATGATTATATTGCCAACCCAAAGCCTAATGGCTACGCATCTCTCCATACCGCAGTGATTGCTAGCGATGGTAAGCCAGTAGAAATTCAGATTCGTACCCATCAAATGCATGATCATGCGGAGCGTGGTGTTGCCGCACACTGGATGTATAAAGAGGCCAAAGCAAGTGATGCGGCGCTAGAGTCGCGTGTTTCGATGATGCGTAATTGGCTCTCGCAAGAGGTAACAACGCATGAGACCGATGCCGATGAAGTTGAATACGAGGCGCAGCGTATTTATGTGCTCACGCCCCAAAATAAAGTGATTGAGCTATCAGCGGGTGCAACCCCAGTGGACTTTGCTTATGCAGTGCATAGTTCGGTGGGTGATCGTTGTCGTGGTGCCAAGATCAATGGCCAGATGGCAACGCTAACCCGCAAGCTTCAAAGTGGAGATCTCGTTGAGATAATCACAGCAAAGCAGGGTGGCCCGAGTCGGGATTGGCTTAATGTTTCTTCAGGTTATGTGACGACATCGAAAGCGCGAAATCGAATAAAGCATTGGTTCAAGTTGCAAGACTATGAAGATGATTTGCATGAGGGGCGTGCGGCATTAGATCGTGAGTGTCATCGTGCGCAAATACCTAAGGCGGAATTAGACCAACTGGCAAAGCGGTTTAATTTTAAAAATGTTGATGATCTTTATGCGGCTATTGGTCGAGGTGATGTCTCTGCAATACAGGTTGCAAATACCTTGCAGCCCAAAGTGCATGAGACTGCCGAAGAAGTCGATGAAAAGATCCGCAAGCGCACAAAGAAGCCGGCTAAATCAGACAGTAGCTCGGGACCAGTCATCGTCGGTGGCGTGAATGACTTAATGACTCATGTGGCACGGTGTTGCAAGCCGGTACCGCCAGACCCAGTGATCGGCTTTATCACCCGTGGTCGAGGCATCACGGTGCACCATCAGGATTGCCGCGTGGTCGATCGGATTGATGAGGCGAATCGTGATCGTTTAATAGATGTGGCTTGGAATGCGCATTCAACGCAGCGGCATTATGTTGTGGATATTTTGGTTGAGGCCTACGATCGGAAAGGGCTTCTACGAGATATCACATCGGTATTTACGCATGCGGATGTTGATGTTTTGGCGGTGAAAACACGCTCGGACAAGCGTCATGAGCGAGCAAAGATGCGCTTCAGTGTTGAAATATCTGAATTAGCAGAATTAGAACGGGTGATGAGCCAGTTGGCGCAGGTGCCAGACGTGCAAAGCGTTGGCCGTCAGGTGTAGCAGAAAAACCTTCATACAGTTAAACTAAGCGCCGGTTTTTTCAGGAAAAATTGCCGCCCATCGCCTAGACTTTTTAGTGGTGTTCGAGCAGGTGAAAAAGCGCCCAATTTTGAATCTTTAGCAGCCCCTCATTTGTGCTGAAGATTGGTTCAAATTTTTACTTATCTAATTGTTTTTCAAGGAAATTAAAGATGGCAGTCCAGCGCACTATCTCAATCATTAAGCCAGACGCAGTTGCTAAAAACGTTATTGGCGACATCTACAATCGTTTTGAAAAGGCCGGCTTGCGTGTTGTGGCGGCAAAAATGGTCCACTTGAGTGAAGAAGAAGCCGGTGGTTTTTATGCAGTTCACAAAGAGCGTCCTTTCTTCGGTGAATTGGTTGCTTTTATGACTTCAGGTCCAGTGATGGTTCAGGTGTTAGAAGGTGAGAATGCGATCGAGAAAAACCGTGAGCTGATGGGTGCTACTAATCCAGCAGAAGCGGCAGCCGGCACCATTCGCGCTGATCACGCATCAACTATCGATGAAAATGCAGTACACGGTTCAGACGGTGAAGATACCGCGGCAACTGAGATTGCGTATTTCTTCCCAGAAGGTGTTTGCGAGCGCACTCGCTAATCTTCCTCAATGAGCTTGGCGTCAGACAAAATGAATCTGCTCGACCTCGATAAGTCAGGTTTTGAAAACCTGGCTGTCGAGTTCGGCGCCAAGCCATTTCATGGCCGTAACTTGCTGAAGTGGATTCACAAGCACGGCGTGATTGATCTTGAGCAGATGACCGATTTACCCAAAAGTTTTCGTGAGGCCTTAGCTGAGAAAACCTATATCGCTGTTCCCGAGATTGTTTTTGAACAGCCTTCGCTCGATGGAACCACAAAATGGGTGCTTGAGTTAGAAGATGGTCAGCGCATCGAAACCGTGCATATTCCTGAAGGTGATCGCAGTACTATTTGTGTGTCATCACAAGTGGGTTGTGCTTTAGATTGTTCGTTTTGTTCTACTGCGCAGCAGGGTTTTAATCGGAATCTCACGACGGGGGAAATCATTGGTCAAATATGGCAAGCAACCCGTGAGTTAGGTCGTTCACCCACCAATGTGGTAATGATGGGTATGGGTGAGCCATTGGCAAACTTTGGGCCTGTTACTGCGGCGATGAAGTTAATGACCGACGACTTGGCCTATATGATTGCTAAAGCGCGAGTCACTATCAGTACTTCTGGCATTGTCCCTGCCTTACGTCGTCTCAAGGGTGAGTGTGATGTGAGTTTGGCTGTGTCATTGCACGCGCCTACTAACGAACTGCGTGATGAGTTGGTGCCTATTAATCAAAAATACCCACTCGAAGAATTAATTCCAGCGTGTAAAGAATTCGTCAGTGGTGAGCGTAAGCGTAAGGTGACTTGGGAATACGTGATGCTTGATGGTGTGAACGATTCGATTGCACATGCTAAAGCCTTAATTCGTTTGTTAGAAGGCGTGCCTTCTAAAATCAATTTGATTCCATTTAATCCTTTTCCGGGAACACGCTATACCACCTCGCCACGAGATAAAGTGGATGCCTTCCGTGATCGTTTGGTGCGAGCCGGTATTGTGACGATTACGCGCAAAACACGCGGTGATGATATTGATGCGGCCTGTGGTCAGCTAGTCGGAAAGGTAAGAGATAAAAGTCGTCGTCAATTACGACGTGATCAATCAGTTGCAGCGCAAGGAAGCAATGCCCAATGAAATATGTTCTAACACTGATAGCTGTGATGCTGCTTGCGGGATGTCAGTCAAATCCACAACGCACAACTGTATCGTCATCAGTAAATACTAAAGCTGGTGTCGATACGACAGGTGCCCTAGGTTCGCCTGTTGAGCGTCGCAGTGCGGCAAATGTTTATGTTGAGCTGGGTACGGCTTACCTGCAAGAGGGTGTGCTTAGTGAGGCATTAAAAAATGCTCGGAAAGCCATTATTGTCGATCCTGAGTTAGCGCCTGCTCATAACTTGCTTGGCATTGTTTATCAGCGTTTAGGTAAAACAGTTTTGGCGGGTGAGCACCTTGCTAAAGCGGTCAGTATTGATCCATACGACCCTTATGCGCTGAACGCCTTGGGTTCCTTTGAATGTGATCAAGCGAAATATGATGCTGCGATCTCGCGTTTTAAGGCTGCGCTAGATAATCCACTTTATCCAACACCTTGGGTGGCATTGCATAACGCTGGCCAGTGTTCTGAGCGTCAAGGTAATACCGCAAATGCTGAAGATTATTACCGCGCTGCGCTAAAGCGAAACCCTGGGTTCGCGCAAAGCTTGGCGCGTATGGCACACATCAGTGCTGGCAAAGGTCAATCGCTGAGCGTGCGTGCTTATTTGCAACGGTATGCTGGCATTAGCCCATTAACGGCTGATTTATTGTTACTCGGTGTTCGCGCTGAGAGCGTATTGGGTGATGCAAAACAAGCTGCGTTATATGCGGCTGAGTTGCGCAAGCGTTATCCAACAGCAAAGGAGATTGAGTCACTTTAGGCTCTTGATTAGCGATGGTTGAAGAAACAATAAGTCAGCCCACCGATCAACAAATCTTGATTGGCAAGTTGTTGCGTGATGCCCGTGAGGCCAAAGGTATCGCGATTGAGGATATGGCTGAAAAGCTACATCTGCTCACCGATGTGGTGCGTGGTATCGAGCAGTGCGATTTCGAAGAGATGCCATCCCGTGTTTTTGTCCGTGGCTATGTGCGTAACTATGCACGCTTGGTGGGCTTGAATGCACAAGAGATGCTGGACAAATTTGATCAAGCGCATCCTGAGGATCTCTCACACCTTCAGATAGATAAATCACCACACTTACCCACTGACTCGCCAGTGGCAAGTCGTTTTGCAGGGGTTATGACCTGGGTGACGGTATTAGCGATTGTTATCTTGTTTGTGGTTTGGTGGTACGGCTACCTTACGCGTGAAGAAGCGAAAGAGATCACTGTGGAGCAGTCTGTTGAGACGGAAGAGGTGACTGTGCAGGCGCCTGTTGAGTTGGTGCCTCAAGTAGAGAGTCTTACACCACCTGTTTTAGCGATTGAGACGATCGAAGAAGCTCAAGCAGCGTTACCTAAGAATGAGTTGACTGAGCCTAAGATTGCACTGCCTACTGAGGCGGCACTTGTTGATTCAGTGATCGAAGCACAGCCGATTGTTGCAGAGCCTTTGTTTATCGAGCCAGCGCAAGCGCTTGTGATTGAAGAAAAACCAGTTGAAGTGGTTGAAGCTCAACCGCAAGTGCCGGCAGTTCCAGACGTACGTCTAAAGCTGAATGGTGATTGTTGGGTCATCGTTAAATCCGATGATGACAGTTTCAAACTAGTTGGTTTGTATAACACGGGTTACGAAAAGATTTTTGAAGGTAATGCGCCTTACACCATCGTGTTGGGTAACTATGAATCAGCCGAACTTTGGGTGAGAGGTGAGTTGTATGACTTAACACCTCATGCACGTGGCAATGTGGCTCGCTTTACCCTGACTTTGTGATTCACAACTCAACTTAAGTATATGTAGTAATAAGGTATGTCGAAAAATATTCAAGCAATCCGAGGAATGCATGATCTGTTGCCAGATCAATCGCCACGCTGGCAGTTCCTTGAGCGCACTGTTGCGCAAGTGCTGAAGTCATATGGTTATGCTGAGATCCGTATGCCAATAGTTGAGTCGACGGATTTGTTTAAGCGTTCTATTGGTGAAGTTACCGATATTGTCGAGAAGGAGATGTATACCTTCGATGATCGTAATGGCGACAGCTTAACCCTGCGTCCTGAAGGTACGGCCGGATGCGTTCGTGCTGCGCTTGAGCATGGTTTGCTGCATAACCAAACACAACGTCTTTGGTACATTGGCCAGATGTTCCGACATGAGCGTCCACAAAAGGGTCGTTATCGTCAGTTCCATCAGATTGGTGTTGAGACTTATGGCATGTCAGGTCCAGATATCGATGCTGAATTGATTCTGATGACCGCACGTCTGTGGAAAGAATTAGGTATTGAAGGTTTAGAACTTCAACTCAATACCTTGGGTACGCCAGAAGAGCGCGTGATTTATCGTGATGCCTTGATTGCATATTTTGAACAATTCACTGATCGTTTAGATGAAGATGCGCAGCGTCGTTTACACACCAATCCTCTACGTATCCTTGATACGAAGAATCCGGATATGCTGGAGATTGTGGCAGGTGCACCAACCTTGGATGCTTATCTTGGTGATGAATCTAAGCAACATTTCGATGCGATCTGTACCCAGTTAGATCGTGCGGGTGTTAAGTATGTGATCAACCCTCGCTTGGTGCGTGGCTTAGATTATTACTCGCGTACGGTTTTTGAATGGGTAACTAACCTGTTGGGTGCGCAAGGTACTGTTTGTGCCGGTGGTCGATACGATGGCCTTGTCACTCAATTGGGTGGGCGCGAAACACCAGCCATTGGTTTTGCCATGGGTGTTGAGCGATTGATTGCAGTGATGGAAGAGTTGGGGCGTTTCGATGAACTTTCGCCACCTGTTGATGCCTATCTGGTGCTCGCAGGTGACAAAGCGCAAGCGATCGGCTTGGGTCTAGCTGAGCAGTTGCGAGATGGCATTCCCTCGTTGCGTTTGATGACGCATTGCGGCGGCGGAAGCATGAAGTCGCAATTTAAAAAGGCTGACAAGTCTGGTGCGCCGATTGCCTTAGTTTTGGGTGATCAAGAAGTCGAGAGTGAACAGATCGCTGTTAAGTTTTTACGAGATCAACGCGACCAAGAGATGGTGGCATGGGATGATCTCA
>CAZEWM010000010.1:0-16908 GCA_964516045.1 uncultured Gammaproteobacteria bacterium
ATGAAGAAACCGTCGATTCGATTGCTGATGATGTCGAGTCGTATACCAAGCAAGTTGAAACCCTTGAGTTCCGTCGTATGTTTTCTGGTGAGATGGATGCGAACAATGCCTTCCTTGATATCCAAGCGGGTTCCGGTGGTACCGAAGCGCAAGACTGGGCTGAGATGCTACTGCGTATGTATCTGCGTTGGGGTGAGGCTCACGGCTTTAAAACCGAATTGATGGAAGCGTCAGCCGGTGATGTGGCCGGTATTAAATCAGCTACTATTAGTTTCCAAGGCGAGTATGCCTTTGGTTGGCTACGTACTGAAACCGGTGTGCATCGTCTGGTGCGTAAATCGCCGTTCGACTCCGGTGGTCGTCGCCACACTTCATTCAGTTCGGTTTTTGTATCGCCAGAGGTTGATGATTCGATTGAGATCGATATCAATCCGGCAGATGTTCGTACTGATACCTACCGTGCATCGGGCGCGGGTGGTCAGCACGTTAATAAAACAGACTCAGCGATTCGTTTGACCCACGAGCCAACTGGAATCGTGGTGCAGTGTCAGAACGATCGTTCGCAACATAAAAACCGCGACCAAGCGTGGAAGCAGTTAAAGGCGAAGTTATACGAGCTCGAAATTCAAAAACGTAATGAATCAGCACAAGCGTTAGAAGACACCAAGTCGGATATCGGCTGGGGTAGTCAGATTCGTTCGTATGTTCTCGACCAGTCGAGAATCAAAGATCTGCGCACCGGTGTTGAGACAGGTAATACGCAATCAGTTTTGGATGGCAATTTAGATATGTTCATCCAAGCAAGTTTAAAAAGTGGTTTGTAAGGGTTAAACATGACTGACCAGCAACAAGACGAAAACAAGCTCATTGCACAGCGACGTGAAAAGCTCGCGGCGATCCGTGAGAAGGGCGTTGCTTTCCCGAATAGCTTCCGTCGGGATTCACTCGCAAGTGAGTTGCAAGATCGTTTTGGCGATAAGTCGAAAGAAGAGCTCGCTGAGATCAATCAACGCGCAAGTGTTGCTGGCCGCATCATGGCAAAACGTGGTCCATTCCTCGTAATTCAGGATATGTCAGGCCGTATCCAGTTCTACATCGATAAAAAAGCATTACCTGAAGAAATCAATGCTGACATTAAGACTTGGGACATTGGCGATATCGTCGGTGGTGAAGGTCCAATCAGTAAGTCAGGTAAAGGTGACTTATATATTCATGTCGATAAGGTCGAAATGCTGACCAAATCGCTTCGTCCATTGCCTGAGAAATGGCACGGCTTGTCCGACCAAGAGCAGCGTTATCGTCAGCGCTATGTTGATTTGATCGTCAGTGAAGAGACACGCAAGACTTTTCAATTGCGTTCACAAATCATTCATTACATCCGTCAGTATTTTGCCGGCGAAGACTTCCTCGAAGTTGAAACACCCATGATGCATGTCATTCCGGGTGGTGCGAGTGCGCGTCCTTTTGAGACGCATCACAATGCCTTGGATATGTCATTGTTCTTACGTATCGCGCCAGAGCTTTATCTCAAGCGTTTAGTTGTCGGTGGCTTTGAGCGCGTATTTGAGATCAATCGTAACTTCCGTAACGAAGGCCTCTCAACTCGGCATAACCCAGAATTCACTATGATTGAATTCTACGAAGCCTATGCTGATCACAATGACTTAATGGATCGTACCGAAGCCTTGTTCCGTGGCATTGCAAAAGATGTTGTGGGGAGTGAGGTGATCACCTATCAAGGTGAAGAGTTCGACTTCGGCAAGCCGTTTGCACGTATGACGGTTAAAGAAGCTATCTTGCACTTTAACCCTGAGATTAAAGCTGAGCAGCTCGAAGATCTCGCGTCAGCTACTGCGATTGCAGAGTCATTGAAGATAGAGGTTAAGCCGACCTATGGCTTAGGTAAGGTGCAAATTGAGATCTTTGAAGAGACCGCAGAGCATCGCTTGATTCAACCAACCTTTATCACCGCGTATCCAACCGAAGTATCGCCATTGGCTCGTCGTAATGATTCAGACCCATTTGTCACTGATCGCTTTGAATTCTTTGTCGGTGGTCGTGAGATTGCGAATGGTTTCTCTGAGCTTAACGACGCCGAAGACCAAGCTGAACGCTTCCGTAAACAAGTCGAAGAAAAAGAAGCTGGTGATGCAGAAGCAATGCACTTTGATGCAGATTACATCCGTGCGCTGGAGCATGGCTTACCGCCAACAGCCGGCGAGGGTATCGGTATTGACCGCTTGGTGATGTTATTCACCGATGCGCCATCTATCCGCGATGTCTTGCTCTTCCCGCATATGCGACCTGAGTCAAACGACTAAGCAAAAGAAAGCCCGCGAAAGCGGGCTTTTTTATTTACTCAGCATAAGCATAAGGCAGGTCTAGTGCCGTTAGCTTTGGTCCATCGGGGCTGCCTACATGCAGGTCATCGGCTTCGATCGCACTGATCGGGGTGACGATAAGCATCTCGGTTTTGCCTTCATCGTTCTTAGCAGCATTGACTACCTTGCCGGCGCCTTGGCCAGAGTCGGTAGAGGCTGAGAAAAGCTCAGTGCCTGCTTCAGGTGTATCGCCATCAATCACAGCACGGTACATGCGGCGTTTTAATTTACCGAGATATTGCATACGTGCGACGACTTCTTGGCCGGTGTAGCACCCTTTGGTGAAGCTCACGCCTTCGATCAATTGAAGGTTAACCATCTGTGGCACGAAGGCATCGCTGGTTGCTTGGTAAATAGTTGGGATGCCTGCGCGTATATCGAGTAGTTGCCACTGCTCGATAGTGCTGACGTTAGCTACACTAGTTTGCCAAAGCGTGCGCGAGGTAGTGCTATTTGCAATGACCCATGCGCGATGACGATCACCTGGGATACGAACTGTGATGATGTCATTGTCTTCAATGGTTTGATTCGGTAAGTCAGGTAACGAAAGCCCTAAACCGTCGGTAGCGTTCTGGCCGCTGTATTCAACGATAAAAAGCGATTCACTGATATCTTCGAGTACGACTTTTGACATTAAGACGAACATGCGTAAACGCTTTAGCGTTTCGTCGAGTCGATCCTTTGCTAATACCAGCAACAAGCCACCTTTTACAGGAATGATGCGGAAGCTCGTGAGAATGCGACCTTTAGGGCTACAGTAGGCACTCAGTTGGCTATTGCCTTCTGATGTTTTATTGACGTCGTTAGTTAGCTGACCTTGTAAAAAGGTGAGGTGATCATCACCGGTCACTTTAATAATGCCGAACTGTGTTAGTGCAGTTTTCGCATTATCAGCAAGCGCACCATCGTTGATGGTTTGTTTTTCAATAAAGTCTAGCCAGTCTGACATGGTGTTCTCCAGAGAGACGGTCGTACACCGCCTTGTTCATCGGGGTATCATAAACAAAACTCATTCATAACGTCCTTGCAGGAATTCAGGAAGTTTTATGTCGATGCTCTCTGCTCGAGAAGGTGCTCTCGTGTTGTATAAATCTCAGCCGGCCAAAGTGGTTTCGGTCGCTGACAAGATAGAGTTGTCCTTGGCTGATGGGTCGAGCAAAAAAGTCCGCCCAAAAGATTTTGTGGTTCTGCATGACGGACCGTTTTCAAGTTTTTCTGATTTAGATGCCACGATTGGTGACGTTGAAGAAGAATGGGAGCTGCTGCAAGGGGAGTCGCCAAGCTTCTCTGAGCTTGCCGAAATCGTTTTGGGTGAATTCACCCCGAAGACGGCATGGCAGACGTGGCAGCTTTTGCAAACAGGGCTGCATTTTTCTGGCGATACCGAATCGGTTCAAATTAATACGCCAGAGTATGTTGCTGAACAGCTTGAGCAACGTCATGCCGCTGAGGCTGAAAAAGCCGCGCATGAAGCTTTTATCAAACGGGTCGAGCAGGGTGCGATTACCGAAGAGGATCGTCCGCGCCTTACTGAGGTTGAGCGTGTTGCGCTTGGCGTTAACGAGAACAGTGCGTTATTGAAGCAGTTCAATGTGGATGCGAGTAAGGAGAACGCGCATACTTTTTTGATTCGCTGTGGTTATTGGCATGCGGAACATAATCCGTGGCCGCAACGCAATGGCTTGGATTGGGATGAGCTTGAGATTGGCGTGCCAGATCTGCCGGATGAATCTCGGGTCGACATGACGACCATCGAAGCGTGGGCGATCGATGATGAAGGCAGCAAAGATCCCGATGATGCTATTAGCTTGGTCGATGGAAAGTTATGGGTGCATATCGCTGATGTTGCATCGTTAGTACGGGTTGATGGTCATTTAGATTTAGCGGCGCGTGAACGTGGCGCAAATTTGTATTTGCCCGAAGGTGTGAAAACCATGCTGCCTTGGAAGCTAACTGAGCAGTTAGGTTTGGGTTTGCAGCCTATTTCACCCGCCTTAAGTATTGGCTTTCGAGTTAATGAAGGGCAGGTTGAGGATGTTGAGATCTGTTTGTCGTCGATCAAAGTGACGCGTGATAGTTATTCGGCGGTTAATGAGCGAATGAATCAAGAGCCGTTTGCCTCAATTGCGGCGATGACCACGGCATTCCGAGAGCGACGTCATGCAAATGATGCTGCACGTCTTGATCTACCTGAGCGGTCAGTTCGTCTGATTGAGGGTGAGGTGGTGCTCAAGCCGCTAGAGTCTTTAGCTAGCCGAGATATGGTGACAGATGCCATGTTGATGGCAGGTGAGGCAGTGTCATTGTTTGCTGAGCAAAATTACATTGCGATTCCGTATGTGGTGCAACCACAACCTGAAGAGCTACGAGATCCCAAAACACTCTCCGAGATGTGTGCTTACCGTCGTTTATTTAAGCCTAGCCAGACGGCATTACAGCCCGGACGTCATTTTGGTTTGGGGTTGGATCGCTATACCCGAGCGACTAGTCCGTTGCGTCGTTATTCCGATCTTTTGGTGCATCAGCAAATCCGAGCATTTTTGACAGATAAACCAACATTGACGGGTGATCAGGTGGCTGAACGTTTGGCTGGCGTGGACTCGGTTTCCGGTAAGGTGCGTCGTACCGAGCGTCAATCGAATCTGCATTGGAAGCTTGTGATGTTGCAACGGCTAGGTGATTGGCAAGGAGAGGCGACTGTTGTCGCGCTTGAGGAGCGTAAAGTAGTGGTGTTGATTCCTGAGTTGGCGATGGAGGTTAAGGTGCGTCGCCAAGAGGAAATGACCTTAGATCAGTCGGTTACGTTAAAAGCGCGCGAGATTGATTTGACCACGCAAGAGGCGTTTTTTCAGGTCCTGTCACTAAACTGAATGTGACCGGTAAGCCTCAAGTTGTATACTGAGCTTAGAGAGGCCTTAAGGCCCGATTTGTACCAAAGGAACAGGCATGTCATCTGATACTGAGCAGTCCATTTCTGAGCGCGAGTTCATCGCATTTTGTGAAGCTGAATTTAATCGTCGAGCTAATGATGGTGGTCAGTTTGAGCGCGACGTTTATGAAGATGCCATGAAGCTCGTCTTGAAGAAGTTACGTCAGCAGGAGGGTAAGGCATGATCATTACTCATCTTGAAGCGACCAACTTGCTTAAGTATGAGTCGTTATCGTTAACGATTCCTGAGAGCGGCATGATCGCGATTAGCGGTCCTAATGAGTCGGGTAAAAGTACGATTGGTGAAGCGATTTGCTTTGCACTTTTTGGACGCACCTTTTCGATTGATGATGATCATCTGCAGAAAGTGATTCGTTGGGGTGACAACCACTGCGCGGTCACGCTGAAATTCAAAGTTGGTGCAGATATCTACGAGCTTTCACGCTATTTAGAACGCAATGGTTCTCACAGTGCCAAGTTGATGAAAGAGCCAGACTATGATCCCGTTGCGCGTGGCATTGAGCAGGTAGATCAGTACTTAACTGAGCTATTAGGCTTTGAGTATGAACAATTTGTTGAATCTTTCTATTTGGCGCAGCGCGAAATCACAACACCGCATCCACACAGTGAAGCGGTAAAAATCATGGCGGGTATCTCGCCGCTAGAGAGTGTGTCGTGGGAAATTGAACATGAAATGGCTGAGCAGTTTGATTTCCTCGAGGATATTCAGACCGAAAGCGATGCGATGGATCAGGAGCTTGCTGAGCTTGCATTAGATGAGGATCTTTTGGAGCAGCTTAAGGCTGATCACAAAGAAGTCGCTGAGCAATCTTCGAAAGTTGGTCAGTTAACAAAAGAGCTCAATGAGGGTATCGAGCATTATTGCGAAAGTACGCAAAATATCGATGCTGTTTCGCAGAAAAAAAGTCGCCTAGGGCTTCTGCAATTTATTCTCTTAGTGTTGACTGTCCTTTTGGTAGGCACTTGGGCTGCTCTCGATCCTTTAGCGCATACCTCAGAGGCGGCGCAATGGTTGGCATTTCTGGATAAGACGTATTCAGAATGGCGTCAGGTCTCAACAACTCATCTAATGTACTTAGCAATTTCTGCAGGTGCTTTCTTCTTGCTGACGATTGTGAATCGATCTGGAAAAACCAAACAAATCAACATGCTGCGTGAAGAAGCGGCGCGTTTGGCATTTGTTTTACGAGATGCGCGCCATATTCAAGTGGCTTTTGATGAGCCAATGCCTGTTTTTGAAGGGCAAGAAGAAGGTGAAGAGTTCGAAGAGGTGGCTGTTGATGAATTGCCATCACGTCCAAGTGATGACGTCTTCAATGCTTTGTTGGCGCATGTGGATGCTGGAACAGCAAGCACTAGAGAGGTGCGAGATTACGCTAAAGCTGAATTGCACTGGCTAAGCCATATCTCAGAGTTGTTTGATGCGGAAGTGACTCAGCTTGAACATGCGATTGGAGAAGAGACGCAGCGCAGAGATGAAGTAGCACGTATTCAAAGTGATTTTGAAGAAGTGATGCAGCGTCGTAGTCAGCACTTGGCTGATCTGCAGATACGTCGTCGTGCAAATGAGTTGGTGCAGGGTGCTATTTTAGAAGCATCGACACACTTCAATCGCGACATTAAAGATCTGGTGGGTCGTATGCTGCCCAAGTTTACCGATGGTCGTTATGAACACTTGCAGCTTGATGAGAACTTGAATGTTCGTTTGTTCTCAGGTCAAAAGCGCGACTTTATGGATCTTGATGAAGTTTCAAGTGGAACCCAGCGTCAGGTGATGTTGGCTTTACGCTTATCGCTCTCGCAGAAGCTCTTAGGTCGAAAGGTTACCGGTAATCAGTTTGCCTTCTTAGATGAGCCATTTGCGTTCTTTGATGAGCAACGTACTCGCCAAGCACTCGATGCGTTACGTCAGGTGAGCGGTGAGATGAGTCAGGTTTGGATTGTGGCGCAAGACTTCCCTGCGGATATGAGTAATGCGTTTGATCTGAAGATTGCATGTGATCACACCAATACTCGACTGAGCGTGTAAATTTCTAACAAGCATAAAAAAAGCCCCGCTGAGCGGGGCTTTTTTATTTAAATTTAATTATCTTGCTGAAGTGAACTTATTGATCTCATCGAGTGGGTCAGCTTCATCGTCCTTAGCATCAACATGGTGATCTTTTGGGCTCCAAAGATCATGGCAGCGATCAGCCTCAACACCGTCAGCCGTCAGGATCGTCCAAGTGGCCGCAATAGCCCACATAGCAACACCGAGACCGACTGTCTCCCAGCTGGTATGCGCTAGTTGAGCAGGGCCACCCATAAAGCCATAGATCACAGAGATCATGCCGAACAGCCAAAACACAGAAATTGGGGCGGCACAGTTAGTACCACAGCCGTACTTACAGGCACCGACGGGTGGCGCAACAATTGACATTAATATGCTTTTAAGACGCATGAGTCCTCCTCTAGCGCCACATTTTTTTAGTTGTATGAGTGGCTTAGAGCGATAACATCATGTTGATTGAGGGCTGTGCAAGTGGTGATTACACTATTTTGCACAAGTATTTTTTATTACAGCAAAAACTAAAAGGCTAATGAATCCGGCAAGTTGGGCTTAATGCGCTTAAGCATTTCGCCATGAACGCGAATGCCGCCGGCAATCACATTGCCTGACTCGAGGTAACGATCGCCCCCACGAATATCGGAAACAGTGCCGCCAGCTTCACGTACGATTAAGGCGCCTGCAGCGAAATCCCAGCTAGAAAGCCCAAGCTCCCAGAAGCCATCAGTTCGACCGGCCGCAACATAGGCCATATCCAAAGCGGCTGAGCCTGGGCGACGTATGCCCGCGGTGTCCTTCACCATATCTTTCATGATTGCCAGATAAGCATCGATGTAACGCTGATCACGAAAAGGAATACCTGTGCCAATCAGGGCGCCTTTGAGGGCCTTCTGATCGGTTACGCGAAGACGACGATCGTTGAGCTGAGCACCTTGGCCGTGGCTTGCGGTAAACATTTCGTCGCGAACCGGGTCGTAAACAACAGCGCTTTCGAGTTGCCCCCGATACTGCATGGCAATTGATACGGCAAATTGTGGAAAGCCATGTAAAAAGTTGGTTGTTCCATCGAGTGGGTCAATGATCCATTGGTAGTCATCGCCCGCATGGCTGCCTGATTCTTCTGCCAAAATAGCGTGGCTAGGGTAGGCCTTTCGGATGGTATCGATAATGATGGCTTCAGCTGATCGATCAACATCGCTAACAAAGTCATTGGTGTTTTTTTCGCTTACACGTAATGAGTCTAGGCGAGAGAATGAGCGCATGATGATACTGCCAGCTGCACGAGCGGCGCGAATAGCAATATTAGTCGTTGGATTCATGGCGCGCGAGGATACGGCAAAAGGGGTTATCTAGCTACTTTAAATCACGTTTTCTTTGGTGAGCAGCTGATAAGATAAGTCGATGCAAAATATACGCATTGTGCTTGTCGAGACGTCGCATCCGGGCAATATCGGAGCAGTTGCGCGGGCAATGAAAAATATGTGTCTTACGGAACTGGTGCTGGTCAGTCCCAAACGCTTTCCAAATGAAGATGCGATCGCTCGCTCTTCGGGTGCAACAGATATCCTTGACTCTGCTCGCATCGTGACCACGTTAGAGGAAGCGGTAGGTGACTGTAAGTTGGTGATTGGTGCCAGTGCGCGCCGACGTGACGCTGAATTATGGCAAGAGCTCGATCCGCGACAATGCGCAGCTTTAACCTTAGAGCAAAGTCAGACTGCGCCAGTGTCACTGGTCTTTGGAAGAGAGAGTTCGGGGCTAACTAAGGCGGAACTTGATCGATGCACACACTTGATGCATATCCCGTCGAATCCTGACTACACCTCGTTGAATATTGCGATGGCGGTGCAAGTGATGGCGTATGAGTTACTTATGGCTTCTCAAGTTTCCGTATTGTCTTCATCTGAACCACAGGTTTTGCCGGCAGCGACAGTCGAAAAAATGGAAGGCCTGTTTGCGCATTTGCAGCAAGCGTTACAAGATATCGGTTTTATGCATTCGGAGCAGGATGGGAAGATGATGCAGAAATTGCGCAGATTCTTTCATAGGGCGAGTCCGGATGACAAAGAGATCAATATTTTGCGCGGCATATTGAGTGCGGCGCAGGGCGTTAAATCCATGCGATCGGATGCTAGTAATAAACAACCTTAACCTTGTAGAGATTTATGTTTAAACAGATCAATGAAGATCTAGCGATTGTTTTTGAGCGTGATCCGGCGGCACGTAATCGCTTTGAAATCCTGACAACCTATCCTGGTGTGCATGCTGTGCTATTTCATCGCCTTGCACATTGGATATGGAATTTAGGTGCTAAATGGTTAGCTCGTTGGATCTCGCATTTAAGCCGCTGGTTAACCGGTATTGAAATCCATCCTGCAGCAACAATCGGGCGCCGTTTGTTTATCGACCATGGCATGGGGGTCGTGATTGGTGAAACGGCGGTTATTGGCGATGATGTAACGCTATATCATGGTGTGACCTTAGGTGGTACAAGCTGGCAAAAGGGTAAGCGTCACCCAACACTAGGGAATAACGTGGTCGTGGGTGCTGGGGCAAAAGTGCTCGGGCCAATTGAGATTGGCGAGGGGGCTCGTATTGGATCGAATGCAGTCGTTGTTAAGCCTGTTCCTGCGTCAAGCACTGTTGTAGGTATCCCCGGTCGTTTAGTGCAGAAGGCAGGAGATAGTGACAATAAACACCGTGTCGATATGGCATCAAAAATGGGTTTTGATGCTTATGGTGCTACCGAAGATGCACCGGATCCTGTGGCGCATGCGATTAACTGCATGCTCGATCACATGCACGTCTACGAGACGCGCATGAAGATGATGTGTGAAGCCATGAAGGAGATGGGGATTGAAGCGCCTGAAGGCTCCGATCTGCCTGAATTGCCTACCTGCGAAATTATTTCTACGTCAGATGAGATGAAGAGAATGCATCTCGATGAGACGCACGAGAAATAAATCCGAATAAACCGCAAAAACTACCGGTTTGGCTAATCTTGACTGAATTAGTCAGGAATCTTAGTCTGCGCTTATTGATTTATTTAGGGTTGAGTTGTGCGTTTAACTACTAAAGGCCGTTATGCTGTCACTGCGATGCTAGATCTCGCGATTCATCAGGACAAAGGCCCAATTACTTTGTCAGATATTGCGACTCGCCAAGGCATCTCTCTTTCTTACCTCGAACAGTTGTTTTCACGTTTACGTAAGCAGCAGCTCGTAAGCAGTGTGCGTGGCCCGGGCGGTGGTTACACCTTGGCGCGTGGTGCTAAAGAAATTTTTGTTGCTGAAGTGATTTTGGCCGTTGACGAAAATGTGGATACCACCCGTTGTGGCGGTAAGCACAACTGCCAAGATAACCAAGAGTGTCTTACTCATGATTTGTGGCACGACTTGAGTGATCGTATCCATGACTATTTAAGCAATATTAGTTTGGGTGAGCTAATGGAGCGTCGTGCGATTAAGCAGGTTTCCGATCGACAGGATCACGAACCGAGCTCGGTTAAGGCCGATGATCTAATGGCATCACGCTAATAAAAAAACCGAGGCTAAGTCCCTCGGTTTTTACTTTCTGCGGTATCGTATATCCCATGATGTTATGTAATGGAGCGAGCTGTGGTTCCTCACGATGAATTAATAACCTTGCGTGACTGGGTGCGCTGGGGCGCAAGTGCCATGACTGAGCATAAGGTGTTTTTTGGCCACGGTACTGATAACGCATTGGATGATGCGCTTGAGTTGGTATTAGGTGTGTTGCATCTCGATCATTCATTACCTACTGACTATCTAGATGCTCGAGTGACCTCAACAGAACAAGATCGTCTTCTAAAGGCGTTTGAGAAACGTATTGAAGATCGCATTCCAACCGCATACTTAACGGGTCGTGCCTATTTTTATGGTCTGGAGTTCATCGTAAATGAGAATGTACTGATTCCTCGATCACCGATTGCAGAGTTGATCAATGATCAATTTGAGCCATGGTTGGGGGGTGTCGAGGTCAATCGTGCGATGGATCTGTGTGCGGGCAGTGGTTGTATCGGCATCGCGATGGCTGAAGCGTTTCCCGATGCTGAAGTGGATCTTTTGGATATCTCGCCAAGCGCATTGGATGTTGCGCAACAGAATATCGATAAACACCATTTGTCAGATCGTGTTTCTGCTATTCAATCCGATGTGTTCTCAGGGTTGAGTGATGAGCGTTATGAATTGATAGTGTCTAATCCGCCTTATGTCAGTACGCAAGAGATGGAGGAGCTACCTGCAGAGTACCTGGCAGAGCCTGAGCTGGCGCTTGAGGCGGGTGATGATGGTATGGATATCGTTAGTCAAATCTTATTGCAGGCACCAAATTATTTAACCGATGACGGATTGTTAATTATTGAGGTGGGCGCAAGCGCCGAGTTACTGATGGAGCGTTACCCGAACGTGCCTTTTATGTGGATAGATTTTGAATTTGGCGGTGATGGTGTTTTTGCGATCACGGCTGAGCAGCTTGTTGAATATCGAGATGCGTTGATTCGATCATCTCATTGACCTGCGTCAGAGAAGGTGTCAGCAGCGCGCTCTAAAATGCGGCTGTATGACGGATAATTTTGTTTTCGACCAAGAGTTAATCAATCGCTATGACCGTCCAGGTCCGCGATACACTAGCTATCCAACAGCGGTTGAGTTTCACAACGAATTCACAATACGAGATCTTCTTAAGGCAGAGGGTCATAGCAAGGCCTTATCGTTGTATTTTCATATCCCGTTTTGCGACACAGTGTGTTTTTACTGTGCGTGTAACAAGATTGCGACTAAAGATCGTTCCAAGGCAGAGCCTTATTTAAAAGCCCTTGAGCAAGAGATGCTCATGCAAGCGAATTTATTGGATTGGCAACGTCCCGTTGAGCAATTGCATTGGGGTGGTGGTACGCCGACTTTTTTGTCCGATGAACAGATGACCTGGCTTATGGGTCGAACCAAATCCTTATTTAATCTGTTAGATAACGATGAGGGTCAGTACTCGATCGAGATTGATCCGCGAGAAGTGTCATCAGCAACATTAGGAACAATACGAAAGATTGGCTTTAATCGATTAAGCTTGGGTCTTCAGGATCTCGATGAACGAGTGCAAATAGCGGTTAATCGGGTGCAATCTGCTGAATTGACCTTTGGTGTGATGCAGCAGGCGCGAGAGCTTGGTTTTAAATCAGTCAGCTTGGATTTGATTTATGGGTTGCCGCATCAATCATGGGCGTCATTTGAGAAAACGCTCGATAAAGTGATTGAAGCGCGACCTGATCGCTTATCTATTTTCAACTATGCGCATATGCCAACACGGTTTAAGCCTCAACGTCGTATCAATGAGGCTGACTTACCCAGTGCTGAAGAGAAGTTGATCATCATGCATAAAACTGGCGAGAAATTGCAGGCGGCAGGTTATGTCTATATTGGTATGGATCACTTTGCCTTGCCAGATGATGAGTTAGCGCTTGCGCAGAAAGAAGGGCATCTACATCGAAACTTTCAGGGGTATACAACACACGCACATTGCGACTTGTTGGCTTTTGGGGTGTCGTCGATTGGTAATGTGGGAAATACCTTCTCACAGAATGTGAAAACACTGGATGAGTATTACGCTGCAATCGAAAAGAATACATTACCGATTGAGCGAGGACTGGTGCTTAATCGTGATGATTTAATTCGTCAGGATGTCATCACACGGCTTATTTGTCAGTTCGCGCTTAACTTTAATGAGATTGATCAAACTTGGAACATTCAAAGTACTGATTATTTTGCGAGTGAATTAATCACGCTTGAGCAAATGCAAAAAGATGGGCTGTTGGAACTCTCAGAGGGTGGTCTGCAGGTAACTCAGCCTGGGCGACTGCTGATTCGCAATATTTGTATGGTGTTCGATAAGTATTTGCCTGAAGCTGAGCACCGATTCTCACGTGCCATTTGAACCCTAGGGTGACTCTCGTATACTCAGTTGTTATTGATTGACGAACGAGTAGAAGAACAATGTCACAGTCTATCCCTGATGCTTTTCGTGCTGCAGCCAAGCAGCATGCCGACCAAACCATCGTTTGGCATCCTGAATCTCCATTAACCTTTGCGCAGCTTGATCAAGATTCTGATCGAGTCGCAGCTGCCTTGCATGCGCGTGGATTGATAAAAGGAGATCGTGTGGCGTTGTATGCGATCAACGATAAAACCTTTGTTCAGGCGTACCTCGGTATTCAAAAAGCAGGCTGTGTTGTGGTGCCAGTTAATTTACTGATTGGCGTTGATGAAGTGGCATATGTTTTGGGTAATGCCAAGGTCAGTGCGTTTATTTATCACGCAGCGATGACCGAAAAGGCGGTTGCCGTTAAAGGCCAATTAGAAGGCTTAAAAGCAACGGCTGTTATTGGTGATGCTCATCCTGAGATTCAAGCTGAGAGTTTTACAGACTGGCTTGCATTAGAGGCTGCTGCACCTTCTTTGAGCATAAATCCTGAAGATGATGTTGCGGCGATTCTGTATACCTCTGGTACGACTGGCAACCCTAAAGGTGCGATGCTAACGCATCACAATCTTGTTTCTAATACCCACAGCGTGAAACAAGCACTGGGATTACAACCGGGTAAGGACCGATTGCTTGTTGTACTGCCAATGTTTCACTCATTTGCAGCCACGGTCGGTATCCTTACGCCGTGTTTGCATGGGTTGTCGATAACACCTGTGCCTAAGTTTGATCCCACTCTGGTGAGCGACATGATTGCAGCCAGTGGGGCAACAATCTTCTTAGGTGTTCCCTCCATGTATGCGGTTGTTAACCGCCTACCTGATGAGCAAGCTGCAAAATTTAAAACTATTCGATTTGGCGTAGCCGGTGGTGCGGCTATGCCGATTGAGTTACTCAAGTCGTTTGAATCACGATACGGCATTCCAGTCTTAGAGGGCGACGGTCCAACTGAGTGTTCCCCTGTGACCTGTGTGAACCCCTACGATGGTGAGCGTAAAGCGGGGTCTGTAGGTTTGCCGGTGCCTAATGTGCGCATGACTATCCGTGACCTTGAAGGGCAAGAAGTTGCAACTGGGGAAATGGGGGAGATCTGTGTCGCAGGCCCGAATGTCATGAAGGGTTACTGGGAGTTACCAGAAGCCACTTCTGAGACGTTCTTTGGCGATTGGCTACGTACAGGTGACCTAGGTTACATCGATGAGGATGGCTATATCTTCATGGTTGACCGCATCAAAGACATGATCATTGTGAATGGTATGAATGTGTACCCGCGTCAGATTGAAGAAGTGTTGCATCAGCATGAGGCCGTTTTAGAAGCTGCTGTTGTGGGTCAACCGCATGCATCACACGGTGAGATCGTGGTTGCTTATGTGGTTCCAGCTGAAGGCCATTCGTTAACAGAAGCTGAGATTAAACAGTTCTGTAAAGAGCGATTAGGTCAGCATCAACTGCCAAGACGTGTCGAGATTAGAGATGAATTGCCCAAAAATGCGAGCGGGAAAATCCTTAAGCGTGAGCTACGTAAAGAAGGTGAGGTAGAGCGCGGCGTTAATTAGCCGTCTTTGGCTTTCTCCAAGTGAAGTAAGTCACGATGAGGTGAATCGCCATGCCGGCTGCTGATAGCAGGCCGATCGTTCGATCATAATCACTGATTAGCCAGATCAGATCGCTGCTGTGATTTGTGGGGGCGATGTCTTTAAAGCCTTTGATCACAGCCACCATGCCTGCATGTACGCCAATGACATAAGCGATGTTACCTGTTCGCTCGCGAATTAATGCTAAGTACATCCCAAGTAAGAACAAGGCGATAAAGCCATCCCAGATCCCGCCTTTAGCGTAATCGTCAAAGGTGTGGCTCAAAATCCAAAAGCTATTCGCAAAGCTTGCTGATTCTCCGGCCGGTAGTGCTGGTGGGTTAATGAAGTGCATACAGGCATAAAACAAACTCGACAGAATAGCGGTTGTCCAAAAGCCATGTGATTGTCGAATGCCCGAAAAAAGTCCTCCGCGGAAGAAGGTTTCTTCGATAAACCCAATGATTAATCCTGTGGTTAAAGCGACGAGAACGATTTTTCCCAGTTCAGGTGCGATCACACTCCAACTGCGCAAGGGACGAATATCGAGGAAGCTCAATACAACGGCCAGTAATCCAAGAAGAGCCAGACCCATTCCAAGTCCGCGTAATAATTCAGCAAGAAAGGCAGGTTTGTGCAGTTGGTAACCCAGATCACGTTTATTCGCGATACCGAGTTGATACAAAATCCAGATAAACCCGGGGATGGCAAATAGCTTGCCGACGATTGTGATGAGCTTGTGAGGGCCCTTGTCGGTACTCTCTTGAATGAGAGTAAATAGCGGGTAGTTGACTGCGGCGCTTAAAAAAAGGGCGAGCAGGATGAGGCCGATAAAGAGGAAAAAAGCTCGCATTTTGGTGTTTTTAGCCAAATAACCTTGAAAGTGATGACATTCTACCTAAAAAACTGTGAAAACAGGGTTAACAGCAGACCATTCATCGCGCTAGAATGCGCCGCCTGATTCGGGTGCTGCACCCGATTACACGGTTTTGCGAGCGTGGTGGAATTGGTAGACACGCCAGATTTAGGTTCTGGTGCCTTTGGTGTGAGAGTTCGAGTCTCTCCGCTCGCACCATTCATATAAGAACGTGCCCAAGTATCCCTTGGGCGGGTTTTTCCAAGTTGAATAAAGTTTCAAGACGGCAAGTGCTGTCGGAGTATGTTTCATGCAAGTTTCTGTTGAGTCTGGCGAAGGTTTAGAAAAGCGTCTGTTGGTTGATTTACCAGCTGACCGTGTTAACGAAGCCGTAGATAAAAAACTGGCCGAGGTTGCTAAAACTGTCAAGATGAACGGTTTCCGTCCTGGAAAGGCACCGCTACGTGTTGTTAAGCAACAATATGGTGATGCAGTTCGTCATGATGTCTATGGTGTATTGATTCAAGAAACATATTACGAAGCACTGTCTGAACAGAAAGTAATGCCCGTTGGCGACCCTAGCATCGAGTTCCGTGATGCAACAGAAGAGGGTGGTTTTAGCTATACCGCAACTTTTGAGGTGATGCCTAAAATTGAACTTGCGGATATGAAAGGTAAGTCAATCACTAAAGTGACTGCTGAAGTTACTGACGCTGACGTTGACGATATGATCAACAAATTGCGTGAGCAACGTACGACTTTCAGTGATGTCGAGCGCGCAGCTCAAGATGGCGATCAAGTGCATATCGACTTCAAAGGCTTCATTGATGGTGAAGCATTTGATGGTGGTTCAGCAGAGAACGTTCCTCTTGTATTGGGTTCAGGTTCAATGATCGAAGGTTTCGAAGCTGCTTTGCTGGGTGCAAGTGCTGGCGATGAGCGTTCTTTCGAGGTGAATTTCCCAGAAGATTACCGCGCTGAAAACTTGGCGGGTAAGCCTGCAACTTTTGAAGTGAAAGTCTCTAAAGTAGCTGAGCCAAAACTTCCTGAAATTGATGAAGAGTTCTGTAAAGAGTTCGGTGTTAAAGAAGGTACTGAAGCTGCAT
>CAZEWM010000010.1:17008-19997 GCA_964516045.1 uncultured Gammaproteobacteria bacterium
AAAGAAGGTACTGAAGCTGCATTGCGTGCAGAGGTCTCTTCAAATATGAAGGCTGAACTTGAGCAAAAACTTCAGGGTATGTTGAAAGACGAATCTATGAAGATTCTTCGTGAATCAAATGAGCTAGACATCCCTAAGTCGATGGTTACTCAAGAAGCTGAGCGCATGAAGCAACAGGCTATCCAAGAGATGGCGCAGCGTGGCCAGCAGGTATCCGTTGACTTGCCGGCTTCAATCTTCGAAGAGCAAGCAAAAACTCGCGTTCACTTAGGTCTTTTGGTGGCTGAGATCATCGATGGTCAAGAGTTGAAAGCGACTGATGATGAAGTGCGTGAAACTATCACCAAGATGTCGGGCTCATATGAGGACCCTCAGGAAGTCATCGATTTCTACATGAATAATGACCAACAGCGCTCGATGCTTGAGAACCTTGTTTTGGAAAATAAGGTTAACGATTGGGTGGTTTCTCAGTTGGATGTTGCAGAAGAATCGCGTACTTTCTCAGAAGTGATGAATCCTGGTCAGTAAGTTCTTTCAGAGCGCTGCCGATTTCAGATAACTTCTAAAAATAAAGAGAGAGTGGCTATGTCAGCACTGGATACGCAAAACTTGGGTTTGATCCCTATGGTCATAGAGCAATCGTCACGCGGCGAGCGTTCTTACGACATTTATTCACGCCTTTTAAAAGAGCGCGTTATCTTTTGTGTCGGTCAAGTCGAAGACCATATGGCCAATTTAATTGTTGCCCAGTTGCTGTTCTTGGAATCTGAGAATCCTGATAAAGACATCCATTTGTATATTAACTCGCCAGGTGGTTCAGTAACTGCTGGTTTGGCTATCTACGACACGATGCAATTCATCAAGCCGAATGTGAGCACTATGTGTATTGGTCAAGCGGCAAGTATGGGTGCAGTTTTGTTGGCAGCCGGTGAAAAGGGTAAGCGTTTTGCATTGCCGAATTCTCGAGTGATGATTCACCAGCCGTTGGGTGGCTTCCAGGGTCAAGCGAGTGACTTTGAGATTCACGCCAAAGAAATCCTATTAATTCGTGAAAAATTGAACAAGATTTTGGCGGATCATTCAGGACAAGATCTTGAAAAGATTAAGCACGATACTGATCGTGATAATTTTATGAGTGCCCAAGATTCAGTAACTTACGGTCTCATTGACGAAGTTGTTGGAAAGCGTAATAAAGAAAACAGCTGATTTTTGAGCGAGTTGCCCAAATTCATGGGTAATACCGCAGGTTTTCGTGACTTGTTCCTACCTAATCTAAGGGTATTATGCAGTTTAGGCATTTTGTTTTAGGTCGATAGATCTAGGCATATCGCCCCTTTAGAGGTTTCCTGTATGAGTGATAAGAAAGACGATAAAAACGATGACGGCAAACTGCTGTACTGCTCATTTTGCGGTAAGAGTCAGCATGAAGTTCGTAAGCTGATTGCAGGTCCTTCAGTTTTTATTTGTGATGAATGCGTAGAGCTATGTAACGACATTATTCGTGAAGAGATGCAAGAGAGCAGCTCCGATGATGGTGATGCATTGCCAAAGCCACATGAGCTAAATGCAGCCCTTGATGAATACGTTATTGGTCAGGCTCGGGCAAAGCGCGTTCTTTCTGTTGCGGTATACAACCATTACAAACGTCTGCGTGCGTCTAAAGGAAAAGACGAAGTCGAGATTTCGAAAAGTAACATTTTGCTTATCGGTCCTACAGGATCTGGTAAGACTTTATTGGCTGAGACGCTCGCTCGTCTGTTGAACGTGCCATTCACCATTGCAGATGCAACCACTTTGACCGAAGCGGGCTATGTGGGTGAAGATGTTGAGAATATCATTCAGAAGCTCTTGCAGAAGTGTGACTATGATGTAGAGAAGGCCCAGACAGGCATTGTTTATATCGATGAGATCGATAAGATTTCTCGCAAGTCAGATAACCCATCCATTACACGTGACGTATCAGGTGAAGGTGTTCAGCAGGCCTTGCTGAAGCTTATTGAAGGTACAGTTGCTTCTGTGCCGCCTCAAGGTGGTCGCAAACATCCACAGCAGGAGTTTTTGCAGGTTGATACCTCTAACATTCTGTTTATTGTTGGAGGCGCCTTTGCTGGCTTGGATAAAGTTATCCGTAACCGCTCAGAAAAAGGCGGCATCGGTTTTGGCGCTGAAGTAAGAAGCAAAGACGACACGCGCAATGTCGGTCAGATATTCTTAGATCTTGAAGCTGAGGATCTAATTTCTTACGGCTTGATTCCTGAGTTTGTTGGTCGTTTGCCAGTTGTGGCAACGCTTGAAGAACTTGACGAAGAGGCGTTGATTCGTATTTTGACTGAGCCAAAGAATGCTTTGGTTAAACAATACCAGCGCTTGTTTGAAATGGAAGATGCAGGTCTTGATATTCGTGAAGACGCGCTATCTGAAGTGGCTAAAAAAGCGATCGCCCGTAAAACTGGTGCTCGTGGATTACGCACAATTCTAGAACAAACCTTGTTAGACACCATGTATGACTTACCATCTCAGGATAACGTCAGTAAGGTCGTGGTTGATGGCAGTGTGATCCGTGGAGAATCAGACCCATTGGTCATTTACGAGAATGCAGAACGCCCGAAGGCAGCGTCTGAAAATTAATCCAAGTGCCCGGCCTGACCGGGCATTTTTCGTCTTAGGCTTGAAAAAATGTTTTCTGCCCCAAGATGATTAAAAAGCCATTCATAACAGTGGCAACAATATTTAGGAGATCCCGATGGGACAAGAAGTGAATCCAGATACCCAACCTTTAGTAGTACCGGTGTTGCCGCTGCGTGATGTGGTTGTTTATCCCTATATGGTCATTCCGCTTTTTGTCGGTCGAGATAAGTCGATTAAAGCGCTCGATGCTGCAATGGCTGATAACAAACAGATTCTTCTTTCGGCACAGCGTAGTGCTGATATCGATGAGCCAGCTGAGAAAGATCTTTATGAAGTAGGTACTTTGGCGAGCATTCTTCAA
>CAZEWM010000011.1:0-19227 GCA_964516045.1 uncultured Gammaproteobacteria bacterium
AAACCGCCAAAGGGGGAGATGGCGGTCAGTCAGTTCGTTCGAGATATGGATTTGTTCACATCGGAGGAGAGAATTCGAACTGTGAGAATGACTATAGAGAAACTTACGAACGCGTTTTTGATCTGGCGCAAAAGACTAAGATTTAGTCAGCTTGATAGACCAGGTGACCATTGAATACGGTGTGGGTCACTTTGCCTTTGAATTCCCAGCCTAGGAAAGGTGAATTTTTACCTGCGCTGAGCATCCTATCTGAGGTCAATGACCAGTGAGCTTCTGGGTCAAAGATGCAGATGTCTGCTGGAAGTCCCTCTGCGAGTCGTCCATAAGGTAGGTTTAACAAATCTGCTGGTCCGCAGGTGACGCGCGCTAAGGCGTCGCTGAGTGGCATAACACCCTCATCTACCAAGCGTAGCGTGAGTGCCAAGAGCGTTTCGAGTCCAGAGAGTCCTGGCTGCGACTCAGGGAAAGGCGCTTCTTTCGCATCGGGCTCGTGCGGTTGGTGATCTGAGCAGATAGCGGCAATGGTGCCATCGGCAACCGCGCGTCGTAAGGCGTCGCGGTCTTGCAAGGTACGCAGCGGTGGCTCGAGATGGCACTGTGCGTCAAAGCCATCAATGTCTTGTTCGGTTAGGTGCAGCTGATGAGCAGCTACATCTGCACTCACGGCAAGTTTGGCTTTCTTCGCTTCGCTGATCATGCGAGCAGAGGCACCTGCTGATAGGGTGCAGAAGTGGATCCGAGCGCCGGTGTGTTCAGCCAAAGCGAGATCGCGAGCAACGGCCACGGTTTCGGCAGCACTCGGAATGCCAGGTAGGCCTAAACGAGTTGCGACAGCACCTTCGTGTGCACAACCTCCGGCTTTAAGGTGGCGGTCTTCAGGATGTAAAAAGACAGTCATGCCAAAGGTGGAGGCATATTCAAGTGCGCGACGTTCAACCAAAGTGTTAGCTAGTGGGCGACGAGCATTGCTGACCGCAACGCAACCTGAGTTACGCAGTGTTGCCATGCTAGCCAGCTGTTTGCCTTCAAGCCCTTGAGTCATTGCGGCAGCTGTGAGTACGCGAGCTTGGCAAAGTTTTCGCGCCATGCGATGAATGAATTCGATGTCAGCCGGGCTATCAATACAAGGTTCAGTGTCAGGTGTGCAGATTAGGGTGGTGATGCCACCTTTGGCAGCAGCTAATGTTTCGCTCGCGAGCGTGCCTTTGGCGGTATGACCCGGCTCGCGCAAATGGGCTGCCATATCGACAAGCCCCGGACAAACAATCTTACCGGCAGCATCGATAGTCTGGTCAGCCGAAAAGCCGTTTGGTGCATCACCAATCGCAATCAGCGTTTCATCTTTGATGTGTAGATTAAGTGTGGCATCGGTATTTGATGCGGGGTCTATAACACGTCCGCCGATGATGCTGATATTCATGACTCATCTCCGGCGCTTGGGTGTTTTTGCATGCACATCGACATGATCGCCATGCGTACACCAATGCCGTAGCTCACTTGCTCAAGAATTACCGAGCGAGGGCCGTCAGCAACTTCGGAATCGATTTCGACACCGCGATTGATTGGGCCTGGATGCATCACGATGGCATCTGGTTTGGCGCAAGCCAGTCGATCATGAGTGAGGCCATAGAGTTGGAAGTATTCTTCTTCGCTTGGAAGTAAAGCGCCATCCATACGTTCCTTTTGCAGGCGCAGCATGATCACCACATCAACGTCACGTAGACCTTCTTCCAGGTCGTGATAGACATGTACGCCAAGCGCGCGTGCATCAGTTGGGATCAGTGTGCGAGGACCCACAACACGGACTTCAGTAACACCAAGCGTGTTGAGTGCAAGAATCTGTGAACGTGCAACACGCGAGTGCAAAATGTCGCCAACAATCGCTACGCGCAGTGGGATGAAATCACCCTTGTGTTTGCGGATAGTGAACATATCCAGCATTGCTTGGGTTGGATGCGCGTGACGGCCATCACCGGCATTAATCACCGAGATGCCTGGCGCTGCGTGTTCAGCAATAAAGTGAGCGGCGCCTGAGGCATTGTGACGCACCACAAACATCTCACTATGCATGGCTTCGAGGTTACGTAAGGTATCGAGTAGCGTTTCACCTTTTGAGGTGGCTGAAGTGCTGATGTTGAAGTTTAGTACGTCAGCAGAGAGCCGCTTCGCTGCTAACTCAAAGGTTGTTCGTGTGCGTGTGCTGTTCTCAAAAAACAAGTTCGTGATGATGCGGCCGCGCAGTGCCGGGACTTTCTTAATCGGACGACCGGGGAGTACTGCGAAAGACTCGGCAGTATCAAGAATCTGGGTGAGGATGTTTTTGTTAAGACCTTCAATAGTCAGAAAGTGACGGAGGCTTCCGTCGTCATTGAGCTGAATATTCTGCGTCTGACTGGCCATTGGTGCGCGATTGTAGCAGGGTCTTTTTAGTTCGTGGGCTTTTCTGTACGGCGTTTTTTACTTTTATTTACGGTAAGAGTTAAGGGCGATGGACCTTCCAAGCGGATATGTTCATCTTTTTCGAGAGGTGGCTGAAGGCCAACAATGCTCGGTTCAATCGGAAGTTGGCGACCATTGCGTTCGATCAGTGTGGCTAACAAAATTGATTTAGGGCGACCAAAATCGAAGATCTCATTCATGGCGGCACGAATGGTGCGACCGGTTTGTAAGACGTCATCAACCAAGATGACATGTTGATTCTCGATGTCGAAATCAATGGTTGAAGGTTTGACTAAAGGGTTAACGCCACTCTTAGTGAAGTCATCGCGGTAAAAATTGATATCAAGCAAACCCAAAGGCAGAGATAGCCCCAAACGCTGATGAAGTTGCTCTGCAACCCAGGCGCCGCCGGTATGAATCCCGATCATGGCGGGGTCTTCAATGCCATTTTTTGCAAGTCGCTCTTTCAGCATACGCGCCATACCATCGATTACATTCAGGATGGCATCTTCATTCATGAATATGCGTTGTTCAGTCATCTTAGGTGTCCGAAGTGATTATGAGCTCATCATAGCAAGCACATGATGTGCTGCGAGGATTATTCAGGGTAGGTGCGCAGCCAGGTTTCTAAAATAAGCTTGGCGGCGTAGGCATCGACTTTGGTGGCATCTTTGTGTGCCTCGATACCTAAATCGACCCACGCCTCGCGCGTGGTCAGGCGCTCATCCATAAGATGAACCGGTAGATGAAATCGCCCATTTAATTGACGAGCAAACTTTTTGGCAGGCTCAGCGTTATTGGCTTCCTTGTCGGTCATCTCAAAGGGGTGGCCGACAATCAAAGCATCTGGTTGCCATTCATTAATAAGCTTTTCGATACCGTCCCAATCGGGTTTGTTTTTCACACGGCTTAAAGTGGTGAGTGGGTTCGCACTTTGGGTCAGTGTTTGACCAACAGCGATACCGATCTTGTGGCTGCCGTAGTCGAAGCCAAGCAAGGTACTCATGCGTGACCGGCTTGTCCGCTGATTTGGTGAATGTTAACGCCGACCATTTTAGCTGCAGCTTCCCAGCGACGATCGTTTGGCATTTCAAACAAGATATCGTTATTCGCAGGACTGGTCAGCCACGCGTTATTTAAAACCTCATCTTCGAGTTGGCCGGGACTCCAACCGGCATAGCCGAGCGCTATCAAGCTATGTGTCGGGCCTTTGCCTTGCGCCATGTCTTCAAGGATGTCGCGCGAGGTAGTGATGAAAAGGTCGTCGGTTATCTTCATCGTGGAGTCATAGGTGTGGTCACCATCGTGCAGAATAAAACCGCGTTGCTCTTGCACCGGTCCGCCGATATGCACCATCTGATCATTCTTTGCTTCAGCTGAGCTTTCAATCTCCATCTGCTCATACACTTCATCCAGAGCAATATCGGTTTTGCGATTGATCACAATCCCCATCGCGCCTTCGTCGTTGTGCTCGCAGATCAGCGTCACAGTCTTGGCGAAGTTAGGATCTTCCATGCTGGGCATGGCGATCAATAGGTGGTTGGTGAGATTCAGCTTTTCCATACACACAGTATCGCCAAGATCGCAGCGATGCTCCAGTCAGATGTTCTAAGTTATTGAACGCGTTGACTGCCGCGACGGAATTGGAAGGTGCGGGTGATGTCTAGAATGTCGATATCAGCGCGAATGTCTGCAGGAAAAGCGGCGTAGGGGGCGGCTAGTTTGACGCTACGAACGGCTGCATCATCAAGAATCTTTTTGCCTGATGAGCGAAGTACTTTCACCATCTCAAGCGAACCATTGGCCCGAACCGCAACGTGCAATAGAACTGTCCCATAGAGTTTGTCTCGTCGAGCCTGATCAGGATAGTTGAGGTTGCCGACACGTTCGATTTTTTTACGCCAACTACTGAGGTATTGAGCAAAGCGATGTTCTTTGGTGCTTGCACTGATGACTTTGCGGCGCTGATGTTGGGATAGGCTACGGTCTTTTTGTCCGATCTGTTCGGTGAGTTGCGCAATCTGTTGCTGTGCCATCGAAATCATCTGTGGCAGTGGCGTACTCGGGATCGATTCAAACTGCGCAAGATTACTCGCAATGCGTAAGCTATTAGTTGACTGCTCTTGCTGAAGCAAAGCGATGTTGTCTGCAGCCTGTTGTTCGGTTTGCTCTTCGCGTTGCTGAGGTGAGGATGACGCTGCAGTTTGTTCGATTTCTTGCAATTGATCGTCAGCTTGAACGTCGCTACCACCTTTGTTGTTCGCTTGTGCGAGTAGCTTGGCTTGCTCGTCTTTTTCTAGATTTCTATCTCGAATAAAAGTGATATCGAGAGTACGTTGCGCCTGCTGTATCGTCGGGTCTGCAACATCAAACGAAACCGTGGCAACAACCAGTAAGTGAGTCGTGACTGCCGCGATCAAGGCCATGCTGAGATGCTCATGCTGGTGGATGAATGATCGCAGGATGGCTGTCATGGCTAGAGTGGCTTGCTAATTAATATCTCAGCAGGTTGGCGTTGCAGTTTGACGCGGTCGCGCATTTTAGGGTTCATGTGTACACGATTGTTTTCGTCAATCAGCATCACATACTTAATACCCATTTGTTGTGCGACACGATGCCAGTCCTGTGGTCCCGCAATAAACAGAGCAGTTGCCGCAGCATCAGCGGTGGTGGCATCTGGATGAATCACCGTCACTGAACGAGTACCAACCGCGGGTTTGCCGGTGCGTGGATCGAGTATGTGATGGAAGAACTTACCATCCCAAGTGAAGTTGCGTTGATAGTTGCCTGAAGTGAACACAGCCTCATTATCGATAACCGGGATTAACGCAAATACGCCGCCACCATCAGGATCACGCACAGGGATGCGCCATGGTGTGCCATCACGTGAGCCAATCGCACGCAGATCGCTACCAGCGCGAATCACCGCATTATGAATACCCATCTCTTGTAAACGGCGGATAGCTTGGTCGATACCATAGCCACGACCGATTGCGCCAAAGTCCAGTTGAACTGCAGGGTTGCTAGATTGCAAACGGAATCCGTTGACCGAGATATCTTTCACACTTGGTTTCATGTCTACCAATGCTTGAATGTCTTCATCCGACGGGGGTTCATGCGCTTCTGGGAGAGATTGATGAAAGCCCCAAAGGTCAATCAACTTACCAATCGCAGGATCAAATAAGTAATCACTTTGTGAAGCTAATGTTTGGCTTGCTTGTAATAAGGGTAGTACAGAGGGAGGGGCTGAGAATTCCACGCCTTCGGCAAACAAACCATTCATGCGAACCACAGGGCCGGGTTCCCACGCATGCCAAGCGTAGTGCATGACATTAAAGTCATTCTGTAAGGCTTCTTGTGCTTGTTTAGCGACTTGTTTTTCGGCACCAACGATCTGTAGATCCATGAAGGTGCCAAAGGCAAGAATGCGGAAATGTTGTGCAGGTAACGGTTGAGAACAACCGCTTACAAAGGCACTGATGATGGTCGCTGCCAACAAGGCGCGCCATGATTTTCGGGAGAGAATGCTCATACTGCGAGTTTCTGCTCTATGTTGTTTAAAAGTTGTCCTGCAATATCAAGATCAAAGGCTTTGTCGAGTTCACGAATGCAGGTGGGGCTCGTGATATTGATCTCAGTAAGGTAGTCACCAATCACATCGAGGCCGGCAAATAAAATGCCATTCTCGCGAAGCCATGGAGCGACGGCGTTGACGATACGTCGCTCGCTGTCATTGATCTTGCGGGGTACGCCTGTACCACCGGCAGCGAGATTACCACGAGTTTCACCTTGAGATGGGATTCGTGCGAGCACATAAGGCACGGCTTCACCATCAATGACCAGCACACGATTATCGCCTGCGGCAATTTCCGGGATGAATTTCTGGGCCATGGTGAATTGTGTTTGATGCTGGGTAAGCGTTTCGATAACTACGCTGCGATTTGGGTCATCAGCACGTAGACGGAAGATCGAGCTGCCACCCATACCATCGAGTGGTTTCAGAATTACATCGCCGTGAGTGTCGATAAAACGCTTTAGTATGTCGGCATCCCGGGTTACGCAGTGCGGCGGACACAAATCGGGGAAACGGGTTGCAGCCAATTTCTCATTCGCATTACGTAGTGCGCTAGGATGGTTCACCACAATGCAACCTTGTTCAGCGGCTTGATCCAGAAGATAGGTGGCGTAGATATATTCCATGTCGAAGGGAGGATCTTTACGCATCAAGATCACATTAAAATCGGTGAGCGCTTTTTGTTGGGCATCACCAAACTCAAACCAGTTCGAAACATCATCACATACGCTCAGCATGCGTGAGTTTGCCTGTGCAATGCCATCACTGAGTGAAAGATCGTTGAGTTCAGCGTAGTGCAAGGTCCAACCACGTTCTTGCGCAGAAAGTAGCATCGCAAAGCTACTGTCTTTAGCAATCTTAATGTTTGCGATCGGGTCCATGATCACTAGAACTGAGGTTGGCATAGTGGCACCTATAAATGAGATGCGGTGATTTTAGCGGAAGTCGCCCCAAAGCGTTTGAATCGCCGCGAGTGCGGCAAGTGGTGCGGTTTCGGTACGTAATACGCGAGGGCCCATGCGTCCCGCGACAAAGTTGTGCTGCATAGCCAAATCACGCTCGGCTTCAGACAAACCCCCTTCAGGTCCGACCAAAAGGGTCAGCGAGTTTTTTGGAGTAGGAAGTGAGGCCAAGCTGTGCTCAGCTCGATGATCCAACATCAAGCCATTACCTGAAAAGGTACTCAGCCAGTCTGCAAGGGAAGAGGGTTCAGCAATAGTTGGAATTAGTGCGCGACCTGACTGTTCGCAGGCATGTCGAATTACGCCCTGCCAGTGATCTAAACGTGATTGCTGGCGATCACCTTTGAGTTGCACCATACAGCGCTCGGTGAATAGGGGTTGGAAGTGACTCACGCCAAGCTCAACCGCTTTTTGGATGCTGAAGTCCATTCGCTCGCCACGTGAAATACCCATCGCGAGAGTGATTTGTAATGCCGCAGGTGCTTCGCAGCGGAGGTGCTCAATCAGGGTGGCTTGCGAGACTTTTTTATCCGCGACGCTGAGTGTGGCGAGAAATTCTTCACCACGTTGGTCAAACAGGATGATCTCGGCATCGCTTTTTAAACGCAGTACCTGCACAAGATGTTTAGAGCCATTCTCATCTAATGCCACAAGCTGCCCAACTTGGTTGAGCAGCTCAGTGGAATAGATGCGCGGGCGTCTCATGCTTACAGGCCGAGGTTGTCCCACAAGGCAAGCGTTGGTGCCGTTTGGTTCATGGTGTAGAAGTGTAAGCCTGGTGCACCTTGCTCAAGCAGTTCTGCACAAAGCTGAGTCACCACTTCTTCGCCGAAAGCACGAATGCTATCGACATCATCAAGATAGCTTTCTAAGCGCTTGGCAATCCAACGTGGAATCTCAGCGCCACAAGCATCAGAGAAACGCTTGAGGTTGCTGTAGTTTGTGATCGGCATGATGCCTGGCACGATAGGAATCTCGATTCCCATGGCTGAGGTTTCATCTACAAAACGTTTATATGCATCAACGTTGTAGAAGTACTGAGTGATCGCAGAGTTTGCGCCGGCATCAACTTTACGTTTGAAGTTATTCACATCAGAAGCAAAGTTCGCTGCTTGCGGATGCATCTCGGGGTACGCTGCCACTTCTATATGAAAGTGATCGTTAAAGTGTTCACGAATCAATGACACTAAATCATTGGCGTGCGTAAGTTCACTATCAATTAAACCGGTGCCTGATGGGCGATCGCCACGGAGCGCAACTACGCGATTAATCCCTTGATCAACATAGCGCTGCAGAATCTCCAAGGTTTCAGTAACCGAGTTGCCAATGCATGTGAGATGCGGCGCAGTATCAATCGATTGCTCACGCAACCAATCGACTGTCGCAAAGGTATTGTTTTGGGTTGAGCCGCCGGCGCCATACGTGCAAGAGAAGAAGGCCGGATTACGTGTTTGTAATTCGGTCGCTGTCGCTTGCAGGTTGGCCATGCCTTTTTCCGTTTTAGGCGGAAAAAGCTCAAAGCTGTATGCTTTTGTCATTTCCAGTGTCCTGTAACAGGCGGCCTTATCACAAGGACAAGGCCGCAAAGCAGCTTAGTAGCGGTAGTGCTCTGGCTTGTATGGGCCTTCTACCGGTACACCAATGTAGTCAGCTTGCTCTTTTGACAGTTCAGTCAAGTGAGCGCCGATCTTCGCTAAGTGTAGACGAGCCACTTCTTCGTCAAGTTTCTTCGGCAGGATGTATACGCCAACAGGGTATTCATCTGGCTTGGTGAAGATTTCAATTTGCGCCAACACTTGGTTGGTGAAAGACGCTGACATAACGAAGCTTGGGTGACCTGTTGCGCAGCCTAGGTTAACTAAGCGGCCTTCAGCCAACATGATGATGCGCTTACCATCTGGGAAGATGATGTGATCAACCTGTGGCTTGATGTTTTCCCACTCGTATTGATCAAGGCTTGCGATATCAATTTCGTTATCAAAGTGACCGATGTTACAAACGATCGCTTGATCCTTCATCGCTGCCATGTGGTCATGACAAATGATGTCTTTGTTGCCGGTAGTAGTGACAAAGATGTCGGCCATTGATGCAGCCTCATCGAGGGTGACAACACGGTAACCTTCCATGGCGGCTTGTAATGCACAAATTGGATCGATCTCAGTAATCCAAACAGTTGCACCTAAACCACGAAGCGATTGTGCAGAACCTTTGCCCACGTCACCGTAACCGCATACCACAGCAATCTTGCCGGCGATCATGACATCGGTTGCACGCTTAATGCCGTCAACTAATGACTCACGACAGCCATAGAGGTTGTCGAACTTTGATTTGGTAACCGAGTCGTTAACATTCATGCCAGGGAACAACAAAGTGCCGGCTTTGAACATGTCGTACAAACGGTGAACGCCAGTGGTAGTCTCTTCAGTGACACCTTTAATCGACGCGGCCATCTTCTTATAACGATCTGGCTCTTCATTCAGTGAGCGCTTAAGCACATTGAGAATGACTTTCCATTCTTCTGAATCACCGGCTTTTGGCTCAGGTACGCCCGCATCAGCATACTCAACACCTTTGTGAACGAGTAAGGTGGCGTCGCCACCATCATCAAGAATCATGTTGGCGATTTCGCCATTTGGCCAGTTGAGTACTTGCTCGGTACACCACCAGTATTCTTCCAGTGTTTCGCCTTTCCAGGCATATATAGGAATGCCCGCGGCAGCGATGGCTGCAGCTGCGTGATCTTGGGTTGAGAAGATGTTGCATGAACACCAACGAACTTGTGCGCCGAGTTCAACAAGTGTCTCGATCAGAACAGCGGTTTGAATGGTCATGTGTAATGAACCGGTGATGCGTGCGCCGGTCAGTGGCTTGTCTTTGCCATATTTCTCGCGCAACGCCATCAGGCCGGGCATTTCAGTTTCAGCAATCGCGATTTCTTTGCGACCCCAGTCTGCCAGTGACATGTCGGCAACTTTATAGTCTGTGAACTCACTCATGGTTAATCTCCTAATCAATCAGAGTGAGCGTCGTTGGGTTCGCTGTATTCGCTCTCGAGCCTGGCCTTAAATAAAGGGTCGCAACGCTCCTCAAGAGGAAATTGTCTGTTGTTTCCAACAAAAAAGAGCCCGCAGTGTAATGACTACGGGCTCTAATTTCTACCGCTAAGCTTTGCGGTTGCGGTTAAAGGTCTTGGTTCTTACAGACCCGCTGCGTCGCGCAATGCGTCAGCTTTATCGGTTATCTCCCAAGTGAAGCCTTCATTCTCACGACCGAAGTGACCGTATGCAGCGGTCTTACGGTATTTGATCTGCTTAGCATTCAGCAGGTCGAGCATTTTCAGAATGCCGTATGGGCGTAGATCAAAGTGCTCACGAACAAGCTCAGTGATGCGTTCGTCACTGATTTTGCCGGTGCCAAAAGTGTCGATCATGATTGAGGTTGGCTCTGCAACACCAATTGCGTATGACACTTGAATCTCACAACGATCGGCAAGTCCCGCCGCAACGATATTCTTAGCGACATAGCGACCTGCGTAAGCTGCTGAACGGTCAACTTTTGATGGATCTTTACCCGAGAAAGCACCACCGCCGTGACGTGCGGCACCGCCGTAGGTATCAACAATGATCTTACGACCCGTCAGGCCGGCATCACCCATTGGGCCGCCGATCACAAAGTTGCCTGTCGGGTTGATGTGAAATTTGGTATTCGCCGTTAACAAGCCTGTTGGTTCAAGTACTGGCTTAATGACTTCTTCCATAATCGCTTCGCGTAAGGTCTCACCAGAAAACTCTTCCGCATGTTGAGTCGACAAGACAACCGCATCAATCGATACCGGCTTACCGTCTTTATAGTGGAAGCTGACCTGTGATTTTGCGTCTGGGCGCAACAATGGCAGGGTGCCGTTGTTACGACACTCTGACTGACGCTCTACCAAACGATGTGCATACTGAATCGGTGCAGGCATTAAGACGTCAGTTTCATTGGTTGCGTAACCAAACATAATGCCTTGGTCACCAGCGCCTTGGTCTTCTGGCTTAGCGCGGTCGACACCTTGATTGATGTCAGGTGATTGCACGCCAACTGCGATCATTGCTGCGCAGGTGTTTCCATCAAAGCCTTTAGCTGAATCGTCGTAACCAATTTCATTAATGGTTTGACGCATGATGTGTTCGTAATCAGGCTTAGCTGTTGTAGTGATCTCACCCGCAATTAAACAAAGGCCTGTTTTGAAAACAGTCTCACACGCTACGCGTGCATGGGGATCTTCGATGAGGATTGCATCCAAGATTGCATCCGATACCTGATCTGCCATTTTGTCTGGGTGACCTTCAGACACTGATTCTGAAGTGAAAATAAATTCATTCGCCATCGAGCTAAAACTCCTTCTATTGTATTCAGTGCTCCCTCTTAGGGGGGGCTTGAAGGGCGCGAGTATACCCTTATTGAGCGTTGAATAGGCTTTTGTCAGAATGCCTGCGCATTTGAAAGCTTAATGATGGAGTTTTAATCATGGTCTCGTTGCAGCCCCCAGTATGTGATTTTGGACAACCTGTTATCGACTTTGCCTTGCCTGGCGTCGATGGCAAAACATGGCGCATGCAAGACTGTATGGGTGAGAACGGGCTGTTGGTCATGTTTATCTGTAATCACTGTCCTTATGTGAAAGCCATACTGGACCGCTTAGTGCGAGATACGCGTGAGCTCAAAGCGTTAGGTATTAATAGCGTAGCAATCATGTCGAATGATCCGACTGATTACGCTGAAGATTCTTTTGAAAATATGCAGACGATCGCTCAGCAGATGGATTTTCCATTCCCATATTTATTAGATGAATCTCAAGCCGTTGCAAAAGCTTACGGTGCGGTGTGTACGCCAGACTTTTTTGGCTATAACCGTTCAGGTGAACTGCAATATCGAGGTCGTTTGGATGAGAGTCGCAAAGAGGCAGCTGACCCCGATGTCCGTCGCGACCTGTTTGAGGCCATGAAAGAGGTCGCTGAGACTCAAAAAGGACCCGCTGAACAGGTCTCGAGCATGGGTTGTTCGATCAAATGGATCAAAGATTAGTTTTTATGGGGATTTATCTTCCCTATAAAATCAATCACTTGTGCGCATAAATTTAAATTTTATGGGTATATTTGAATATTCCTTACTTCCTATCTTGCCCCGTATAAGACACCTGAGCGAGAATGCCCATCGCTTTTGCTGAGTCTGCCTCTCGTTGCAGACGCCCTAGCACTGATCGCTAGGTGCAATTGAAGAATTCAATTCTTGCTGGGTTTTCGCCTTTCAAGACCACAACTTTTAAACATTAGATCAGGAGAGACTTATGTCCTCACGCAGAGAGCTTGCCAACGCCATTCGCGCGTTATCTATGGATGCTGTTCAAAAAGCTAACTCAGGTCACCCGGGTGCCCCAATGGGCATGGCGGATATCGCTGAGGTGCTCTGGAACGATCACATGAAGTACAACCCAACTAACGCCAAGTGGGCTGACCGTGACCGTTTCGTTCTTTCGAACGGCCACGGCTCGATGCTGATTTACTCATTGCTGCATTTGACCGGCTTCAACTTGACGATGGATGACATCAAAGACTTCCGTCAGTTGCACTCAAAGACAGCAGGTCACCCTGAGTACGGTTACGCAGACGGTATTGAAACAACCACTGGTCCTTTGGGTCAGGGCATCACTAACGCAGTCGGTATGGCGATTGCTGAGCGCACCTTGGCTGCACAATTCAATAAGCCAGGTCACGAGATCGTTGATCACAACACCTACGTATTCTTAGGTGATGGTTGTTTGATGGAAGGTTTGTCGCACGAGTCATGTGCAATGGCCGGTACCCTAGGTCTCGGTAAGCTGATTGCCTTCTGGGACGACAATGACATTTCTATCGACGGTCACATCGGTGATTGGATGGAAGTTGGCGTACCTGCGCGCTTCAAGTCATATAACTGGCACGTGATTGCTGATGTGGATGGTCACGATGCAGATGCAATCAACAAAGCTATCGAAGAAGCCAAGTCTGTAACTGACAAGCCTTCAATGATTTGTTGTAAGACCACTATCGGTTTTGGCTCACCGAACAAAGCGGGTGGTCATGACTGCCACGGCGCTCCTTTAGGTGATGACGAGATTGCACTGACTCGTAAAGAGTTGGGTTGGACTGCAGCGCCATTTGAAATTCCAGCTGACGTTTATGCGGGTTGGGATCACAAAGAGCAAGGCGCTAAAGACGAAGCAGCATGGAATGAAAAGTTTGCGGCATATAAAGCAGCGTTCCCTGCGGAAGCGGCTGAATTTGAGCGTCGTATGGCGGGTGAGTTGCCAGGTAACTTTGAAGTTGAGATGGATAAGTTCATCGCTCAAACACAAGCAGACATGCCAAACATCGCGTCACGTAAAGCGTCTCAAAACGCGATCGAAGCCATGGGTCCGTTGTTGCCAGAGATGTTTGGTGGTTCAGCTGACCTGACGGGTTCTAACCTGACTAACTGGTCAGGCACTGTCAAAGTGAATAAAGAAAACGCGAACGGTAACTACCTGTCTTGGGGTGTTCGTGAATTCGGTATGGCGCACATGATGAACGGTATGGTTCTTCACGGTGGCTTTAAAGTTTATGGTGGTACCTTCTTCATGTTCATGGAGTTCATGCGTAACGCATTGCGTATGTCTGCGTTGATGAAGATCGGCACTATTTATGTGTACACCCACGACTCAATTGGTCTGGGTGAAGACGGCCCAACTCACCAGCCAGTTGAGCAACTCTCAACCATGCGTGTTATCCCAGGTTTTGAAACTTGGCGTGCATGTGATGCAGTTGAGTCAGCGGTTTCTTGGAAGATGGCTATGTTGCGTGGCAATGCGCCAACTGGTTTGGTGTTCTCACGTCAAAACCTCACGCCAATGGAGCGTACTGCAGAGCAAGTTAAGAACATCGAGAAGGGCGGTTACGTCTTGAAAGATTGTGATGGCGATGCGGACATTATTTTCATTGCAACTGGCTCTGAGGTTTCTTTGGCGGTTGATGCGGCAGCTGCAATGGATGCAAAAGTGCGTGTGGTTTCAATGCCATCAACTTGTGCATTCGATAAACAAGACCAAGCGTACAAAGATTCTGTTCTTACCCCAGGTGTTAAGCGTGTAGCAATTGAAGCTGGCGTTGATCAGTCTTGGTACAAGTACGTTGGTCTTGATGGCGGCATCGTAGCGATGAAGAGCTTTGGTGAATCAGCGCCTGCTGGCGAGTTGTTCAAAGAGTTTGGTTTCACTGTAGACAATGTAGTAGCTACAGCGAAAAGCGTATTAGGTTAATCAGTTTAATTTAGAAAAGGCCGGCGCTGATCGGCCAATAATTAGGAGTTAGTAAATGGCTATTAAAGTAGGTATTAACGGTTTCGGTCGTATCGGTCGTATGGCGTTTCGTGCAATTGCACAAGATTTCTCAAACGACATCGAAGTTGTCGGTATCAACGACTTGTTGGATGCAGACTACTTGGCATACATGCTGAAGTACGACTCAGTTCACGGTAACTTCAAAGGTGATGTTGCAGTAGACGGTAATAACTTGGTTGTTAACGGCAAGACTATTCGTTTGACTGCTGAGCGTGATCCTTCAGATCTTGCTTGGGGTGACATCAATGTTGACTTAGTACTTGAGTGTACTGGCTTCTTCTTGACTGAAGAGACTTGTCAGAAGCACATCGATGCAGGCGCAAAGAAGGTTGTTATGTCTGCACCTTCTAAAGATACAACTCCTATGTTTGTATACGGTGTTAACCACGAGAAGTACGCTGGCCAGAACATCGTTTCAGCAGCGTCTTGTACCACTAACTGCTTGGCGCCAATCGCTAAGGTTCTTAACGACAACTGGGGTATCAAGCGTGGCTTGATGTCGACTGTTCACGCAGCGACTGCTACCCAAAAGACTGTTGACGGTCCTTCAATGAAAGACTGGCGCGGCGGCCGCGGTATTTTGGAAAACATCATTCCATCATCTACCGGTGCAGCTAAAGCAGTAGGCGTTGTATTGCCAGAGTTGAACGGTAAGTTGACTGGTATGGCATTCCGCGTACCAACTTCAGACGTATCTGTTGTTGACCTGACTGTTGAGTTGGATAAGCCAGCTAAGTACGAAGAAATCTGTAAAGCAATGAAAGCAGCATCAGAAACTGCAGGTATCGGTGATACTTTGTCATATACCGATGAGAAAGTTGTTTCTACTGACTTCCGTGGCTGTGGCTACTCATCAATCTTTGATGCAGAAGCAGGTATCGCACTGGATGAGACCTTCGTTAAGGTTGTTTCTTGGTACGACAACGAGTACGGCTACACCTGCAACATGTTGCGTTTCGCACGTCACGTTGCTGGCTAATCGCTAAAGAAATGTGGCTGATCACTTCGGTGATCAGCCATTCTTCTTAAAAGCCTTTTGGACACAGGCAGTGTGTCCTGAATGTTTTTAAATCATTAAATTTTAGGAGTTCAACATGGCTTTCATTAAGCTGACCGATCTCGATCTAGCGGGTAAGCGCGTTCTTATTCGTTCAGACCTTAACGTTCCTGTTAAAGATGGCAAAGTGACCTCTGATGCGCGTATTACGGCGTCTATGCCAACTATTGAGCATTGTGCAAAAGCAGGCGCAAAGGTCATGGTGATGTCACACCGTGGTCGTCCAGAAGAAGGTAAAGCGGATGAGGAGAACTCATTGGCGCCTATCGCAGCAGATATGTCAGCGAAGATGGGTAAAGACGTTCGTTTGGTTAAGGATTACCTAAACGGTGGTTTTGATGTGGCCGATGGTGAAGTGGTTCTTTTGGAAAACGTGCGTTTTAACGCAGGTGAAAAGAAAGATGACGAGACCTTGTCTAAGCAATACGCTGCTTTGTGTGACGTTTATGTAATGGATGCATTCGGCACAGCACACCGTGCACAGGCATCAACACATGGTGCGGGTAAGTTTGCGCCAGTCGCTTGTGCGGGCATCTTGTTATCTGATGAACTGGATAACTTAGCTAAAGCATTAGCTGAGCCAGCGCGTCCAATGGTCGCTATCGTTGGTGGTTCAAAAGTATCAACCAAACTAACTGTGTTGGAAGCCTTGTCAGAAAAGGTTGATCAGATGGTTGTTGGTGGTGGTATCGCAAACACCTTCTTGAAAGCGATGGGTAACAACGTGGGTAAATCACTCTGCGAAGATGATTTGGTTGATACGGCAAAAGGCTTGGTTGAAAAGATGTCTGCACGTGGTGCAATCATTCCAATCGCAACTGATGTTGTTTGTGGTAAAGAATTCAGCGAAACCGCAGAAGCAACCTTGAAATCTGCAGGTGATGTGGCTGACGACGATATGATTTTCGATATTGGCCCGGACTCTGCGAAAGAGTTGGCGGACATCATCGCTAACGCAGGCACCGTGGTTTGGAATGGTCCTGTTGGTGTATTTGAATTTGATCAATTCGGTGAGGGTACTAAGACAGTATCAATGGCGATCGCGAATTCAAAAGCATTCTCACTAGCAGGTGGTGGTGACACCATCGCGGCGATCCAAAAATATGACATCTATGATCAGGTGTCTTACATCTCAACCGCAGGTGGTGCTTTCTTGGAATACCTCGAAGGTAAAACACTGCCAGCCGTTGCTATGTTGGAAGAAGCTGCAAAGTAAAATTATTAGGGGTGGCGCGAGCTGCCCCTAATTGCTCGTTCACCATGGGGGTGGGCGTGTCGCGAGAGAGAAGTTGGTCTCGCAAGTAGGAAATTAAATGCCAAGACGTACAAAAATTGTTGCGACCTTAGGGCCAGCAACAGACGATCCAAAAACACTCGACGAGATTATTGCTGCCGGCGTTGACGTTGTTCGCTTGAACATGTCGCACGGTAGTTATGAAGAGCATCAGCGTCGTGCGGAATGGGTTCGTGACCGCGCGCGAGCGAGTGGTCGACAAGTTGGCGTGCTGATTGACCTTCAGGGTCCAAAAATTCGTATTGCACGCTTTGAAAACGACGAAATCAAATTAGCAATCGGTGACAAATTCATCATCGATACCGCTTGGGATAAAGAGAAAGGCAATCAAGAGCGCGTAGGTACCGGTTACTCAACGCTGCACTTGGAATGCTCGCGTGGCGACACGTTGTTACTTAACGATGGCTTGATCGTACTGTGGGTAGAAGAGATTGCCGGTTCTGAGATTCGCTGTCAGGTTAAACTCGGTGGCAAGTTATCGAATAATAAAGGTATCAATAAACAGGGTGGCGGACTGTCAGCACCTGCGTTGACCGATAAAGATTTAGAAGATATTAAGTTTGCAGCTTCTATCGAAGCTGATTACTTGGCGGTGTCTTTCGTGCAGACAGGTCATGATTGCCGTCGTGCCCGTGAATTACTGCAAGCTGCGGGTGGTCAAGGTGGCATTGTTGCGAAGGTTGAGCGTGCAGAAGCACTAAATCATATTGACGACATTATTAATGCTTCCGATGTCATTATGGTGGCGCGTGGCGACTTGGGTGTTGAAATCGGCGATGCGGAGTTACCTGCAGCCCAGAAGTTGTTGATCAGGCGCGCACGTGAAATGAATTGTGTGGTGATAACCGCCACACAGATGATGGAGTCGATGATTGAGAATCCGATTCCGACCCGTGCAGAAGTTTTTGATGTTGCAAATGCGGTTATCGATGGTACCGATGCGATTATGTTGTCAGCAGAATCCGCGGCAGGTAAGTATCCGGTCGAAGCGGTTGAGGCAATGAATCGTGTGTGTATCGAAGCTGAGAAGCAAAGCTCTGCGCGTCGTTCAGATCACCGTTTGCACACCCACTTTGAGCAGATCGATGAGTCGATTGCGATGGCGACGATGTACACCGCAAACCATTTGGGTGTGGCAGCGATTGCGGCATTGACTGAATCGGGCGCAACGACCAAGTGGATGTCACGTATTTCATCGGGCATTCCGATTTATGCAATGACCTCACGCGTCTCATCGCGTCGCAAAGTGACTTTGTACCGTGGTGTTTACCCGGTGAGTTTTGCGCTTGAAGCGGGTATCGATTCGCAGCAGGCGAATGTGGAAATTATCGAAGAGTTGCAACGTCGTGGCGCAGTGCGTGATGGCGACATGGTGATCATCACCAAGGGTGACTTGAATGGTATTGCTGGTGGCACCAACGTGATGAAAATCATCCGTGTTGGCGAGCATCAGGTGAAACACTAATTTTTTAAATTCAAACGGAAACGTTTAACACTTAGGAGATTTAACATGGCTTTGATTACTCTACGCCAATTGTTGGACCACGCGGCTGAGAACAACTACGGTTTGCCAGCGTTCAACGTAAATAACATGGAACAAGTCCACGCAATCATGGAAGCTGCGGATGCAGTTAACAGTCCTGTGATCTTGCAAGGTTCTGCTGGTGCGCGTTCATACGCGGGTGAACCATTCTTACGTCACTTGATCTCTGCGGCGATCGAAATGTACCCACATATTCCTGTGTGTATGCACCAAGACCACGGCGCATCTCCAGCAATCTGTACTCGTTCAATTCAGTCTGGCTTTAGCTCAGTGATGATGGACGGCTCTTTGATGTCTGACGGTAAGACGCCAGCATCTTATGAATACAACGTTGACGTAACTAAGCAGGTCGTTGATATCGCTCACGCTGCTGGTGTTTCAGTTGAAGGTGAGTTGGGTTGTTTGGGTTCTTTGGAAACCGGTGAAATGGGTGAAGAAGATGGCCACGGCGCAGAAGGTAAGCTGGACATGGATATGCTGTTGACCAGCGTTGAAGAAGCAGCTGACTTCGTTGAAAAGACCGGTGTTGACGCATTGGCAATCGCAATCGGTACTTCACACGGCGCTTACAAGTTCACCAAAGAGCCAGATGGTGAGATCTTGCGTATTGACCGTATCAAAGAAATCCATGCTCGCATCCCTAATACTCACTTGGTTATGCACGGCTCTTCTTCAGTGCCTCAAGATTGGCTCGAAATTATCAATAACTACGGTGGTGATATGGGTCAAACCTACGGTGTGCCAGTGGGTGAAATTGTTGAAGGCATTAAGTCAGGTGTTCGTAAAGTTAATATCGATACTGACTTGCGTATGGCGTCTACCGGTTCTATCCGTAAGCACTTACATGACAACCCAAGTAACTTCGACCCACGTAAGTTCTTGAAAGAGTCAACTAAAGCAATGACTGAGATCTGTAAGGCTCGTTACCAGTCATTCGGCTCAGAGGGCATGGCAGACAAGAT